>NZ_JBEYVB010000006.1:231555-278463 GCF_040643815.1 Micromonospora sp. NPDC047074
CGCAAACCCGGCTCACTCCTCGCGCTCACCAGCGCCACCTTCGTTCGCGACTGCGGGGCTCGCAAACCCGGCTCACTCCTCGCGCTCACCAGCGCCACCTTCGTTCGCGACTGCGGGGCTCGCAAACCCGGCTCACTCCTCGCGCTCACCAGCGCCCTCTCGAAATGCGGACGGCGAGGTAGACCAGGCCACCGGCGAGCGCGCCCAGGCCGGCGACCAGCAGGCTGACGAACCCGATCTCGGTAACCATCGCGACCATCCTATGCTGGGCCCCATGGCCCGCACTCTCGTCGTCAAGGCCACCGCCGGCGCGGACGCCCCGGAGCGGTGCGCGCAGGCATTCACCGTCGCCGCCACCGCGGCCGCCGCCGGGGTGCACGTGTCGCTCTGGCTGACCGGGGAGTCGACCTGGTTCGCGCTGCCGGGCAAGGCGCAGGAGTTCGAGCTGCCGCACTCTGCCCCGCTGGCCGAGCTGCTGCACGTGATCCTCACCACCGGCACCGTGACCGCCTGCACGCAGTGTGCCGCCCGGCGGGACATCGGGCCGGGTGACGTGCTGCCGGGTGTCCGCATCGCCGGCGCGGCGGTCTTCGTCGAGGAGTCGATGGCCGAGGGCGCCCAGGCCCTGGTCTACTGACCAGCGCTCCCTGATACCGGCCCGACAGGTCGGGCAGATGCCTACGATTCGGGTGTGACCGAGGCGACGGAGCGGTTCTTCGAATCACTGCCGGCCCGCGCTCCGGAGGTGCTGCGCAGCCCGGTCAGCGGGACGATGCAGATCGACCTCTCGCACGGCAGCCACACCGTGCACTGGCTGGTCAAGCTCCGTCCGGGCGCGATCGAGGTGAGCCACGACCGCAGGCCGGCCGACGCGATCTGGTACTCCAGTGAGGAACTCTTCGAGCGGCTCGTCACCGGGCGGGCCCAGGCAATCTCGGCGGTGTTCCGCAACGAGAGCAGCTTCAGCGGCGACGTCGTGCTCCTGCTGGCGTTCCGGCGCTTCTTCCCCGACCCGCCCGGCACCCGGGACCCCCGCGAGATCGCCCGTGACCAGGCCGGACGGCTGCGGTGAAGCAACTGGTCAACATCCTGGACGGCAACACGTTCCTGGTGAGCGACCACCGCGGCGACATCGAGCCGTCCCTCGACTTTCCCACCGGGCTCTTCTCCTTCGACACCCGGTTCCTCTCCACCTGGTCGCTGAGCCTCGACGGCGAGCGGTTGCACGCCCTCTCCGTCGACTCCAACGAGTCCTTCCGCACCCGGTTCTTCCTCGTCCCCGGCGCGCCGACCCACTACGTGGACGCGAAGGTCTCGGTGATCCGCAGCAGGGCCATCGGCGACGGCTTCGAGGAGGAACTGACCCTGCTCAACCACTCCGGGGAGGAGGCGGAGTACGTCGTACACATCGACGTGGCCGCCGACTTCGCGGACCTGTTCGAGATCAAGGACGTCCAGCGGAAGAAGGGTCACACCAGCGCCGCCGTCGGCGACAAGGAGCTGCGGCTCGCGTACCGCCGGAAGCTCTTCCACCGGGAGACGGTGATCAGCACCAGCGAACCCGCGCACATCGACGTCTCCGGCATGACCTACCGGATCCGGGTCGGACCGCACGGCGAGTGGACGACCCGGCTGCGCGTGACCACCCTCGTGTACGGGGCGCGGGGCGAGGACTTCCGGACCAGCCTGCCCCTGAGCGGGGGCGGTCGCGGCCCGGACGCGATCCGCGCCGAGCAGAACGAGCTGATCGCCCGCGCGCCGAAGCTCGGCTGCGACTGCCAGCCGCTGGCCGGCGCGTACCGGCAGAGCCTGAACGACCTCGCGGCGCTGCGCTACGAGTCGATCGCCCTCGGCGTGCGGCTGCTGGCCGCCGGGCTGCCATGGTTCATGACCCTCTTCGGCCGGGACAGCATCATCACCTCGCTCCAGTTGGTGCCCTTCCTGCCGGAGCTGATCCCGCCCACGCTCATGATCCTGGCCGGCCTCCAGGGGCACCGGCTCGACGACTTCCGGGACGAGGAGCCGGGCAAGATCCTGCACGAGCTGCGGTACGGCGAGACGGCGGGCTTCGAGGAACAGCCGCACTCGCCGTACTACGGGGCGGCCGACACCACCCCGCTCTTCGTCGTCCTCCTCGACGAGTACGAGCGGTGGACCGGCGACACCCGCCTGGTCCGGCGGTTGGAGGCCAGCGCCCGCGCCGCGCTCGACTGGATCGACACGTACGGGGACCTGCTCGGCACCGGATACCTCTGGTACCAGACCCGGAACCCGGAGACCGGGCTGCGGAACCAGTGCTGGAAGGACTCCTGGGACGGAATCTCCTACCGCGACGGCCGGCTGCCCGACTTCCCCCGCGCCACCTGCGAACTCCAGGGGTACGCCTACGACGCGAAGATCCGCGGCGCCCGGCTGGCCCGGAAGGTCTGGGGCGACCCCGCGTACGCCGACCGGCTGGAACGGGAGGCGGCCGAGCTGAAGACGCGTTTCAACCGCGACTTCTGGATCCCGGAGCGGGAGCACTACGCGCTCGCCCTCGACGCCGAGGGCCGGCACGTCGACGCGCTCAGCTCGAACATCGGGCACCTGCTGTGGAGCGGCATCGTGGACGAGACGCGGGCCGGCCGGATCGCCGAGCACCTGCTGGGACCGCGGCTCTTCTCCGGTTGGGGGGTGCGGACCCTCGCCGACGACCAGGGGCGGTACAACCCGGTCGGCTACCACGTCGGGACGGTCTGGCCGTTCGACAACTCGATCATCGCCTGGGGCCTGTGGCGGTACGGGTTCCGCGAGGAGGCCGGGCGGATCTGCGACGCGATGGTGGCCGCGTCGCGGTTCTTCGACGGGCGGCTGCCGGAGGCCTTCGCCGGCTACGAGCGGGGTCTCACCGACTACCCCGTGGAGTATCCCACCGCGTGCAGCCCGCAGGCCTGGTCGGCGGGGACGCCGCTGCTGCTGCTCCGCGTGATGCTGGGCCTGGAGCCGCAGGACGAGCACCTGATCATCGATCCGGCCGTGCCCGAGGGGATGGGGCGGATCGAGTTGCTCGACATACCCGGCCGCTGGGGCCACGTCGACGCCCTCGGCCGCAGCCGCACCCCGCACGACCACCCAGGCGACTGACCCACGGGTCAGGCGGCGCAGCCGGTGGCGGCGGAGACGACGACCAGGTCGCCCGAGAGGTCGGCGACGACGGTGACCTGGTCGTGCCGGTAGGCGTACGCCTGCGGGGTGTCCAGCAGCGGGAAGCGGGTGACGGGGGCCAACGCGGCGGCCGGGGACGACGGAGCCGGCACGCCCGCGGCGTGGGCGGTACGGGCGGTGCCGCCACCGGGGCAGGGGGCGGTGACCAGCTCGGGGGCCGGCCCGTCCGGGCTGCCGAGGGCCCGCAGCGCCTCCGCGAGGACGCGGGTCTCCACATCGGCGGCGCCGGTCCCGGGTGTGGCGTAGCCTTCGCCGATCGGCCGGCAGCCGGTGTCGACGGTCAGCCGGACCCGGCCGTCCCGCTCGATCCCACCGGAGACGGTGACGAACTCGCTGGCGTCGGCGCGCAGCCGGGGGCCGTCGGGGGTGACCCGGACCCCGGCCCGCCAGTCCTCCGGCAGCCGGTCGGCGACCTGCTCCAGCAGCGTCCGCTCACCGCCCGCCGGAACGAAGACCGCCACCCCGCGCGACAGGGCGGCGCCGTCGGCGAACGGCGTCACCCGGCAGCCCCGGTCGACCTCGGGCGGGGTCAGCACGGCGGTGTCGCCGGCCGCCGCGACCAGCTCGCCGATCGCCCGGTCGACGACCGGGCCGGCCTCCGCCAGGCTGCGCTGCTCACGGACGGTCGGCGGGTCGTTCCGCACCGAGGCCCAGGTGAGCGCCGCCAGCAACACCGCCCACGCCACCGTGGCGACGAGCAGCACCCGCCGCCATCGCCGGGATGAGGTCGGCCGGTCGGGACCGGTCGGCGGGGCCTGCCCCGCCTGGACGACACCGTTCACGAGGCCATCGTGTCACGCCCACGGTTACGTGCCCCTCCGACGGTCGTGGCCCGCGACCTCGGGTGAGGGCGGGCCACGAACGATCAGAGCGTGGGTCAGGCGGCAACCGTGACGGATACCTCGTTGATCCCCCGGGCGGCGGTCACGGCGGTGTCGCCGTTGCCGTGCCGGGAGAGCGCCCGCAGGGTCCAGGCCCCCGGCGCGGCGAAGAACCGGAACTGGCCGGCCGGCGAGGTCACCACCTCGGCGGTGAACTCACCCGTCGAGTCGAGCAGCCGGACGTACGCGCCCGGGACGGTCTCGCCCGCGTCGGACCGGACGACGCCGGTGATCACGGTTTCCTTCTCCAGGTCCAGGCTCGCGGGCAGCGGGGCGGCCTGGTCCGGGGCGGCGCAGCCGGCAGCGGTGGGTGCGGTCATGGCTCAGGCCTCCCCGGGCTCGTCGCCGAGCGCGACCGGCACGCCGACCAGCGAGCCGTACTCGGTCCAGGATCCGTCGTAGTTCTTCACGTTGCGGTGGCCGAGCAGCTCCTGCAGCACGAACCAGGTGTGCGAGGAGCGCTCGCCGATCCGGCAGTAGGCGATGGTCTCCCGGCTGTCGTCCAGCCCGGCGTCGGCGTAGATCTTGCGCAGCTCGTCGTCGGACTTGAAGGTGCCGTCCTCGTTGGCCGCCTTGGACCACGGCACGCTGATCGCGGTGGGGATGTGCCCGGCCCGCTGCGCCTGCTCCTGCGGCAGGTGGGCGGGGGCGAGCAGCCGGCCGGCGAACTCGTCGGGGCTGCGCACGTCGACCAGGTTCTTGGTGCCGATGGCGGCCACGACCTCGTCGCGGAAGGCGCGGATCGAGGCGTCCGGCTCCTGCGCCACGTACTGCGTCGCGGGGCGGGTCACCTCGTCCCGCACCAGCGGACGGGCGTCGAGCTCCCACTTCTTGCGGCCACCGTCGAGCAGCTTGACGTCGCCGTGGCCGTAGAGCTTGAAGTACCAGTACGCGTACGCGGCGAACCAGTTGTTGTTGCCGCCGTAGAGGATGACGGTGTCGTCGTTGCCGATGCCCCGCTCGGAGAGCAGCGCCTCGAACTGGCTCTTGTTGACGAAGTCCCGGCGCACCGGGTCCTGGAGGTCGGTCTTCCAGTCCAGCTTGATCGCGCCGGCGATGTGGCCGGTGTCATAGGCCGAGGTGTCCTCGTCGACCTCGACGAAGACGACGCCCGGGGCGTCGAGGTTCTTCTCGGCCCACTCGGCCGAGACGAGTGCGGTGTCGCGACTCATCAGATCACTCCCTGGTGAGGATGAATGGTGAACCAGCACGAGGCACATGGAAAGCCGTCACTATCGCACCACGCGCGGAATCCACCGTATGGACGGATCAGGGGTTCGTGCGACGGCGCCGCTGCCGGGCGTTGAAGGAGAGCACGGGAGAAGAAAGGCTCCTGCGTGCCAGAGGCCGCTAGGCGACCGAGGACAGCCCCGCCGTCAGATGGCGGGGCGACACAGGCAGGTGGCCACGCGGCACAGGTCGACCGCGCGCCGTTTGGTGAGGAGCGTCCCCATGAGCAGGGAGCCTACCAGCCAGCTACGAGGACACCACCAGGCCGACCAGCATCCGGGACGCGCGTACTGGTAGCCGGGGGCGCAAGGAAGGGCACCTTCCTATCGCAACCGGTGGAGGAAGGGGCCCTTCCTGACCAGCGGGCCGCGGACGCAGGCGCGGGCGGGTCGGGGCGGGCGGGGCCGGAGGCGGTGGGTCGGTCAGCCGGTGGCGGAGCTGATCGGCACGTTCCTGGCGTCGGCGGTGACCGTCAGCCCCTCGGGCAGTGGCCAGACCTCCCGGACGGCGAGCTGGAACGGCAGCTCGGGCAGGGGCACGTCGATGGAGATGCTGCGGGCGTAGTTGTTGAGCAGCGTCCGGGCCAGCGGCAGGTTCGGCAGACCCTCGGCGTTCAGGTCGTTGAAGCGCAGCGCCACCTGGCCCTCCTTGCCGACCGTGATGTCGGCGGTGCCGGTCACGGTGAGGCGCTGGCCGAGGATGTCGACCGGGGCGGTGACGGCCAACCGGCCGCCCTGCTCGGCGAGGGCCAGCCCCGGCCGGTCGAGCAGCTTGGCGAGGCTGTCGTAGCTGATGGTGCCGGTGCCGTCGACGGTCTCGGCGACCACTTCGCCCTGGCCGGAGCGGATGGTGTCCAGCGAGGCCCGCACGTTGCGGGCGTCCACGTCGAGCTTCGGCATCGCGACCGCGTCGCCCCGCACCGAGGCCTGCACGTCACGCAGCCCGATGGAGATGCGCTCGTACCGGCCGTCGAGCACCTGGGTGAGGAACGGGAACCCGCCGACCTCCACCTCCGGCGCCGACGAGTGCGCACCCTGCTTCGTGATCTCCCGCCGGACCTGGTCGGCGATGGCGTTCTCGGCGACGCCCACCGCGATCCGGTCGGCCACGGCGATCAGGCCGCCCAGGACCAGCACCAGGACGACGAGGGTGATGAGCACCTTGCGCCCACGTCGCCGGGGCCGCTCCTCGTACGTGTCGTCCCGCGCCACGCCCACCTCCTGTCGTCAGTGCCCGGATGCCGCGGTGCGGCGCACCGGTGGTACCCGGACGGGGAAACTCTCAATCGCCGCGTCAGAGAACGAGCTTGCACATCGCGTACGCGGCCGGCGCGGCCAGGGCGAAGCCGCCGAGCGGCCCCTGCATGTGCCGGGCGATCCACATGGTCGGCGGCTCTCCCGCCATCAGCCGGCCCGCCTCGGCGTAGTTGACGGCGAGGTCGGCCAGCACGGCGGCGACCGCCGCGACCAGGCCGATGATCGCGGCCCGGGTCGGGGTGAACGGCGTCACCAGGTAGCTGCCGAGGACGGCGCTGACGAGCGTGCCGACCATCGCGCCGGCGACCACTCCGGCCGCACCCCGGGGCACCTGGGGGGCCAGCCGGGGCCAGGGCGCCACGGCGTCGGTGAGCCGGGCGACGGTGAGCGCGACAGCGCTGGCGGTGAGGCACACGGTGATGGCCTGGGTGCCCGCCGGAATCCGGCTGAGCACGATCAGGGTGGCGAAGGCGACGACGCCGACCACGATCAGCAGGGTGCTGCCGAGCGAGTCGGTGACCCGCACCCGGTCGACCCGCCGGACGAGCTGGCCGAGCACCCCGAGGGCGAAGCCGCCCGCCGCGACGTAGCCCAGCGGCGCCAGGCCGGCGACGTCCGTCTGCACGGCGGCGGCGTCCGCCGCGACCGCGGCCACGACGCTGACCAGGGCGACCAGCAGCAGCGCGGGCGGCCGCATGGCCATCGTCCAGGCCAGCACGAAGAGCAGTTGCACGCCGAAGATGACGAACGCGAACGGCAGCCGGTGCCCCGGGCCGGAGGTCTGCGCGCCGAGCACCAGACCCACCCCGAGCAGGAGGGCGAACCCGGCGACGGCGAGTGCGAGCGGGCGGCGTACCTCGACCGGCTCCACCAGTTCGTCGTCCGGCTCGTCGTCCGGCTCGTCGTCGGGCCGGCGGGCCGGCTCGCCGCCGCGCCGGGCGCGGCGCGGTCCGCCGCGCTCCCGGCGGTCGCCGTCGTCGTCTGGGGCCGGCCCGGTGCGCGGCGCCGGCGGCTGGCCGCGGGACGGGCCGGACGGCCCTGGGTGAGGCCCGTCGGACCACGGATCGCGACCGGTTTCGGGCGAGCTGGAGGGAAACACGCCCCGATCGTGCCAGACCCGTGGGCCCGCGCGGAGGTCACGGTTTCGGCAACGTTAAAACCTGAAGCGCGATCATGGGCAACTCGGGCAAACAGGAAGGGACGCCAGGGCGCAGCCGGGGCGATCGGTTACGCTCGACTCGCTTACCCGCCCGTCAGCGACGCCGGGACCCACGCAAGTTCATCAGCGCCATCCCCCTCGGAGTGCGCTGGTCGCGCGCGGCCGACGGCCGCCGGGACGGAGGTGATCGTGGAGATCCTGCTGCTGGTGACCGCACGCGCAGGCGAACCATCCGCAGTGCTGCCGGCGCTCGACCTACTGCCACACTCGGTCCGCACCGCGCCCCGCGACGTCCGCACCCTGGTCGCGGGCCCCAGCCCGGACGCGGTGCTCGTCGACGCCCGCTCGGAGCTGAGCGAGGCGCGGGCGACCTGCCGGATGCTGCACGCCACCGGGCTCGGGGTGCCGCTGGTCGCGGTGGTCACCGAGGCCGGCCTGATCGCGCTCAACGCCGACTGGGGCGTCGACGACGTCGTGCTCGCCTCCGCCGGCCCGGCCGAGGTGGAGGCCCGGCTGCGGCTCGCCGTCGGCCGGCTGAGCAACGCCACCTCCGGGGCCGGCGGCTCGATCCGCGCGGGCGAGCTGACGATCGACCCGGACACGTACGCCGCGAAGCTCAAGGGCCGGCCGCTCGACCTGACCTACAAGGAGTTCGAGCTGCTGAAGTTCCTGGCGCAGCACCCGGGCCGGGTGTTCACCCGGGACCAGCTCCTACGCGAGGTCTGGGGCTACGACTACTTCGGCGGCACCCGCACGGTCGACGTGCACGTCCGGCGGTTGCGCGCGAAGCTCGGCTCCGAGTACGAGTCGATGATCGGCACGGTGCGGCAGGTCGGCTACAAGTTCGTCGTACCGCCCTCCCGGTCGCTGCCCGAGAGTGAGCACGCTCCGCTGCCGGTCTGACCTCATCCATCCCTTCGGGGATGTTTCCTGTATGCCCCTTTTTGCGCTGCTCGTCGGCCATATCCTGACTGCCGGGTTAGCGATAAAAGGGGGCGGTGTCGTGCGTATCGACCACGGGGGCAGCGGTTCGGCGCGAGCGGACCAACTGATCCGGGACGCCCCGGTCGGACGCACCATCGGGCTCGTCGCGCTCGTGGTCGTCGCGCTGCTCGGCACCGCGTACGCCCTGGGACGCAGCCTGGTCCCCGACCCACCCAGGTCCCCTTCCAGCGCCACCGGCCAGCACCAGGCGGACCAGCCGCGGGCGGACGACACCCCCCGGCCCACGCCGGACGGTGACCGGACCAGCCGCCCGACGGAGACCGGGCAGGACGGCCGCGCCCACCCGGACGGCACGCCGACGCCGCACCCGGCCGACGGGCCGTTCGGCACGCAGACCACCAGCGGCACCGCACTGGTGGCCCTGACCTTCGACGACGGACCGGACCCGCGCTACACCCCGCAGGTGCTCGCCATCCTCCGTGAGCACCGGGTGCGGGCCACCTTCTGCGTGGTCGGCGAGAACGCGCAGAGCCACCCGGACCTGGTCCGGGCGATCGTGGCCGACGGGCACACCCTGTGCAACCACAGCTGGAACCACGACGTCACCCTCGGCCAGCACTCCCCCGCCGACATCCGGGCGGACCTGCTGCGCACCAGCGAGGCGATCCGGGCGGCGGTCCCCGACGCGCCGATCGCGTACTACCGGCAACCCGGCGGCGCCTGGACCGGCCCGGTGGTGTCGGTCGCCCGGCAGCTCGGGATGACCCCGCTGCACTGGACGGTGGACACGTCGGACTGGCAGATGCCAGGAGCCGGCCAGATCGCCGCCACGGTCGCCACGGGCGTCGAGCCCGGCTCGGTCGTGCTGCTGCACGACGCCGGCGGCGACCGGCAGGGCACGGTGGACGCGTTGCACCGCATCCTGCCGGACCTGACCAGCCGGTTCGAGGTGGAGGCGCTGCCCGCCGACCCGACGTGAGCCCGGGAACCGGCCCGAGGTCGGCGGCACGGGCGACCGACCGGACTACGGTGACCGCATGAGCAACCCCGAACCGAGCAACGGCCGGGTGACCCGGGCCGACCGCCTCAGCCCTTCGGAGATCGCCGACGTGACGACCCTCGCCCGGGTCGCCGGCGACGCGGACGGAGCGGACCCCTTCGACGAGCACGTCCTGCTCCGGCTCCGCGACCCGGACGCGCCCGCGGTGCACCTGACCGCCCGGGCGGACGACGGCACGCTGTCCGGGTACGCGCACCTCGACACCACAGACGTGGCCGCCGGGATCGGGGTGGAACTGGTCGTGCACCCGGCGTACCGGCGGCGCGGGACCGGCCGGGAACTGGCCCGGGGCGTACTGGCGGCGGCCGACGGGCCCCTGCGGGTCTGGGCGCACGGCGACCACCCCTCCGCCGCCGCGCTCGCCGTCGACCTGGGCCTGCGCCGGGCCCGGGTGCTGTGGCAGCTACGCCGGCCGTTGACCGCTCCGATCTCCGAACCCGCCCTGCCGGAGGGGGTGACGCTGCGCGCGTACCGGCCGGGTGTCGACGACGAGGAGTGGCTGGCGCTCAACGCCCGGGCCTTCGCCGCGCACCCGGAGCAGGGCCGCTGGTCCATCGCCGACCTGCGGGTACGCCTCGCCGAGCCGTGGTTCGACCCGGAGGGCTTCCTGCTCGCCGTCGAGGAGTCCACCGGCCGGCTGCTCGGCTTCCACTGGACGAAGGTGCACGAGCGGCCCGGCTCGGCCCGCATCGGCGAGGTCTACGTCCTCGGCGTGGACCCGTCGGGGCACCGGGGCGGCCTGGGCCGGGCGCTGACCGCGGCCGGACTGGCGTACCTGCGGGACCGGCGCGGCCTGGACCGGGTCATGCTCTACGTCGACGAGTCGAACACCGCCGCGGTCGCGCTCTACGAGCGGATCGGTTTCGCCCGCTGGTCGGCGCACGTCAACTACCAGTCGGCCTGACCCGCCCGCACCGGCCCGGGCCGGCGGCATCGTGCCGGTCCGAGCCGGTGTCTGGCGGGCTCCGGGCGGGTGCGCACCAGAAAAATCCGCATACTTACGACAGGCGCATCCGAGTTCACTAAACGGACAACTCACCCTCAGCGAGCGGTCATCTGCACTGCCGCACCTGTTCACCCTCCGTTCACTTGCGACCGGCGAACCGGCTACCTGGCACTCCTAACTTTTGGATCAGCCGGTCAGCGCCGGCACCCCGGGCCCCAATCCGGGTGCGAAGTCAGACGTGAAGGGAAACCCCTCAGGTGAAGCTCCAGCGGCACGGCACCCTCGCCTGCCTCGCTCTTACCGCGACGCTCGCTCTCAGTGCATGCGGCTCGGACAACAACGAGCCCGCGAGCAGCGCCTCCGCCTCCGGGTCGGCCGCCGCCGCCGACTGCGCCACCGGCACGCTGAACACCCAGGGCTCGTCGGCGCAGAAGAACGCCATGGACGAGTGGATCAAGGCGTACCAGCAGAAGTGCTCCGGCGCCAAGATCAACTATGAGCCCTCCGGCTCGGGCGCCGGCATCCAGGCCTTCATCGCCGGCACCGCCGACTTCGCCGGCTCGGACTCCGCCCTGAAGGAGGAGGAGCAGCCGCAGGCCAACGCCAAGTGCGTCGGCGGCGCCGCGATCAACCTGCCGATGGTGATCGGCCCGGTCGCCATCGCCTACAACGTCAGCGGCGTGGACAACCTCCAGCTCAAGCCGGCCACCCTGGCGAAGATCTTCGCCGGCAAGGTGACCAAGTGGGACGACGCGGCGATCAAGGCCGACAACCCGGGCGCCACGCTGCCGTCGACCACCATCAACGCGGTGCACCGCTCGGACTCCTCCGGCACCACCGACAACTTCACCGACTTCCTGACCAAGACCGCCGCCGCCGACTGGACCTTCGGCAAGGCCAAGGAGTGGAAGGCCCCGGGCGGCACCGGTGCCACGAAGTCCGACGGCATGGCCAGCGCCATCAAGGGCCAGGACGGCACCATCGGCTACGTCGAGTGGTCGTACGCCGAGAACGGCGGCCTGAAGACCGCCAAGATCGGCAACGGCGCGGGCGAGTTCGCCGAGCTGACCGCCGAGTCGGCCGGTAAGACCATCGCCGGCGCCGAGGTGGTCGGCCAGGGCGACGACCTCAAGATGAAGATCGACTACAACACCAAGGAGGCCGGGGCCTACCCGATCGTCCTGGTGACCTACGAGATCGTCTGCTCGAAGGGCCTCGCCGCCGACAAGCTGCCGCTGGTCAAGGGCTTCCTGGGCCACGCCGCCAGCACCGCCGGCCAGGCCGACCTGACCGAGCTGGGCTACGCCCCGCTGCCCGAGACGGTCCGCGCCAAGGTCGAGGCCGCGGTCAAGAACCTCGCCTGAGCCGTACGCACCGACACAGACCTCACCACCTCAACTCGAAGCGAGCGAGCAGATGGGTGAAACCCCTCACCGCTCGGCCCACGCCGGCACCGGCGGGACCCGTGTGACCGAAGGTCACGACAGGCCCGCCGGTGCCTCGGCGCGTGTGGCCGAGGCACCAGTCAGCACCCGTACGCCGGGCGGAGCCGGGTTGGGCGGCGGCGGCGCGCTGCCCCGGGCCCGGGCCTTCGGCGCCGAACGGGCCTTCCGCGGGCTCACCCTGGGCGCCGGCACCGCCGTCCTGGTCATCATCGCCGCGATCGCGGTCTTCCTGGTCGCCAAGGCGGTGCCGGCGCTGGGCGCCAACACCGAGAGCTTCTGGACGTTCGAGGGCTGGTTCCCGAACGACGCGGAGCCGAAGTTCGGCATCGGCGCGCTCGCCTTCGGCACCGTACTCAGTTCCGCGCTGGCCCTGCTGATCGCGGTGCCGGTGGCCCTGGGCATCGCGCTCTACCTGTCCCACTACGCCCCGCGCCGGCTCGGCACCGCGCTGGGCTTCCTGATCGACCTGCTGGCCGCGGTGCCGAGCGTGGTCTTCGGCCTCTGGGGCCGGGACGTCTTCATCAACCCGGTGCGGGACTTCTCCGCCTGGCTGAACACGTACTTCGGCTGGATCCCGATCTTCGGCGGCGACGGCCCGTTCGGGAAGTCCATCATGCTGGGCGCGCTGGTCCTGGCGATCATGGTGCTGCCGATCATCACCTCGCTCTCCCGCGAGGTGTTCCTGCAGACCCCGACCGCCAACGAGGAGGCCGCCCTAGCCCTCGGCGCCACCCGCTGGGAGATGATCCGCACCGCGGTGCTGCCGTACGGCCGCCCCGGCATCGTCGCCGCGGTGATGCTCGGGCTGGGCCGGGCCCTCGGCGAGACCATCGCCCTGGCGATGACCCTCGGCATCACCTTCAACATCTCGTTCAACCTGATCGAGAGCGGTGGCAACACCATCGCCGCCAACATCGCCAACACGTTCGGCGAGGCGAACGACACCGGTCGGGGCGCGTTGATCGCCTCGGGCCTGGTGCTCTTCGCCATCACGCTGATCGTCAACATCACGGCGCGGGCGATCATCCACCGCCGCCGGGAGTTCACGGAGTCGGCCGCATGACCACTACCGTTACGTCTCACCGGACCCGGCCGGCGGCGCAGCCGCCGAGCCTGAAGGCCAGGCGGTTGCCGAGGTACGCCGCACCCGCCATCGCGGCCGCCGCCCTACTTGTCGCCGCCGCGTTCGTGTACGGCACCGGCACCGGCGGCCCGGTCCTGGTCGTGGTGGTCGGCGCGCTGCTCTACCTGGCCGGGCTGTTCGCCGCCGCGAGCCGGGTCGAGGGTCGGCGGTCGGCCCGCAACCGCACCTGGAGCGCGCTGATCCACTCCGCGTTCGTGCTGGCCGTCCTGCCGCTGGCCTCGGTGGTCTGGACGCTGGTCAGCAAGGGCGTCGAACGGCTGGACGGCGACTTCTTCCTCACCTCGATGAACAACATCGGCGCGCGGGACCCGAACGGCGGCGCGTACCACGCGATCGTCGGCACGCTCCAGCAGGTCGGCATCGCCGCCCTGATCACCGTCCCGCTCGGCATCCTGTGCGCGATCTACATCGTCGAGTACGGCCGGGGCCGGTTCGCCCTGACGATCCGGTTCTTCGTGGACGTGATGACGGGCATCCCGTCGATCGTCGCCGGCCTGTTCGTGCTGGCGTTCTGGGTGCTGATCGTCTCGCCGTGGTTCAACGACGGGCGGCCCAGCTTCTCCGGCTTCGCCGCCGCGCTGGCGCTGAGCGTGCTGATGCTGCCCACCGTGGTCCGCTCCACCGAGGAGATGCTGCGCCTCGTCCCGGCGCCGCTGCGCGAGGGGGCGTACGCCCTCGGCGTGCCGAAGTGGAAGACCATCCTGCGGGTCGTCCTGCCGACCGCCCTGCCGGGCATCGTCACCGGCGTCATGCTCGCCATCGCCCGCGCGGCCGGCGAGACCGCCCCGGTGCTGCTCGTCGCCGGCGGCGGCGCGGCGATCAACTTCAACCCGTTCGAGAACAACCAGTCGTCGCTGGCCCTCTTCGTCTACCAGCAGGCCGGTGACGCGTCCCGGTACGCGCCGGCGCGGGCGTGGACCGCGGCACTCACCCTGGTCGCCCTCGTGCTGATCCTGACCGTCGCGGCGAAGCTGCTCGCCCGTCGCAACCGGCTCGGCCGATGAACCCCGGAGGTACCACCACCATGGCCAAGCGCATCGAGGCGGAGAACGTCACCGCCTACTACGGCGCCTTCAAGGCGATCGAGAACATCTCCCTGACGGTCGAGCCGAAGACGGTGACCGCCCTGATCGGCCCGTCCGGCTGCGGCAAGTCCACCTTCCTGCGGTCGATCAACCGGATGCACGAGGTGCTTCCCGGTGCCCGGGTCGAGGGCAGCCTCACCATCGACGACCAGGACATCTACGACCGGGACGTGGACGTCACCGCCGTCCGGCGCATGATCGGCATGGTCTTCCAGCGGCCGAACCCGTTCCCCACGATGAGCATCTTCGAGAACGTGGTGGCCGGGCTGCGGCTCAACGGGGTCCGCAAGAAGTCGATCCTGGACGAGGCGGCGGAGAAGGCCCTCCGCTCCGCCAACCTCTGGGACGAGGTCAAGGACCGGCTCGGCAAGCCCGGCGCCGGCCTCTCCGGCGGCCAGCAGCAGCGGCTCTGCATCGCCCGGACCATCGCGGTGGAGCCGCAGGTGGTGCTGATGGACGAGCCCTGCTCGGCGCTCGACCCGATCTCCACGCTGGCCATCGAGGACCTGATGTTCCAGCTCAAGGACAAGTTCACCATCATCATCGTCACGCACAACATGCAGCAGGCTGCCCGCGTCTCGGACCGGACCGCCTTCTTCTCGATCGAGAAGACCGGCGACCCGGGCCGCCTCATCGAGTACGACAACACGCAGAAGATCTTCAGCAACCCCGGCGTGAAGAAGACCGAGGACTACATCACCGGCCGCTTCGGCTGAGCCGTGTTAGGAAGGGCCCCTTCCTATCGTTCTGTGTATAGGAAGGGGCCCTTCCTAACGCCCGGGGAGCCCTGCAGCGTCCCGGGGTCTGCTCTATGGTCGGGGCGGAGACGCCTACCGGTCGCTGCGGAGGACGGGCATGTCTGAATATCCCCGGTTGCTGCACACCGTGCTCGACAGCACGAACCCACGAGAGCTTGCCGAGTTCTATAGGCAACTGCTCGGGCTGCGGTACCGGCCCGGTGACGAACCTCCGACGGACGGGACGGCCGACGACCGGGACTGGCTCGTGCTCAGGGACTCCGACGGAGCCGCCACGCTCGCCTTCCAACTTGTCGACCGCCTGCCTCCGACCACCTGGCCCCGGCACGACGTTCCGATGCAGTTGCACCTCGACTTCACGGTGCCGGACGCGTCCGAGTTGGAGAGGCAGCGTGCGCGGGCGGAGGCCCTGGGCGCGAAAATCCTGCTCGACCGGACCGACGACTCCGACGAGCCGTTGTACGTCTTCGCGGACCCGTCCGGTCATCCGTTCTGCATCTTCGTGGCCTAGCGTCGCCGACCTCCGCGCACCGGGCGACCGCAGTCAGGCCAGCACGAAGCGGGGCTCGCCGTCGTCGGGCACGTCGAGGCGGGGGGTGACCGGGGTGGCGGCGTCGCGGGTCGCCGCCGCACGCGCCACGCCGGCCAGGTCCCCGCCGGCCGCCACCTGGGCCAGGCTCACCAGGGTCGGCGGGAGCATGCGCAGCTCGCCCGCCGCCACCCGCGCCAGCGCGTCCGCCGGGCGGACCCACAGGGTGTGGTCGGCCTCGCCGGAGACGTCCCGGGTCCGCTGCCCCTCGGGCAGGAGGGCCACGAAGAAGTACGTGTCGAAGCGGCGCGGCTCGAACTCCGGCGTGATCCACCGGCTCCACGGCAGCAGCAGGTCCGACCGGAGGGTGAGCCCGCGCCGGGCGAGCAGGTCGGCGAAGCCGCCCCGGCGCTGCTCCAGCGCCACCCGGTCGGCCTCCCAGTCGTCGCCGCTGACGTCGCCCACCACGGTCCCGGCGTCCGGGCCGGCGAGCAGGACTCCGGCCTCCTCGAACACCTCCCGGGCCGCGGCGCAGACGACCGCCTGGGCGGCGTCCGGCGCCAGCCCCAGCCGCTCGCCCCAGCCGGCCGGCGTCGGGCCGGCCCAGCCCAGGTGCGCCTGCGAGTCCGAGGGGTCGACCCCGCCGCCGGGGAAGGCGTACATCCCACCGAAGGCCATCGCGGCGACCCGCCGGATCAGGTAGACCTCGAAGTCGTCGCCGGCGGGCCGGAGCAGCAGGACGGTCGCCGCGACCCGGGGCGGGGCCGGGGTGCCGCCCTCGGCGCGGAATCGGCGGGCGTGCTCCACGAGCGCCGGGGGTGCGGGGAAGCCGTCGGCGTCGATCGTCATGCGCCGAGCCTAGTTCCCGACGGGTGGATCACCACGCCGGTGCCCGGTGATCTTCGCTAGCCTGGCCGCCATGACTCGTTGGGGCATCCTGGCCACCGGCAACATCGCCGCCCGTTTCGCCGAGGACCTCCGGCTGGTGCCGGGCGCCGAACTGGTGGCGGTCGGCTCGCGTACCGCCGAGAGCGCGGAGCGGTTCGCGGGCCGGCACGGCGTGCCACGGGCGTACGCCTCCTGGGCCGAACTCGCCGCGGACGACGACCTGGACGTCGTCTACGTCGCCACCCCGCACGCCGCGCACCACGAGGCGGCCATGACCTGCCTCGCGGCCGGCCGCGCGGTGCTGGTGGAGAAGCCGTTCACCCTCGATTTGGCGACCAGCGCCGAGCTGGTCGACACCGCCCGCGCGGCCGGGGTCTTCGCCATGGAGGCCATGTGGATGCGGACGAACCCGCTCATCCGCCGCGTCGCCGAGCTGGTGGCGGACGGGGCGATCGGCACGGTGACCAGCGTGCGGGCCGACTTCGGGCTGGCCGGGCCGTTCCCGCCGGAGCACCGGCTGCGGGCCCGTACGCTCGGCGGCGGCGCCCTGCTCGACCTCGGCATCTACCCGGTCAGCCTGGCCCACCTGATCCTCGGCGTGCCCGACCACGTCCGGTCCTGGGCGAAGCTGAGCCCCGAGGGCGTGGACGAGAACACCGGGATCGTCCTCGGCTACGACTCCGGGGCGGTGGCCACGCTGAGCTGCGGCCTGATCGGGGCGACCCCGGTGGTCGCCGCCATCACCGGCACCACCGGACGGATCGAGCTGCCCGAGCTGTTCTTCTGCCCGGGGTCGGTGATCCTGCACCAGGCCGGCGCCGAGCCGGAGACGATCACCGGCGAGCCGGGCGGCGGTGGCTACCAGCACGAGGCCGCCGAGGTCCAGCGGTGCCTCGCCGAGGGGTTGCTGGAGAGCCCGCTGGTGTCCCACGCCACCACGCTGGAGGTGATGGCACTCCTCGACGGGATCCGCGCCCAGATCGGCGTCTCCTACACCTGAGGTGTAAGGAAGGGCCCCTTCCTAACGCTATGCGTTAGGAAGGGGCCCTTCCTTACACCGTCGTCCGCGTAGCCTCAGGTGAACAGCGGGCGGGCCAGGAAGTACATCAGGGCGCCGATCGAGCCGGCGGCGGGAAAGGTGAGGATCCACGCCCCGACGATGTTGCCGGCCACGCCCCACCGGACGGCGGAGAGCCGCTTGGTGGCGCCGACGCCCATGATCGCCGAGGTGATCGTGTGGGTGGTCGAGATCGGCGCGCCGAGCACCAGCGCGTTGAAGTAGAGCACCCCGCTGGCCACGGTCTCGGCCGCGAAGCCCTCCGGCGGCTTCAGGTCGATGATCTTCCGACCCAGGGTCCGGATGATCCGCCACCCACCGGCGTACGTGCCGGCCGCCAGCACCGCGGCCGACGTCCAGAACGCCCACTCCGGGATGAAGCTCGGGTCGTCCTGGTAGCCGCCGACGTAGAGGGCGAGCACCACGATGCCGATGGTCTTGGCGGCGTCCTGCATGCCGTGGCCGACCGACATGGCGGCGGCGGACGCGGTCTGCGCCCAGCGGAAGCCCCGGTTGAGCCGGCCCGGGTGCCCCTTCCGGAAGATCCACTGCACGGCGATCATGACGATGTAGCCGAGCAGGAAGCCGACCATCGGCGAGAGCACCATGGGGATGATCACGCTCTCCCCGATGCCGGTCCAGAGCACCGTGCCGGACGCGGCGACGGTCGAGCCGACCAGGCCCCCGATCAGCGCGTGCGACGAGGACGACGGCAGGCCGAAGTACCAGGTGACCAGGTTCCAGACGATCGCGCCGATCACGCCCGCGAAGACGATGCCGAGGCTCGCCGTGCCGGTGGGTAGTTTCACCAGGCCGCTGCCGACGGTCTTGGCCACCTCGGCGCCGAAGTGGGCGCCGATGAAGTTGCCGACCGCCGCCATGGCCAGGGCCACCCGGGGTGTGAGCGCCCGGGTGGAGATGCTGGTCGCGATCGCGTTGGCGGCGTCGTGGAAGCCGTTGGTGTAGTCGAACGCCAACGCCACCGCGATCACCGCCAGCACGGCGATGAGTTCGGGACTCACAGGATCAGGACTCCTTGACCGCGATGGTCTCGACGGTGTTGGCCACGTGCTCGAAGGCGTCGCAGGCGGCCTCCAGCTCGTCGGCGACCTCCTTCATCTTCAGCACGGTCAGCGCGTCGTACTCGCCGGAGAAGAGGCGGACCAGCAGCATCCGGTACACCTGGTCGCCGTCGTTCTCCAGCCGGTTGCACTCGATCCAGTAGTCCTCGAGGTCCTTCATCGACTTCAGGCGCGGCATCGCGTCGGCGGTCAGCTTCGCCTGCGCGTCGAGGACGTTGACCATCTCGTGCATCTCGCGGGGCAGCGAGGGGAGCTTGGTCAGGCCGTAGAGGTAGAGCAGGTTGCCGACCGCCTCGAGGTGGTCCATCACGTCGTCCAGCAGCGAGCCGAGCCGGTAGATGTCCTCCCGGTCGAACGGCGTGATGAAGGTCGAGTTGATCTTCTTGTACAGCTCGTGGGTGATCTGGTCGCTGTCGTGCTCCACCTCGGTGAGCCGCTCACTGACCGACTGCACCTCCACGCCGGGAAGGGACAGCTCGTTGAGCAGCTCGGTGCCCTTCACCAGGTTCTGCGCGGCCCTGGTGAAGAGCTCGTAGAAGGCGCCCTCGTTCGGGCGGAAGGAAAACTTCACAGCACGGACCTCGTCGTGTCGGTGGAAGGGTTGCGGCCGCCCGGAGGGTGCCCGCCTGGGAATGCTAGAAAACGACGGATCGAGGAATTCTGCGGCCTCCCCCTGGTCAGGCCACATTCACCGGTCGTTCACCTGCCGTTCATCTACGGCGTTCCCTCGGGTCCCAGCAGCCGCTCCCGTTCGCGCCGGACGTCGAAACCGGCAGGCGGATACCCGGGATCGAGAGTGTCGAACGTCTCCCCGAGCAGGCGTCCAGGGCCAACTCCTCGCACCCGGAACGCGGGACGGGACAGCCCGCCGGCCCGTGGAAACAAGCGCTGGCGGCGGCTGGGCCCGGTGGGTCGGATGGGACTGGCCGGGACGCGGGAGAATGGTCACCTGACCGATGGGGGGCGGCGGATGCGGGACCTGGCGACGGAGTTCGAGGCCGAACGCGGGCGGCTGCTGGCGGTGGCCCACCGGATGCTCGGCAGCCGCAGCGAGGCCGAGGACGCCGTCCAGGAGACCTGGCTGCGGTACGCCGCCGCGCTCGCCGACCCGGCGGCCCGCGCCGAGATCCGGCAGCTCGGCGCCTGGCTCACCACCACCTGCGCCCGGATCTGCCTGGACGTGCTCCGCTCCGCCCGGGTGCGGCGGGAGGCGTACCCCGGCCAGTGGCTGCCGGAGCCCGTGGTCGCCCCGCTCGACCAGGGCCCCCGCACCGACGGCTTCGCGCCCGACCCCGCCGAACGGGCGGTCCGTGCCGACCAGGTCGGCACGGCCCTGATGGTGGTGTTGGAGCGGCTCGCGCCGGAGCAGCGGGTCGCCTTCGTGCTGCACGACGTCTTCGCCGTGCCGTTCTCCCGGATCGCCGAGGTGCTCGGCACGACCGATGTCGCCGCCCGCCAGCTCGCCTCCCGGGCCCGCCGGGCGGTGCACGCGCCCGACGCGCCACGGCACACCGCCGACCCGGTCGAGCAGCGCCGGGTGGTCGCCGCCTTCGTCGCCGCAGTCGAATCGGGCGAACTGGACGCCCTGGTGCGCCTGCTCGCCCCCGACGTGGTCCTCATCGGCGACAGCGGCGGCCACTTCCCGGCGGCCCGGCGGCCGGTGACCGGGGCCGACTCGGTGGCCCGCCTCCTCCTGGGCCTGTTCGGCCAGGCCGGCCGCTACACCGGCGGGCTGCGCGCCCGCCCGGTGCTGGTCGACGGCGTGCTGGGCCTGCAACTGGAGGCCTCGCACTCCGACGGCCGGACGCTGCGGGTGGTCGCCGCGGTCGCGGTGGACGGCGGGCGGGTGACCGGGGTCTTCCACCAGCTCAACCCGGAGAAGCTGCGCGGCCTGGCGCCGCTGACGGCGGAGGATGTCTGGCCGCCGCGCTGGTGACACCTCCCGGCCGCCCCGCGGGGCCGGCCCGGCCCCGCGCGACCCGGCCCCGGCCTCGTGCGGCGCGCTGCCGAGTCGCCGGAGCCCGCTGGTCAGACCACCAGCGCCAGCCACTTCCGGTACGCCGTGGCGAACGGCTCGGTGCCGTCGCCCAACGTGCCGAGGAGCCAGCGAGCCGCCGCCTCGGCCTCCGCCACCACCTCGTCGGGGTAGCCGAAGCGGGCCCGGTGCTCGGCGAACTCGTCCTCGTCGCGCAGTTCCACCATGCCGGTGCCCCGGCGGCGCACCACGTCGAGGTCGAGGTCGATGAGGTGGACGGTGTCGTCGTTCTCCCAGCGGGCCGGGCTGGCGATGTCGCAGTAGACCTCACTGGTCCGCGGTGGCGGGTTGAACATCCCGGTCCACCAGGCGTGGTGCGGCACCAGCAGGACGAACGGGATCTGCTCGACCGACGGCCGGCCATGGTAGACGGACGCCGTGCCCTCGGGCACCCCGAGCCAGACGCCCAGGTCGTCCTCGGCCAGGCGGCGGGCCGGGTAGTCACGGTGGGCGCTGCCGTCGTACTTGCGGTAGATCACACGGACCACGTCGCTCGGCATGAATCGCACCCTAACCGATACCGCCCATCGGTCGCCGCACGGAAGTAACCGGACGCGGTCGGCGGGACGCCGTACCGTGACGACGCCACGCCAGGATCGGCGCGACCGGTGTCGGGGCCGGCGGGTACGGTCGCACGGTGACTCCGCGCCTCGCCACCGGCCCGACCGCCCCCTCGCCCCGCGCCAGTGGGCGGCGGCGGGGCGCCCGGCCGAGCGGGGCCGACCTGCTCGCGGCCGCGGTCGGCGCGGTGCCGGGCGGGGCGGCCCGCCCGGGGCAGCAGCAGATGGCGACGGCCATCGAGGAGTGCGTGCAGGCCCGCGAGCACCTGCTCGTGCAGGCCGGCACGGGCACCGGCAAGTCGCTGGCCTACCTGACGCCCGCGCTGACCGTGGACGGTCCGGTCGTGGTCTCCACGGCCACCCTGGCGTTGCAGTCCCAACTGGTCGACCACGACCTGCCCCGGCTCGCCGACGCCGTGGAGCCGGTGCTCGGCCGCCGGCCCACCTTCGCGGTGCTGAAGGGGCGGCACCACTACCTCTGTCTGGCCCGGCTGGACAACTCCACAGAGGACGAGCCGGAGGACACTCTCTTCGACGCACCGGCGGCGCAACCCGGTGGCGGGACGCGGTGGCTCGGCGAGGCGGGGCGGCTCGGCAAGCAGGTCCAGCGGCTGCGCGACTGGGCGGAGAAGACCGACACCGGCGACCGGGACGAGCTGGACCCGGGTGTCGACGACCAGGCCTGGCGGCTGGTCTCCATGCCGGCCCGGGAGTGCGTCGGGGCGAGCCGCTGCCCGTTCGGCGCGGAGTGCTTCGCCGAGGCGTCCCGGGCCCGCGCCCGGGAGGCCGACATCGTGGTAACCAACCACAGCCTGCTCGCGGTGGACATGATCGCCGGCCGGCACATCGTCCCGCCGCACAAGCTGCTCATCGTCGACGAGGCGCACGAGTTGGCCGACCGGGTCTCCTCGGCGGCCCAGGCGGAGCTGGTGCCGGAGCTGATCGACCGCTCCGCGAAGCGGGCCCGCCCCCTGCTGCGGCCGGAGACCGCCGAGTCACTCACCGCGGCCGGCGACGCCCTGGCGGTCGGGCTCGCCGAGGCGCCGGCCGGGCGGATCACCTCCGGGCTGCCGTCGGCGCTGCGCGAGGCGTGCACCCTGCTCGACGCGGCCACCCGGGCCGCGCTCGACGCGATCGGCGAGGTCAAGGCCGACGACCCGGACCCGGTGCGCAAGCAGCAGGCCAAGGCGGTGCTCGACGAGCTGTCCGCGACGGCACAACGGCTGCTGGAGGAAGCCGACCACGACGTGGCCTGGGTGGAGAAGAACGACAACACCGGCCGCCGGGCGCTGGTCGTCGCGCCGCTCTCGGTCGCCGGCACCCTCGCCACCCACCTGTACGACGAGCGCACCGTGGTCGCCACCTCGGCGACCCTGACCCTGGGCGGGCGGTTCGACACGGTGGCCCGGGCACTGGGCCTGGAGGCGCCGCCGGCCGACCCGCCGTCGCCGGCCGCAGCCGCCCTGGCCGCCAGGGCCGGAGCAGGGCGCCCCGGCGCCGCGCCCGCCGGAAACGGGGGCCGGCCGGAGGAGACCGGCTCCAGTGGGAACGTCGGCCCGGCCGGCCGCCAGCCCACCGGCACGTCGGGAGCACCGGCGACGTCGGGGGCCGGGTGGCGCTCCCTCGACGTCGGCTCGCCGTTCGACTATCCCCGGCAGGGCATCCTGTACGTCGCCGCGCACCTGCCCCGACCGAGCGTGTCCGGGTTGCCCGACGCGGCCGGTGAGGAGCTGCTCGCGCTAGTCGACGCGCTCGGCGGGCGTACGCTCGGGCTCTTCTCCTCCCGGCGGGCCGCGCAGCAGGCGGCGGAGCTGCTGCGCGCGCGGACCGACCTGCCGATCCTGCTTCAGGGTGAGGAGGCGCTGCCGCTGCTGGTCCGCCGGTTCCGCGAGGAGAAGTCCAGCTGTCTGTTCGGGGTGATGTCCCTCTGGCAGGGGGTCGACGTGCCGGGTGACGCCTGCCAACTGGTGGTCATCGACCGGCTGCCCTTCCCCCGGCCCGACGAGCCGCTGGCGGCGGCCCGGGCGGCGGCGGTGGACGCCGGCGGCGGGTCGGGCTTCGCCGCCGTCAGTGTGCCGATCGCCGCGGTCCGGCTGGCGCAGGGGGTGGGGCGGCTGATCAGGTCGACCGGCGACAAGGGCGTGGTGGCCGTGCTCGACTCGCGGCTGGAGACCGCCCGGGGCTACGGGCCGTTCCTCCGCCGGTCGCTGCCGCCGTTCTGGTACACCACCCGGCCGGAGGTCGCCCGCGGCGCCCTCGAACGCCTCGCGAAGGCCTGACCGGCGCTCGACCGCGACACCCTCCGCCCCGCCCGCGACGCCCTCTGCCCGGCTCTCAAGATCGCGCTGTTTCCTGGAAGTAGTGGCCTCTCAAGCTGGGAAGGCCACTACTTCCATGAAACAGCGCGATCTTGAGGACTGAGCGGGACGAGGCGCGGCGGGGCGCGGCGGGGCGTGTAGGCACGGGGCCGGGCGTGGGATGGGGTCAGGGGGCCTGGGAGGCGACCACGACGGCGTCGGGTGGGGTGTCCGGGACGGTGCGGGCGGCGAGCCGGCGGACGGCCGTGTTGAGCACGGCGATCAGCGGCACCGAGACCAGCGCGCCGGTGATCCCGGCGAGGACCACGCCGGCCGCGATCCCGATGATCACCGCGAGCGGGTGGATGGCCACCGCCCGGCCCATGATCAGCGGCTGGAGGAGGTGCCCCTCCACCTGCTGCACGCCGATCACCACGCCGAGGATGATCAGCGCGGTCACCAGGCCGCTGTCGACGAGTGCGACCAGGACCGCGACGACGCCCGACAGCGTCGCCCCGACGATCGGGATGAACGCCCCGAGGAAGACCAGCGCCGCGAGTGGGAAGGCGAACGGGATGTCGAAGATGACCAGGAAGACGCCGATGCCCACCGCGTCGATGAAGGCGACCAGCACGGTCGCCCGGACGTAGGCGACCAGGGTCGCCCAGGACGCCCGGCCGGCGTCGTCGACCTTCCAGCGGGCGGCGACCGGCAGCAGCCGCACCAGGAAGCGCCAGATCCGGTTGCCGTCCCGCAGGAAGAAGAAGGTGGCGAAGAGCACCAGCAGTGTGCCGGTCAACACCTCAGCCAGCGTGGCGGCCGTGGACAGGGCGCCGCTGGTGAACCTGTCGGTGTTGTCGTTGATCCACTTCTGGCCCTCCTCGATGTAGTTGTCGAGTTGGCCGTCGGAGAGGTGCAGCGGGCCGGTCTTCAGCCAGTCCTGGATCTGCCGTACGCCCTCCGAGGACTTCTTGCTCAGCTCCGGCACGCCCTGGATGAACTCGTTCACCACCAGGGTCAGCGTGCCGATCACCGCGGCCAGGCCGCCGACCAGCACCACCGCGGTCGCCAGGGACCGGGGGAAGCGGGCCCGCAGCAGCCAGCCGACCGCCGGCGCGAGCAGCGCCGAGAGCAGCAGCGCGATGGCCAGCGGGATGACCACGATCCGGACGGTGCCGACGATCTTCAGCAGCGCCCAGGCGACGATGCCGACGACGATCAGCCGCCACGACCAGGCGGCGGCGATCCGCAGCGCGTGGGGCACGTCCGCGTCGTCCCGGCTGACGGTGGAGTTGTGCATGGCCGCGGGCGGAGCCGCGCCGACCACGGTCGCGGACGGTGGCGCCAGCGGCCCGGGGGAGGTCGGCGAGGCCACGCCGGCCGGTTCGGGACCGCTGGCCGGGTCCGTACGGCGGACCCGCACCGACTCCCGACCTGACTCGTACGCGCGACGGAGCCGTCCGCGCATCCGCTCGAAGCGGCTCAAGCGCACCTCCTGGCAGTAGAACCAGCCTGCCCACACCGCACCGGTGGGCGGACAGGATACGTCCGACCGTGCCACCGTATGGCAGGTCCGCCACACATTGCCCTCGCCCCTCGGCGCGTAACCGCCCACGGCCGGCCGTCCGGGACACGGTAGCGTTTCCGGCGTGACCGTCGACCAGAACCTCGACTCCGGGCTGCCGATCCGCCTGCTGCACGACCGTGTGCTGGTGCGGATGGAGGGAAGCGAGGGTGAGCGACGCTCCACCGCCGGCATCGTGATCCCGGCGACCGCCGCCGTGGGCAAGCGCCTCGCCTGGGCCACCGCGGTGGGTGTGGGGCCGAACGTGCGCTCCATCGTCTCCGGCGACCGGGTGCTCTTCGACCCGGACGACCGCTCCGAGGTCGAGCTGCACGGCCGTGGGTACGTGCTGCTGCGCGAACGCGACGTGCACGCCGTGGCCGCGGAGCGGGTGGAGAACGACTCCACCGGCCTCTACCTCTGACAGTCTCCCCACCCGCCCGGATGAGGGCGTCGGTGTCGTTTGCGTCGCTCCCGGCCGGGAAGCCAGCCGCACCACCGGCCCTGGGGAGGGACGATGCCGGTATTCGTGAAGAAGCTCCTGATCTGGGGAAGCGTCGCGTTCCTGATCTACTTCATGGCGTTCCGGCCGGAGGGCGCGGCCGAGATGTTCAAGGCGATCGGGGCGGGGCTGATGGCGATGGCGCAGGGCCTCGGCGACTTCCTCACCAGCCTGATGACCTGACGGCCCGGGACCCGTCGGGGCCGCCGGGCCGGTCACGTCACGGGTGGCCGGGCGACCACGGTGCCGCCGGTGGCTGGCCGTGCCAGCCCGGACCGCCGTGCCCGGTCGGATAGGCCGGAGGCGGAGGCGGGGCGAGGACCACCGGGATGGGCACCACGGGCTCGTCCGGCGCCTCGACGGCACGCTGCGAACCGTCCGGGAACCGCAGGTGGTAGCGGTTTCCGTCCCAGATTCCCGCCGGCACCTGCGGATCCCGGCCCACGAAGAACGACCGGTAGGCGCCGATCGCCTCCAGTAGCTCCCGTTCCTCCCGTGCCGTCCGTTCCCGGTCCGCCGGCCGCCGGTCCAGGCCGCGCAGCGCGCCGTCGCGCAGCAGCGCCAGCCGGGTCGCCGCGTACTGGTAGCCGCGCATCGCCTTCAGCCCGGCGTCGCCGGCCACCCGCTTGGCCCACGCCCGGGCCGCGTGCCGCCTCCCCAGGCTGCTCAGCGCCGCCACCTCGGGCGGGGTGAGCCAGCCCGCCCGGACGTAGTCGGGCAGGGTCCGCTCGGTGAGCCGCCCCTCCCAGGCGCGCAGCCACACGGCCAGCCCGACCATGCCGAAGAACACCGGCACCATCACGCCGATGAAGCCGTACAGCATGATCAGCATCTCGCCGGTGGCCTGGGTGAGCGTGGGCAGCAGGTTCCAGAGGCCGTGCAGCATCATCGCCAGCAGCAGGCCGGCGATCGGGGCGAGCACCCGGACCCACCGGTCGGCGGCCCGCGCGGCGATGCCCAGCCCCACCCCGGTCATCGAGGTGAACAGCGGGTGGGCGAAGCCGAAGAGCAGGATCCGGACGATGAAGATGGCGATGACCTGCTGCGTGCCGGTCGCCGGCCCGTACTGCTCCACGCCGCTGGCGTAGCCGTAACCGCCCAGGTAGAGGATGTTCTCCACCATCGCGAAGCCGATCGCGGAGAGCCCGCAGTAGACCAGGGCGTCGGTGATGCCGGAGAACTCCCGCCGGCGGAAGATCAGCAGCAGGATCGGCCCGAGCGCCTTCGTCAGCTCCTCGATGAACGGCGCGACCAGCACGGCGGTCAGCGCGGTCGGCAGCCCCCAGTCCTCGAACCGGCCGGCCGAGAACTCGTTGACGGTCAGCGAGGCGGCGGTGGAGACGAACGCGCCCCAGGCGAAGCAGAAAATCAGGTACTTCAACGGCTCCGGCTCGTAGCGGTCGAGCCAGAGGAAACAGGCCACCAGCACCGGAACCGGAAGGATCGCGGCGACCACGCCGATCAGCAGGGCCTCGGCGCCGAGGTTCTCGCCCAGCGTGAAGACCATGAACACCGCGCAGGCCGCGATGAACAGGACGGACCCGGCCAGCACCAGGATCCGCCGCCAGCCCAGCCGGCGCAGCGGCATCCGGGGTGCGGCCCCGCCCGGCGGCGGGACGGCGGGCGCGGACGGCGACGGTGACAGGGGTCCGCCGGGCGGAGTGTCGGCCATGCGGTCAGCGTAGTCACCGCCGGCCGGCTGGTCCGGCCGCATTCGCCCCGGCTATGCTGCCGGCAGGTCACGAGCGTCAGCGTCAAGCCCCGGCTAGCTGGCCGGCAACCCTCGTCGAGTTCGCGGTGGGGTGCCCCGGGTGATGACCGGGCCCGGCCCGAACCGCGCGCCGGGCAAGCGCGGACCCCGCCCGTGTGCGCCCACCCGGGGTCCCTGGACCCGGAGGTCGGCCGATGACCGTCACCCTCGTACCCCCGCCTGTGCCACAGCCGACGCGGACCGGGCCGCCGCCCGCGGCCGCCGGCCCGCTCGACGTGCTCGGCGTGCCCGGCCAGATCAACCTGGACTACGCGGCCACCGCGCCCTGCGCGCAGGCCGCGGCCGACGCGGTGGCCGAGCTGCTGCCCTGGTACGCCAGCGTGCATCGCGGCGCCGGGGCGCTGTCGCGGCGCTGCACCCTCGCCTACGAGCGCGCCCGGCAGACCGTGGGTGACTTCTTCGGCGCCCGGGCCGACGACCACGTGATCTTCACCCGGAACACCACCGACGCGCTGAACCTGCTGGCCCGGGCCCTGCCCGCCGGCACCACGGTGGTGACCTTCGGCGGGGAGCACCATGCCAACCTGCTGCCCTGGCCGCGCGGCTCGGTCCGGCTGCCGGTGCCGCACGAGCCCGGCGGGGCGGTACGCGCGCTGGCCGCCGCGCTCGGCGAACTGCGCAGACCGGAGGCGCGGCTCGGCGGCCCCGGTCCTCAGCCCGGCGGCCCCGGTCCTCAGGCCGGCGGCCCCGGTCCTCAGGCCGCGCGTTCCGATGCTCAGCCCGCGCGTTCCGATGCTCAGCCCGCGCGCTTCGGCGCCGAGCAGGACCCGGCGCCTCGGCTTGCGCGTTTCGGCGCCGAGCAGGGCCCGCCGGTGCTGGTGGCGGTGACCGCCGCGAGCAACGTGACCGGCGAGCGCTGGCCCGTGGCCGAGCTGGCCCAGGTGGCCCACCGGTACGGAGCCCGGATAGCGGTGGACGCCGCACAGCTCGCCCCGCACGCGCCGGTGGACGTCGCCGCCCTCGACGTCGACTACCTCGCGGTCTCCGGCCACAAGCTGTACGCGCCGTTCGGCGCGGGGGTGCTCGTCGGGCGGGCGGACTGGCTGGACGCCGCACCCCCGTACCTGGTCGGCGGCGGCGCCACCAGCCACGTCGGGGCGGCCACCCACGACGTACGCTGGGCGACCGGCCCGGCCCGGCACGAGGCGGGCACGCCGAACCTGCTCGGCGCGGTCGCCCTGGCGGCGGTCTGCGCCGCCCTGGCCGACGCCGACCGGGTCGCGTTGCACGCCGCCGAGCAGGCCCTGCTGGCCCGGCTGCGCGAGGGCATCGCGGCCCTGCCGCACGTGGTGGAGCTGCGCACCTTCGGGCCGGAGGCGCCCCGGGTGGGCATCGTGTCGTTCGTGGTGGCCGGCCGGGACTCGGCGGAGGTGGCGGCGGCGTTGGCCGACCGGCACGGCATCGGGGTACGCGACGGGCTCTTCTGCGCCCATCCGCTGGCCCGGCGGCTGCTCACCGAGGCCGCCACCCGCAGCGGCCGCCACGACCTGCCCACAACCGCCCTACGCGCCAGCATCGGCCTGGGCACCACCCCCCACCACGTGGACCACCTCCTGACCGCCCTGACCACCCTGCCCTAACCCTCCCCTAACCCTCCCCCGCCCCTCCCTCCCAGGCCCGCGGCGATCTTGCACTTGTTGCCCGGGAAAAAGGGGCATAACGCCCTTCCCTCGGGCCAAAAGTGCAAGATCACCGACTGCGGACGGGGGCGGGGGCGGGGAGGGCGGGGTGGGTCAGGGGGGAGGGGCGGGGGTGGGTTTCTGGTCTGCGGGGTTGGGGCGGTCCTGGTCGCCGAAGGACTGGCGTACGCCCTGGTTCGCCTCCTCCTGGGTGATGCCGGAGGCCACCATCAGGTCGCTGGCGGTGGTACGCACCTGCGCGATGACCACGCTGCCGGAGAAGCCGACCCCCTCGGCGTACGCACGGCCGGCCTCGCTGACCGCGCGCAGTGCCCGCTCCCGGGCCCGCTGCGGCTCCTCCGCGACGGCGAACTCGTGCTTGAGCAGGCGTACCGACTCGGCGAGGTCGGCCACCGCGTCCGGCATCGGATCCGGGATTGGCTCCTCGTCCTCGATCAGGGTGACCGCGCGCCGGATCAGCGTGCCGGCGTTACGCATGGCCCGGTCGATCGGGTCGGCGGCGTCGGCGTAGTGGGTGAGTTCCTCCCGCCGGTGCCACCGGGCCGGCGACAGGATGGCGGTCTCCTTCGCCCCCTGGATCGCCTCGGTGAAGGTGTTCAGCTCCTCCTGGTTGTTGCGCAGCCGGTCCAGGGCCCGCTGGGCCTTGTCCCGGTCCCGTTCCCGCAGGGCGTTCGCGGTGATGTCGAGCTGGGCGGCGAGCAGGTCCAGGGCCGGCCGGGCGGCCCGGTTGACGACCCGCAGTGGATTGAGCGGCAGCAGGATCGCGGTGACCAGCAACGCGATGCCGCCGCCGACGAACGCGTCGACGAACCGGGGAATCTCCAGGTCCTCGGTCGACGGGCTCAACGTGACGATCAGCACCGCCGTGGCCGCCGCCTGGATGACGATGGCCACGCTGGCGCCCGCGAAGATGGTCAGCAGGATCGCCAGGGTGACCACCAGGCCAAGCTGCCACGGCCCCGTACCGAGGAGATAGATGAGGAGGTCGCCGACAGCGACCCCGATCGCCACGCCGATGATCAGCTCGACCGTGCGGCGGAACCGCTGGCCGACCGAGGCGGCGAGGGTACCGACGGCGGAGATCGGCGCGAAGACCGGCTGCGGGTTGCCCAGCAGCTCGTGCGCCGCCAGCCAGGACAGCCCGGCGGCGAGGCCGGCCTGCCCCGCCAGGCCCAACGCCATCCGCAGCCGGTGCAGGCGGTCGTGCAGGGTCGCCTTGCCCCGGTGCCGCAGGTGCTCCACCGCATCCGCGATCCGGGCCCCGTCGACGTCCGTCTCCCGGTCCCGCAGGATGACGCGCCGCACGAGCGAGGGTAGGCGGTCCCGGGCCACGGCCATGGCGGGGACTACCCGTGCCGCGCCTGGTGAATCCTCGGCGGTGGCGACCGTACGGCAGACTCGGCCTGGTGGTTGACCTTCTCGACCGGTGGCGGGCGGCGGCCCGCGGTGCCGGGGCGATCGACGCGGCGGAGCTGGACCGGGTCGGCGCGGAACTGCTGACGCGCTGGCGGGAGCCGCACCGGCACTACCACACCCCTGATCACCTGACCGCCGTCCTCGACGTGGTCGACGCCCACGCGTCGGCAGCCGCGCGGCCGGACCTGGTGCGCCTCGCGGCCTGGTGTCACGACGCGGTCTACGACCCGCGCGCCGGCGGCGACGACAACGAGCGGCAGAGCGCGGCGCTCGCCGGCACCCGGCTCGCCCGGTTGGGCCTGCCGGCCGACGCCGTGACCGAGGTACGCCGGCTGGTGCTGCTCACCGCCGGGCACGCCGTCGACCCGGACGACGCCGACGGCGCGCTGCTCTGCGACGCCGACCTCGCCGTCCTGGCGGCACCACCCGAGGCGTACGACAGGTACGCCGCCGCTGTCCGCCGGGAGTACGCGCACGTGCCCGAACCCGCCTTCCGGGCCGGGCGCGCCCAGGTGCTCACCGGGCTGCTCGCCCTGCCCGCGCTGTTCCGGCTGCCGCCGCTGGCCCACCGCTGGGAGGCCCCGGCCCGGGCGAACCTGACCCGCGAACTGGCGACGCTCCTCTAACCCTCCCCGCCCCCGCCCCCGCCCGGAGCCTCCCGCGATCTTGCACTTGTGGCCCGGACGAAAGCCGCGGATCACCGCAAAGGGTGGGCAGGAAGTGCAAGATCGCGGGGGCTCTGGGTGGGGGTGGGGGCGGGGCTCGGGGCGGGGCTCGGGGCGGGGGCGGGACTCGGGGCGGGGCTCGGGGTGGGGGACGGGTCAGGGTGTGGGCGGGTGAGGTGCTTGGGGCGGCGCAAGCCTGCCTCGCGGAGCAGGCGCACCAGCTCCCGGCTCGGCACCACCCAGGCGCCCAACCAGACCGCCATGGCGAACCGTTCGGCGGGGATGTCGTAGTGGTCGCGGTCGAACCCCCGGCGGGGCACGCCCAGCGTCTCCGCGAAGGCGTGCAGCTCGGCGTGGGAGACGTCGCTGATCAGGTGGGACCAGAGCCGGCCCCGCCACGGCCAGGCGGGCCGGTCCAGGTAGAGCATGCCGGCCAAGCTACCCCCGTTCGGGGGCCGGTTGGTGATCGCACGGGGCCGACCGTAGCCTCGGCGACATGGCCGGACCTCTCCTCGACGACCTGCGCGCGGCGCTCGGCGACGACGCCGTGCTCACCGACCCGGACCTGCTGCGGGCGCACGAGCGCGACGAGGCCGACCTCTGTGCGGCCGGCACGCCCCTGGTGGTGGTCCGTCCACGCAGCACCGAGCAGGTGGCCGCCGTGCTGCGGGCGGCCACGCGGTACGGCGTACCGGTGGTGCCGCAGGGGGCGCGCACCGGGCTGGCGGGCGCGGCGAACGCGGTCGACGGCGCGGTGGTGCTGAGCACCGTGGCGATGGACGCGGTGTTGGAGATCGATCCGGTGAGCCGGATCGCCGTGGTGCAGCCGGGTGTGGTCAACGCGGTGTTGTCGGCCGCCGTCGCCGAGCGGGGGCTGTGGTATCCGCCGGATCCGGGTTCCTGGGAGTCGTCGACGATCGGCGGGAACGTCGCCACGAACGCGGGTGGCATGTGCTGCGTGAAGTACGGCGTGACCACCGAGTACGTGTTGGGGCTGGAGGTGGTGCTGGCCTCGGGTGAGGTGCTGCGCACGGGCCGGCGTACCGCGAAGGGGGTGGCCGGGTACGACCTGACCCGGCTCTTCGTGGGGTCCGAGGGCACCCTCGGGGTGATCACCGAGGTGACGGTGGCGCTGCGGCCCGCCCCGGCGGAGTCGCTGACCATGGTGGCGGTCTTCCCGTCCACCGCCGCCGCCGGGACGGCCGTCGCCGGGATCGCCGCCCGGGGGCTCACGCCCAGCCTGCTGGAGCTGCTGGACCAGACGCACCTGCGGGCGATCGAGGCGTACCGGCCGATGGGTCTGCGGACGGACGCGCGGGCGCTGCTGCTGGCCGCCGCCGACACCGGCTCGCGGGCGGCCGACGACCTCGCCGCGCTGTCGGCGGTGTGCGAGGCGGCCGGTGCCGACGAGGTCTACGCGGCCACCGACGCGGTGGAGGCGGCGGCCCTGCTGCAGGCCCGCCGCCTCGCCCACCCGGCGATGGAGAAGTTCGCCGCCGAGACCTACCCGGGCGGCAACGGCGGGCTGGTCATCGACGACGTGGCGGTGCCCCGGGCCGCGCTGGCGGCGCTGCTCGACGGGGTCGAGCGGATCGCGGCGGAGTGCGACATACCGATCGGCGTGGTGGGTCACGCCGGGGACGGCAACATGCACCCGAACATCGTGGTGGACCGGGCCGACCCGGCCAGCCTCGAACGCGGCCGGCGGGCGTTCGACGAGATCATGCGCCTCGGCCTCGACCTGGGCGGCACCTGCACCGGCGAGCACGGCGTGGGCCTGCTCAAACGCGACTGGCTGGCCCGCGAGATCGGCCCGGTGGGCGTACGCGTGCACCAGGCGATCAAGGCCGCGCTGGACCCGGCCGGCCTGCTCAACCCCGGCAAGGTCCTCTGAGAGCAGCGAGCCCTCTGGATCCTGGCCCCTGACCCCCACGACGGCAGTAAATCTTGGTAGGAAACGGCCCTCCAAGGGGCCACTTCGTACCAAGATCTACATCGCGGGCGGGGTCGAACTCGCAGAGCAGCACCGAGGCGTCGTCGGCCGCCTCGTGCCGGCGCAGCCGGTCCGGGTGCTCACGCTCCGCGACGCGTACCCGGTCGATCAGCGCGCCGGGCCCCTCGGCGGTGGCGACCTCCAGCAGCTCCGCCCGGTCGAGGAGCCCGAACTGCTCCGTCAGCACCGACACACCGCCGCCCGGCGATCAGTGCGACGAGGACGGCAGTTCGGCGGGATCGTCGCCCACGCCACGGTCCGCCGCGAACCCCCGGACGTCGGGCGCGCCGAGCCGGGCGGCGTCGGCGGTGGCGTCGTCGGGCATCAGCTGGGACTGGCGTTCCGCCTCGACCCGGGCCCGGTAGTGCTCCACCTCGCGGGCCCGGGTGGCCTCGTCCCAGCCGAGCACCGCGCCCATCAGCTCGGCCGCGTGCTCCGCCGACTCCAGGCCCCGGTGGGCCGTCTCGAAGGAGATCCGGGTCCGCCGGGTGAGCACGTCCTCCAGGTGCAGCGCCCCCTCGGAGCGGGCCGCGTACGTCACCTCGGCGGCCAGGTACTCCGGGGCACCGGCAAGCGGGGAGGCGAGCAGCGGGTCAGCGTCGACAAGCGCGAGCAGGTCGAGGGTGAGGGTGCCGTAGCGCTCCAGCAGGTGCTCGACCACCCCGACCGGCACCCCGTGCCGGCGGGCCAGATCCGCCCGGTCCCGCCACATCGCCGGGTAGCCGTCGGCGCCGAGCAGCGGCAGGTCGGCGGTCCGTGAGGGGCGTACGGCACCGAGCCGGTGGGCGGCCCGGTCGACCACGTCGGAGGCCATCACCCGGTACGTCGTGTACTTACCGCCGGCGACCAGCAGCAGGCCGAGCATCGGCTCGAAGACGGCGTGCTCGCGGGACAGCTTGGAGGTGGAGTCCGCCTCGCCGGCCAGCAGCGGTCGCAGGCCGGCGTAGACGCCCTCGATGTCGGCCGTCGTCAGCGGCCGGTCCAGCACCGTGTTGACCTGGTCCAGCAGGTAGGCGATGTCGCGGGCGGAGGCGGCCGGGTGGGACCTGTCCAGCCGCCAGTCGGTGTCGGTGGTGCCGATGATCCAGTGCCCGCCCCACGGGATGACGAAGAGCACACTGGTGGCCGTACGCAGGATCAGCCCGGCCTCGCCGGTGATCGCCGAGCGGGGCACCACCAGGTGGACCCCCTTGGAGGCCCGGACCCGGATGCCGGGGCGCAGCCCGACGTCGTTCAGCATCCGCGACATGTCGTCGCTCCACACTCCGGTGGCGGCGATCACCGTGCGGGCGCGTACCTCGAACTCGGCGTCGGGGGAGCCGGGGGGCGCCTCCAGGTCGCGGACCCGGACGCCGGTGACCTCGCGGGCCTGCCGGATCAGCCCGACGGCCCGGGCGCTGTTCACCACCGTCGCGCCGAGGCTGGCGGCCGTGCGGGCCAGGGTCACCACCAGCCGGGCGTCGTCGACCTGCCCGTCGTAGTAGCGGATCGCGCCGGCCACCGCGTCGGCCCGCAGGCTGGGGAAGACGCGGCGGGCGCCCTCGCGGGTCAGGTGCCGGTGCAGCGGCATGCCGCGCCCACCGCCGAAGATCCCGGCGAAGGCGTCGTAGGCCGCCACGCCGGCGCCGTAGTAGGACCGGCGGAACGCCCGGGCGGGCAGGCCACGGGCACCCTTCCCCTCGGGCAGCGGGACCAGGATGGGGACCGGGCGGACCAGGTGCGGGGCGAGCCGGGTGGCGAGCAGCCCACGCTCGGTGAGCGCCTCGTGCACCAGGTGGAACTCCAACTGCTCCAGGTAGCGCAGGCCGCCGTGGATGAGCTTGCTGGAGCGGCTGGAGGTGCCGGCGGCGTAGTCCCGCGCCTCCACCAGCGCCACCTTCAACCCCCGCGAGGCCGCGTCCAGAGCGGCCCCGGCACCGGTCACTCCACCGCCGATGACCAGCACGTCGAAGCGTTCGGCGCGCAGGCGGCGCAGGTCGGTTGCCCGTCGCTCGGGGGAGAGCTGACCGGCTGCGGTTCGGGACACGTTGGGGTCACGCACCCGTCCACGGTAACCGTCGCCGCCACCGCGCGGCAGGGACCGTCCGCGCCGTACTGTCTGGGGAATGGAGGTCGGCCCCCCGTTCCCCGCCTATCCGCCCGCACCGCGTCCCCCGGCCCCGCCGAGGCGGTCGAGCCCGTGGGCGGTGGTGGCGGCGGTGCTGACCGGCTGCTGGGCCGTCGGGTTCGTCGTCGTCGGTCAGCTGGGCGGGTGGCTGGCCGACCAGGTCCTGCTCGCCTCCGGGCTGGACCGGGCGGTCTGGCTGTGGCCGGCGGTGGCCCTGGCGACCGTGCTGCTGGTCGGCCCGCCCGCGCTGCTGCTCGCCCTGCTGCCCCGCTCGGTGGCGGTGCGCGCCACCGGCCGGGCCTGGCTGGCGGCGGTGCTCGTGCTCGGCGCGCTGACGCTGCTGCGGGCCCTGCCGCCGGTGCACCACGAGGCGTACCTCGCCGCGCTGGCCGGCACGGCCGCCCTGGCCGCGCTGCTGCTGCGCGCGCTGCCCCGCCGCCGCGCGGGCGGGGCGTCCCGGGTGCCGGCACCGGCCGCCACGCTGTTCGGGGCGGCCGGCGGGCTGGCGCTGCTGCTGCCCTGGGTCTGGCTGGGGGCGCTCGGCGGGCTGCTGGAGACGGTGCTCGCCGGGGTCGCGGCGGCCGCGTTGGGCGCGCTGGCCGGGGTGCTGCTGGGCGACGCCTTCTGGTCGCCGTTCGCCGTCGGCGAGCCGCCCCGGCCGGCCCGGCTGGTGCTGGTCGGCGGGCTGGTCGCCGGGGTCGCCCTGCTCCTGCTCGCCGCCGGGGTCGGGCAGTCCGGGGCCCAGCTTCCCCTGCTGCTGACCCTGCCGCCGGCCGGCTTCGCGCTGGCGGCCCTGCACGCGGCGGCCCGCCGCCCGGCCGGGGATCGTCCCGCGGTCCGCTGGCTGGTCGGGCTCGGCGTGCTCGGTCCGCTGGCCTTCGCCGACCCCGAGGAGATCACGCTCGTCCTGGCCGGCACCCGCGACGTGCCGTTCTGGGTGGCGGTCGCCGCCGGTGCCGGGCTCGCCGTCGCGGCCGTCCTCGCCGTGGCGTACGGCGTGCTGCTGGCCCGGGGCCGGCGGCCGAGCCGGCGGGTGGCCGGGGTGACCGCCGCCGCGCTGCTGGTCGCGGTCGGCGTGGTCGCCGTCGGCGTGGGACAGCCGGGCCTGCACGGCGAGCGGTTGTTCGTGGTGCTGCGGGAGCAGGCCGATCTCGGCGGCATCCCGGCGACGACCGGACGGGCCGGCCGGGACGCCCGGGCCGGCGAGGTCTACCGGCGGCTGGTCGACACCGCCGACCGCACCCAGGCCGAGCTGCGCCGGGACCTGCGCCGGTTGCGGCTGGACCACACCCCCTACTACCTGGTGAACGCGGTCGAGGTGGACGGCGGGCCCGCCGTCCGGGCCTGGCTGTCGCGCCGGCCCGAGGTGGCCCGGGTGCTGGTCAGCCAGCGGGTACGGCCGCTGCCCGCGCCGGCCGGCCAGGCTCGCGGCACCGCGCCCGCGCCGACCGGCCCCGAGTGGAACATCCGGATGCTCGGTGCGGACCGGGTCTGGTCCCAGCTCGGGGTGGACGGCTCGGGGATCGTGGTCGGCAGCTCGGACTCCGGGGTGGACGGCGGGCACCCGGCGCTGGCCGGCGGCTTCCGGGGCGGCGACGACTCCTGGTACGACCCGTGGGACGGCACCCGTCGGCCGACCGACCAGGGCGGGCACGGCACCCACACGATGGGCAGCGCGGTGGGCCGGGGCGGCATCGGGGTGGCCCCCGGCGCCGGGTGGGTCGGCTGCGTCAACCTCGACCGCAACCTCGGCAACCCCGGGTACTACCTGGACTGTCTCCAGTTCATGCTGGCGCCCTTCCCGCCGGGCGGGGACCCGTTCACCGACGGGCGACCGGCCCGCGCCCCGGAGATCCTCACCAACTCGTGGGGCTGCCCCGCGATCGAGGGCTGCGACCCGGGGACGTTCCTGCCGGCCACCGCCGCCCTCGACGCCGCCGGCATCCTGGTGGTCGCGGCGGCCGGCAACACCGGTCCGTACTGCGGCTCGATCGACGACCCACCGGCCCCGTACGCGGACGTGTTGACCGTCGGCGCGGTGGACAAGCAGCGCCGGGTGACCGACTTCTCGTCGCGGGGTCCGGTGCCGGGGGCGGCCAAGCCGGACGTGGTCGCGCCGGGCGACGAGGTGCTGTCGGCGATGCCCGGGGGCGGGTACGCCACCCTGGGCGGCACCTCGATGGCGACGCCGCAGGTGGCCGGCGTGGTGGCGCTGATGTGGTCGGCCAACCCGGCGCTGGTCGGCGACCTGCCCCGCACCCGGCAGATCCTGCGGGACACGGCGGCCCCGGCCGAGCCGTCGTACGCATCCCGGACGGACACCTGCGGCGGCGACCGGAACATCACCGGCACCGGTCTGGTCGACGCGTACGCGGCGGTGCGGGCGGCCCGGGGGTGAGCAGGGTCTTGCCCTGCCCCGGACCTCGTGCTCTAGGGTCGGCGACCATGAAGACGGAGATCACCGAGCTGACCGCCGACCAGGTGCCCGCCGTGGCGGAACTGTGCCGCCGGGCCCTGGACGTGCCCGAGGACGCGGCCGAGGCGTCGGACGTGGTGGACGCGGTGTGGTCCCGGGCGGCCGTCGACCGGCCGGTCGTCGCGCTGGGCGCGTACCGGGGGGCGGAGCTGGTCGGCGCGCTGGTCTGCTCCGTCTCCGCCCGGTACGCCCAGCACGGCCACGTGGACCTGGTCGCGGTGGATCCCGCCCACCGGCGGCAGGGCGTGGCACGGGCGCTGCTGGCCTCCGCCGAGCGGGCCCTCGCCGGCCTGGGCGCGGCCGAGGTGCGGCTCGTCGGCAATCCCCCGCACTACGCCTGGCCCGGCATCGACGTGCGCTACACCCCGGCCGTGTGCACCGCGCTGGCGCTCGGCTACGAACAGCACGGGACGGCCTGGAACATGACCGCCGACCTGTCGTACGACGGTTCGCCCGCGCTCCGTTCGACGGAGGCCGCCCAGGAGCGGCTGGCCGGGCAGGGCGTGTCGGTCCGCCGCGCCGGGCCGGGGGACCTGCCGGCGCTTACGGAGTTCGCCCGCGCCAACTTCGGCGGGTCCTGGGACGCCGAGCTGGCCGGCTCGGTGGGCCGGGAGGGGGCGGGCTGCCACCTGGCCGAACGCGACGGCGAGCTGCTCGGCTTCGCCGCGTACGGGTCGTCCCGGCCGAGCTGGTTCGGCCCGATGGGCACCGCCCCGGCGGCCGAGGGCGCGGGGATCGGCGGGGTGCTGCTGCGCCGGTGCCTGCGCGACCAGCGGGCGGCGGGCGTGACGGCGGCGCAGATCGGCTGGGTGGGGCCGGTCCCCTTCTACTCGGGCAGCGCGGGCGCCCGGATCGAGCGCGTCTTCTTCCTCTACCGCAAAACACTCGCGGACTGACAACAGGGCGAACGGGACATCGCGCCATTCGCCCGTATCGGTGATCGTCGCGCCCTACCGTTTCGGTAGAGGGAGGCAGCCATGACCACGGACGACGAACGCCCCGGCCCGTTGCCGTTCGACCGGCTCGACTACGGCGACGCCGAGCAGCAGGCCGAGATGACCGGCGCCGAGGACCCGGCCGACGAGCCGGTGACACTTGTCGACGAGCCGGTGCAGGTCCCGCAGCCGTACGACAGGGCGCACAAGAGGCGCAACCAGCGGCCACTACCGACGTGACAGCGAGAGGGGCGGGCCGCTGACGCGGCCCGCCCCTCTCGGCGTTGGAGCTGGACTCAGAAGTCCATGTCCCCGCCACCCGGACCAGCCGGGGCGGCCGGGGTCTTCTCCGGCTTGTCCGCCACGACGGCCTCGGTGGTGAGGAAGAGCGCCGCGATCGACGAGGCGTTCTGCAGCGCCGACCGGGTCACCTTGGCCGGGTCGATGATGCCCGCGGCCAGCAGGTCGACGTACTCGCCGTTGGCGGCGTTGAGGCCGTGGCCCGGCTCGATGTTGCGGACGTGCTCGACGACCACGCCACCCTCGAGACCGGCGTTGACGGCGATCTGCCGCAGCGGGGCGTCCAGCGCGATCTTGACGATCTGCGCGCCGGTCGCCTCGTCGCCGACCAGGTCCAGCTTGTCGAAGGCGGTCTTGCCGGCCTGCACCAGCGCGACGCCACCACCCGGGACGATGCCCTCCTCGACGGCGGCCTTCGCGTTGCGGACGGCGTCCTCGATGCGGTGCTTGCGCTCCTTCAGCTCGACCTCGGTGGCCGCGCCGACCTTGATCACCGCGACGCCGCCGGCCAGCTTGGCCAGCCGCTCCTGCAGCTTCTCGCGGTCGTAGTCGGAGTCGCTCTTGTCGATCTCGGCCCGGATCTGGTTGACCCGGCCCTGGATCTGGTCGGCGTCGCCGGCACCGTCGACGATGGTGGTCTCGTCCTTGGTCACCACGACCTTGCGGGCGCGGCCCAGCATGTCGAGGCCGACGGCGTCCAGCTTGAGGCCGACCTCCTCGCTGATGACCTGGCCACCGGTGAGGATGGCGATGTCGGTCAGCATGGCCTTGCGGCGGTCACCGAAGCCCGGCGCCTTGACGGCGACCGACTTGAAGGTGCCCCGGACCTTGTTGACGACCAGGGTGGCGAGGGCCTCGCCCTCCAGGTCCTCGGCGATGATCAGCAGCGGCTTGCCCGACTGCATGACCTTCTCCAGGATCGGGAGCAGGTCCTTGACCGACGAGATCTTGCTGTTCGCGATCAGGAGGTAGGGGTCGTCGAAGACGGCCTCCATGCGCTCCGGGTCGGTCATGAAGTAGGCCGAGATGTAGCCCTTGTCGAAGCGCATACCCTCGGTGAGCTCCAGCTCCAGCCCGAAGGTGTTGCTCTCCTCGACGGTGATGACGCCTTCCTTGCCCACCTTGTCCATCGCCTCGGCGATGATCTCGCCGACGGTGCTGTCACCGGCGGAGATGGAGGCAGTGGAGGCGATCTGCTCCTTGGTCTCGACGTCCTTGGCGAGCTTGGACAGCTCCTCCGAGACGCTGGCCACGGCGGCCTCGATGCCCCGCTTCAGGGCCATCGGGTTGGCGCCGGCGGCCACGTTGCGCAGGCCCTCGCGGACCAGGGCCTGGGCCAGGACGGTCGCCGTCGTCGTGCCGTCACCGGCGACGTCGTCGGTCTTCTTGGCGACCTCCTTGACCAGCTCAGCGCCGATCTTCTCGTACGGGTCCTCGAGCTCGATCTCCTTGGCGATGCTCACACCATCGTTGGTGATGGTGGGGGCACCCCACTTCTTCTCGAGCACGACGTTGCGGCCCTTGGGGCCGAGGGTCACCTTCACGGCGTCGGCGAGCTGGTTCATGCCCCGCTCGAGGCCGCGGCGCGCCTCTTCGTCGAACGCGATCATCTTGGCCATACGGCGTTGTCCTCCTGGACACTCACGGGCCACCCGAGTGTGTGTCCCGGATGGGCCGCCTGGTGTACGCACCTTGGGGACGTCGCCACCTGGCGACGACGACGTCTCCTCGGCCGGGCCGGATAGCCCGCGACGACCGGCCATGTGCCGCAACCGCGTCTGGACGCCGCTGCGACCGTGGCCCTACCGCCCCGACCATTGGCACTCACGGTATGCGAGTGCCAATGACTTGTTTAGCACTCTCCCCTGCCGAGTGCAAGCACGCCCGCCCCGCTCAGCCGAGTTCCCCCGCCAGCCGCGCGCTGTTCACGGGCCCCTCGTGCGCACGCTGCTCGGCGTACGTGACGACCAGGCCGACGAGCTGGGCGAGGTGGGTCGGCAGGGCCAGCACCCCGCCCACCAGCGTCACCACGAGCACGCCCACCGCGGTGCCCGGCGACTCCAGCGGGGTGGTGCCGAACGGCAGCGTGCCGATGCCCTCCACCAGGCCGGCCGCCCCGCCGCCGACGATCACCGCCGCCGCCACCAGCGCCACGCGGCCGAGCATCAGGCCGAGCCGGTCGTGGAACATCCGGTACGAGCGGCCGATCGGGTGCTGCCGCTCGAAGAGGTAGACGGGGCCGGCCATGCTCAGCGCGAAGGCGAAGTAGATGCCGGGGATGAAGCAGAAGCAGATGCCGAGCCCGATGATCAGGCTCATCACCAGGGTCCAGCCCCAGAGGCCCAGCGCCCGGCGTAGGCCGTAGGACAGGGCCGCGCCCACGCTCACCGGCTCGCCGGCCGCCTGCCGGGCGATCACCCAACTGCCGGCCGCCCAGCCCAGGCTCTGCACCAGGCCGAACACGACGGCGCTGCCGAGCACCACGGCCAGCATGACGCCCAGGTCGGCCACGAAGGTGTCGGGCAGCGCGGCGGGGTCGTCGACCATCGACTCCTCCCACCTTGCCGACGGGTCGACGACCAGCGTGAGCGCCGACACCACCACGGCCGGCAGCACCTGGGTGAGCAGCAGGATGGGCAGCAGCACCCGCCAGCCCCGGCGTACCGCGCCGACGCACCGGTCGAACCAGCCGCTCACGCCGGCACCCGGCGGGGTGACGAGCGGGTCGGCCGGGTCGAGACCGTGCCCCGGCGGGTACCACGCCTGGCCCGGGTAGGCGACCGGGGCGCCCGGATACCACGGCTGGCCGCCGTACGGACCGGAGCCGACCGGGAGGCCGCCGGTGGGCGGGAACGCCCAGCCCTGCGGCTGCTGCGCCCCGGCGTGCTCGCCGGCACCGGGGACGGCAGGATCACCGGCACCCGGACCGGCGGACCCTTCGGCGCCCGGAACCACGGGATCGCCGGCGGGCCCGGCGGGCGGGATGGCCGGCACCCCGGCGGGCTGGTCCGCGGGTGCCCCGGTGGGCGGGGACGTGGCCGCGCCCGGGTGCGGCACGGCCGGATCGCCGGGTGGCGTCGCGGAGGGGCCCGAGTCTCCCGGGGACGGCGCGGCCTGGGGCGGCTGGTCGGACATGAACCCTCCTCAGCGATGGCTGGAACGGTTCAGATCCTCCCCTGTCGACGCAAGCCCGCCCCGAGGGGTGTCGGGCACCGGCTGACGGCGGCCGGGCCCGGCAGGTCGTCCCGCCCGGCACCGTACGACCGTCGTCGGCGAGGCCCGGGTGCCGGGAGTGGGTCGGTCGACTCAGGCGATGACGCGCACGCGCTCGGCCTGTGGTCCCTTCTGGCCCTGGGCGATCTCGAACTCGACCCGCTGGCCGTCGTCCAGCGCCTTGTAGCCGTCCATCTCGATGGCGGAGAAGTGAACGAAGACGTCCTGCCCGCCGTCGACGGCGATGAAGCCGTAGCCCTTTTCGGCGTTGAACCACTTCACGGTGCCCTGTGCCACGGTGCACTTCCTCACTCTGCGCGGCGTTCCACGACCCGGCGGCCGGGCAGACCCGGACACCCCCAGGGACCACCGGTTCTGCGATCGGCGAGGGTCGCTGAAACGGTGACCGAAATCGCACGCTACACGAAGCGTGACGACGGCGCACGACCACAAATCGGGCATATTCCGAGCGATCCGCATCGGCGTCCATCGCTGTGGTAGGTATGCGTGATGACGAGCACGTCCGGCGGGTCGGCGCCGGCGCGGCGGTGGGCGGAGATCCGGCGGGTCCGGCCACGGGACGCGGCCCGGACGCGGGCCCTGCGGCTGGAGATGCTCGCCGACGCGCCGCTGGCCTTCCTGGAGACCCTCGCCGACGCGGCGGCCCGACCGCACGCCGACTACGCGGCCCGGATCGCGTCCGTCTCCACCGGCGCGGGCACCGCGCAGTTCGTCGCGGACCCGGGCGGCCGGCTGGTCGGGCACGCCGGGGGCACGGCGACCGCGGGCGAGCCCGGGCTCACCGTGGTGTACGCCGTCTACGTCACCCCGTCCTGGCGGGGCACCGGGCTCCTCGGCGAACTCGTCGACGCGGTGGCGGCCTGGTCCCGGGGCTGCGGACGCCCGGAGCTGATGCTGGAGGTCGTGGTCGGCAACGACCGGGCCTACCGCGCGTACCAGCGGCTGGGCTTCGTGGACACCGGGGTACGCGTTCCGCACCCGACCGTCCCGACGCTCACCGAGCTCCAGATGCGTCGGGCGGCCTGACGACCGGTGCGGCCGCCCGGATCGGCCCGCGCGGGGCCGACCCGGGACGACCGGAGCGGGTCACACGTGGCGGCGTGACTGCACGATCCGGAACCGGTTGGCCACGTAGGCGCCGTCGGTGAGGGCGGAGTTGGCCGCCGCGTTGGCGCCGCTGCCGTGGAAGTCGGAGAAGGCCGCCGACTGGTTCACGAAGACCCCGCCGGTCAGGTTGCAGGACAGGTGCACCCCGACCTCGATCGCCGCCGCCTCGGCCGCGTCGAGGACCGCCCCGTCGGTGGAGTAGACCGCCGCCGTGAGCGCGCCCTTCTCGCCGACCGTGGACCGCAGGATCTCCAGGCTGTGCGCGGTGGAGTCGGTCGCGATGGCGAACGAGATCGGCCCGAACCACTCCCGCGAGTAGGTCGCGGTGTCGTCGGCCGCCAGCCTGACGACCGTCGGGGTGCGGACCACCGCGCCGGGGAAGGCCGGGTGTTCGACCGTACGCGACGCCAGCACCGCCTCGCCGACCTTGGTGACCTCGTCGAGGCGCTCCAGCACCCCGTCGTTGACGATCGCGCCGGTCAGCTCCACCCCGCGCGCCGGGTCAGCGGTGATCTTGCCGACCGCCGCGGCGATCCCGCCGGCCACCTCGTCGAAGCTCTTGTGCCCCTGGTCGGTCTCGATGCCCCCGGCGGGGATGAGGATGTTCTGCGAGGTGGTGCACATCTGGCCGCTGTAGAGGGTCAGCGTGAAGCCGAGGTTGCGGCACATCCCGGCGAAGTCGTCGGTGGAGTCGATCACCACCGTGTTCAGCCCGGCCTTCTCGGTGTAGACCGCCGCCTGCCGGGCGTTGGCCTCCAGCCAGTCGCCGTACTCCGTGGAGCCGGTGAAGTCGACGATCTTCACGGCCGGGTGCAGGGCCAGCGTCGAGGCGAGCTTCTCGCCGGGCGCCTCGGGAGCGAGCAGCACCAGGTTCGGGTCGAAGCCGGCCTCGGCGAGCACCTCCCGGGCGTACTTCACGGTGATCGCCAGCGGGAGCACCGCGCGTGGGTGCGGCTTGACGACCACCGGGTTGCCGGTGACCAGCGAGGCGAACAGCCCCGGGTACGAGTTCCAGGTCGGGAAGGTGTTGCAGCCGATCACCAGCGCCACGCCACGGGGCACCACGTGGAAGGTCTTGCTCATCCGCAGCGGGTCGCCCTTGCCGGCCGCCTTCTCCCAGCCCGCCGTGCCGGGGTGCCGGGTCATCTCCGCGTACGCGTAGGCGACCGCCTCCAGCGCCCGGTCCAGCGCGTGGGCGCCACCGGCCTGGAACGCCATCACGAACGCCTGGCCACTGGTGAACTGCACCGCGTTGGCCAGCTCGAAGACGTGCTTGTGCAGCCGGTCGAGGATCTCCAGGCACACCCCCGCCCGGGCCTGCGGGCCGGCGTCGCGCCAGCCGGGCAGTGCGGCGGAGGCGGCGGCGACCAGCTCGTCAGCCCCGGCGTGCGGGTAGCGGACGCCCAGCTCGACGCCGTACGGGCTCGTCTCGGTGGCGACCCGGTCACCGGCTCCCGGCTGGTCGAGGGGGAAGTCACCGCCGAGGTACGCCTCGTAGGCGGCCTTGCCGTCGGCGGCGGCGGTCTCGCCGTAGACCCGCGGGCTGGGTGACTCGGGATAGGCGGACCAGTACCCGCGCTCCGTGATCGCGGTCAGCGCCCGGTTGAGGGTGTCGGCGTGCCTGTCGTACAGGGGGTGCGGGGTCTCCGTCATGCCCGCCATCATGCAACAGGAAGCCCCAGGATCAGTAGGGCCGTGTCACAACTCAGATCCTCAGCTGCCAGTCCGTCCAGGCGTCGACGGGGCGGAACCCGAGCTGCTCGTTGATCGTGATCATGTGGCTGTTCTCCGCCGCGTTGAAGGTGTCGATCGCGCGTACCGCGGGCTCGTGGGCGAGCAGGTGGCGCAGGTTCTCGATCTTGGCGAGCAGGCCGAGCCGGTGCCCCCGGTGATCGGGGTCGACGATGGTGATCTGCTGGAACGCGTGCCAGTCGGCGGAGGCGCCCACGTCGAGCAGCGTCCACGCGACCAGCCGGCCGGACGCCTCGTGGCGGACCGCCGTGTGGTAGCGCCGCCGCCCCCGCGCGTCCAGCGCCCGCTCGGTGCCCCGGAGCCGCTCGGCGTCGACCCGCTCCGGCTCCCACTCCACGTCGCCCAGCGGCGCGTCGGCCATCAGCCGCCCGTCGAGGTAGGCGACGTCGGCGACGTACGCCTCCGGGGTGTGTCCCTGCCAGCGGACGGTGCGGTACCCGGCGGCGCGGGACCGGGCCCCGGCCAGCGACGCGGCCAGGCCGTCGTGGTCGAGCCCGGCGGTGTCGAGCCGGCTGCGGACCTCGGCCAGCGCCGGCTGCGCACCGGTCGACGCCGCGAAGGCCGCCGCGGCCCCGGAGCGGGCCGGACCGCCGGGCAGCGTCGCGACCGCCATCCCCAGCATCCGCTTGCGGCCCCGCTCCCGCAGCAGGCGTACGGCATGCTCGTGCAGCGCGCGGCCGACGCCCCGACGCCGGTACGCCGGGTGCACGACGAGGTCGACCGTGGCGTTCTCCGTGTTGTCGAGCTGCGGCAGGTCCAGCAGCACGTAGCCGGCCGGCACACCGTCGAGCCGGGCCAGCGCCCAGAGCGGGCCGGCACCCGGCTGCGGCTGCCGGATCAACGCCTCGAAGCGCCGCCGGCAGAAGGGCGGGAAGTCCGGCAGGTCGACCTCGGTGGCCAGCACACCGATCCGGTACGCCTCGTCGATCGCGGCCTGGTCGGCGGCTTCGATCCGCGCGATGGTGACGCCCATCCCCCGAGGGTGCGGCACGAAACGACGATCGGGCCAGCGATTAAATCGCTGGCCCGATCGGACGTTGGTCGGGAGGGACGCTCGCACAACGCCTCCGGCGTTGGGTCGCAAGAACTCAAGGTCTCCGGCGAAACGCCCTCCCGCACGGAGCATCTTGCGCCGTCCGGTTCCTGCCGTCAAGTCCTTGTCGGCGCGTTTTCCGCACTCACAGCGAAAACCCAGCTACCCACCGAATCGCCCCAATCCCCCATCCGGCCGACCCACCCTCCCCTTTCCACCCCTTCCCCGCCGCCCGTCCCTCGTTCCCCCGCCTCACGCCACCGCTCCCGCCGCACCCACCGCACCGTCCCCGCCGCGCTCCGCCGTCCCCGCCGCGCTCCGCCGCCCCTGCCGCCCCGCCCCTGCCGCCCCGCCGCGCCGCCCCGCCCCGCGCCGCCCCGCGCCGCCCCGCGCCGCCCCGCGCCGCCGCGATCTTGCACTTCCTGCTCGCCGGGCGGATCGCCGTCGGCATGTCGGCTGGGCGGTCAGGCTGCTCGCCCTGGCCCACCACCCGCCGAAGTCATGCTCGATGCAGGAAGTAGTGGCGTCGCGATCGCTCGGAGGCCACTACTTCCTGCATCGAGCGCGATCTTGACCGGGGAACGGAGTGGTGGCGGCCCGGCGAGGGACGGCGACCCCCCGCATGTGCCGAAAGAGCGAAACGCCGGGGCAGCAACTGCAAGAGCGGGGTGGGGGTGGGCGTGGGGGGGGTGGGGTCAGGTCAGGAGGCCGGCGTCGCGGGCGGCGCGGAGGGAGGGCTTGATGCGGTGGGTGGGGCCGACCTGGGCGGCCACCGCGTCGATGGTCTTGAGGCCCTCGCCGGTGTTGAAGACGACGGTCTCCGCGGCCGGGTCGAGGCGGCCGGACTCGACC
>NZ_JBEYVB010000007.1:0-130258 GCF_040643815.1 Micromonospora sp. NPDC047074
GAGACCTCGACGTCCGCGCGGCCCGGGTGTAAGGAAGGGCACCTTCCTAACGCATTGCGTTAGGAAGGTGCCCTTCCTTACACCGGTTCAGCGCCGGTTCAGTGGTTGTGCTCGGCCAGCTTCTTGCGGACGTCTTCCATGTCGAGGGCCTGGACCTGCTCGATCAGGTTCTCCAGGGCGGACTCGGGGAGCGCGCCCGGCTGGGCGAAGACGATGACGCCGTCGCGGATCGCCATGATGGTGGGGATCGAGCGGATGTCGAACTTGGCACCCAGTTCCTGCTGCGCCTCTGTGTCGACCTTGCCGAACACGATTTCGGGGTGCTTCTCGGAGGAGCGCTCGTAGACCGGGGCGAACCGCTTGCACGGGCCGCACCACTCGGCCCAGAAGTCGACGAGCACGATGCCGTCGCTGCCGGTCACCTCGTCGAAGTTTGCCGTGGTCAGCTCTACGGTTGCCATGAAAGTCTCCGATCGGCGCGGAATAGCTACGTCTGGTGGAACCAGGACGCACCACGTGGAATTCCCGGCACAGCTCCGGCGAAACGTCGCCCGGCACGGCGTCGGGCGGCCCGCACTTCATCGACCGGTGTTGTTCGTCGCGTCCGTTGCAGTACGCAAGTGCACGACGCATTTGCGTGACCGGAAGTGATGGGAGCGCTTCCAGTGCGATCGGCGCGATCGGCCGCCAAGATTGCGCAATCAGGCGGTTGACAAGCTGCTATCTGGTGTGCGGAGATCGCCGAACCTCTGTCGTTGCATGACGGAGAGTAGTGTTACGGAAAGGTAAATGTGACCTCGGTCTCTGTTCAGTTCGCCTTGCCATGCGGCAGAATCTTCCCCATCAGAGCGTGGGCGGCGGGTGCCGGGGAGGGCCCCGCCGCTCATTGCGTCTCCCCCCGGTTGCGGCGGTGTGACATTTCCGCACGCCCCGCGCCCCGCACCTCGCCTTAACACTCCATAAGGCATGCTGTGCCGAACTCCGTCGCCGCCCGTCGAAGGGGACAAGGATGCAGTTCGGCCGCTACTACGAGGAGTTCGAGGTCGGCGCGGTCTACCGGCACTGGCCCGGTAAGACCGTCACCGAGTACGACGACCACCTCTTCTGCCTGCTCACCATGAATCACCACCCGCTGCACATGGATGCCCACTACGCGCAGGCGGCGAGCCAGTTCAAGCGCAACGTGGTGGTCGGCAACTACATCTACTCGCTGCTGCTGGGCATGTCGGTGCCCGACGTCAGCGGCAAGGCGATCGCGAACCTCGAGGTCGAGTCGCTGCGGCACGTGGCGCCGACCTTCCACGGCGACACGATCTACGGCGAGACCACCGTGCTGGACAAGCGCGAGTCGTCCTCCAAGCCCGACCGGGGCGTGGTCTCCGTCGAGACCCGGGGATACAACCAGGACGGCACCATGGTGTGCGTCTTCCGCCGCCGGGTGATGGTCCCGAAGAAGGAGTACGCGGCGGCGGCGGTCCCCGAGGGCGTCGACCCGGAACGGCCCAGCTTCCCCGAGCCGCGCTGACCGGCGGGCCCCTTCTCATCCGGGTTCCGGGTGGAAGGGGCCCTTTTCCCGATCCGGGGCATATGCTGGCGCCGGAGGTCCCCATGAGCCACTCCGTCGCCGGAGAGCCGTCCTCTGCCGGCCGCCGCGCCGCACCGCTGACCACCGCCGTCTACTCCGCCGCCGAGTGGGAGCTGCTCACCGCCCTGCCCGGCCGCGTGGTCGTGGCCGCCGCCTCGCCCGGCCCCGGGCGGCCCCGCTCCGGTGTCGCCGCCGGGCTCGCCGGCCTGGACGCGGTCGCAGCCGGCCGGGCCTTCGACAGCGATCTCGTACGCGCGGTGGTCGCTGCCATCTACGCCCGGCACGACGGCGCGGCGGACCCCGTCGAGCACCGCACCGACGTGGTGGACCTGCTCGCCACCTGCCGGGCCGCGACCCGCGTGCTGCGGCGGCGGGCCGATCCCGCCGACTCTGCCGCGTACCGGCAGTGGGTGCAGTCGGCCGCGGCCCGCGTCTGCGGTGTGGCGGCCGGCCCCCGAGGCCTGCCACCCGCCCCCGCCGACCGCCGCTTCCTCGACCGCCTCGGCGGCGCCTTGGACCTGTGCTGACCCCCCCGTCCCACCCTCCCCACCCTCCGCCCCCGCCGCCGTCCAAGCCCGCGCCGATCTTGCACTTGCTGCCCCGGCAAAAGCCGCAATGCGCCCGCATCGAGGGCCGAAACTGCAAGATCGACGACGAGAAGGGGGAGCGACGGGAGGGCGGGAGGGCGGAGGGCGGGAGTGGCGGGAGGGCGGGGCGCGGGTGGGGGGCTGCGGGGCGGGGTGGGTCGTGTGGCCGTAATCTGCGTGGGCGTGACCGGAGATCAGCTCGACGTCGGGGTGGGGCCGTGGCCCGGGGACCCGCCGGACGACCCACGGTACGACCCCGAGTTGCTCGCCGAGGGCGACCGGCGCAACGTGGTCGACCGCTACCGCTACTGGCGGCACGAGGCCGTGGTGGCCGACCTGGACCGGCGCCGGCACGACTTCCACGTGGCGATCGAGAACTGGCAGCACGACTTCAACATCGGCACGGTCGTCCGCAACGCCAACGCGTTCCTCGCGGCCGAGGTGCACATCGTCGGCCGCCGGCGGTGGAACCGGCGCGGCGCGATGGTGACCGACCGATACCAGCACGTCCGGCACCACGAGACGATCGAGGAGTTCGTCTCGTGGGCGGCGGCGCGGGAACTGCCGGTCGTCGGCATCGACAACCTGCCCGGGTCCCGGCCGATGGAGACCACCACCTTGCCGCGGCGTTGCGTCCTGCTGTTCGGGCAGGAGGGGCCCGGCCTCTCCGAGCCGGCGCGCGCCGCCTGCGACCAGCTCTTCTCCATCGCCCAGTACGGCTCCACCCGGTCGATCAACGCGGGGGTCGCCAGCGGCATCGCGATGCACGCCTGGATCCGCGCGCACGCCGGACCGCCGCCCGGCTGAGCGACCGGTCCGGCTCCGGAGCCCGCCCCCGGCGGGCGGCCCGGGGCGTGGGCGGCCCGACCTCCGGCACCCGTCCGGCGCGCTTGCCCTGACGATCGGCCGAGGTCGAGGGCCCCGTCGCGGCCCGCTCCGCCGCCACCCGGACGGTGCCGGAACCGGCGCTCCGCTTGACGTGGCGGCGGAGCGGGGTGACGGTGGGATGGTGAGTGTCGCGGTGAGTTGTCCGAGATGTGGGGGCCCGGTGCGGGCGCCGGACCTGATGCACACCGATTCGCGGTGCCTCGGCTGCGGGCCGGTTTCCCCGCTCCACGTGCCCGAGCACATCGGGGCCGAGATCGTGGCCAGCGTGGTCGACCGGATCACGGCCGGGGCGGAGCCGCCGCGCCGACCGGCGACGCCGCTGTGGTGCCCGTGGCCGCTGCCGACGGGCTGGACCATGACCGGCGTGGCGTACGCGGGCGACGACCGCACCGGGGTGCGCGCCACCGCCGTCGCCTGCGCCGGCCCGGAACCGTTCGGCGGTGGCCCCGCCGATCTGGTCTTCGTGGCCGAGGAGCCGGGCGTCGGCCTGGGTAACCGCTTCGCCGGGCTGGCCGGCCCGGATCCGGGCCCGGAACTCGCGGAGGCGTTGACCGATCCCGGGCCGGGGCATCCGGAGCATGTCGGGCAGGCCAGGATCAAGGTGGGCGGTCATCCCACTCCACTGTGGCTCGTGAACTCGCCAACAGATCGAAGCGCGTACGCCGGCGAGGCTCGGGGATTGTGGCTCCATGCGATAGCCTGGCCGGCGAGTGCGGGTCACCTGCTCGCGGAAGACGTCGTGCTGCACGACCTTGCCGAGTGGACTCCGCCCGAGCTCGTGTACGGCGCACCGTCTCCGTATCTGCACGGCAGTGCTTGACAGGCCCCAGGGCTTGACAGGGATTCCGGAATGTCGGAGAACGGACGCAGATATTCACTGTACGACACCACACTGATACTCTGGGTGCCGCTGCGGTAATGGGACCCGGCGCCGCGCGAGAGGATGGCCCGCCATGGTCAAGAAGGTCCTCACCTGGGCCGGAATCGCATTCTTGATCTTCTTCGTCGCCTACCGGCCAAATTCTGCGGCGGACGTGTTCAAGTCGCTGGGCGGCGGGATCATGGACATCGCCCAGGGGTTCGGCGACTTCTTCACCAGTCTCGTCGCCTAGCCGCCGATGGGAAGCCCCTCCGGTCCACCCTTCGACCCGGACGATCCTGATCGTGAACGCCGGGAGCGAGACCGAGACACGGAGCCGATCCCCCGGATCGGCCCCGACGACGGGCCGGGCTACGGCACTGGTCCGGGCCTCTCCGACGGCCCTTCCCTCTCGGACGACGCCGGCTTCGGCGACGGCCCGGCGTACGCCGGGGAAGGGCGGTCCGGTCGGGCCTGGGTCCGCGACCCCGAGGCCGGCTACCAGCCGCCGCAGATCTCCGAGGACGAGCTGGCCGGCCTGCGGGCCGACGCCTCCGGCATGGCGCCACGCCGCGTGCTGCCGTTGGAAGACGAGCCCAGCTCGCTGGTGGCGCGCTACCTCTTCCCGACCGAGCGCTACCGGGGCGAGTGGAAGCGGCACTGGATCCACCTCACCACCCCGCTGCTGATCGGCATCGCCGCGACCTTCGTGCTCGGCTACCTCGCCGGCTTTCTCGCCGGGCAGGACGTCGGCGCGCTCACCACGATCGCCGTGCTGCTCTGGTTCGCCGTGATGGGGTGGGTGGCCTGGAAGGTCGCCGACTGGTGGTACGACCGCTTCATCCTGACCAACAAGCGGGTGATGGTGGTCAACGGCATCATCACCCGGCGGGTGGCGATGATGCCGCTGGTCCGGGTCACCGACATGAAGTACGAGCAGACCCCGACCGGCCGGGCGCTCAACTACGGCACGTTCGTGCTGGAGTCCGCCGGCCAGGAGCAGGCGCTGCGCGAGATCAAGAACCTGCCCAACCCGAACGAGCTCTACCTGCGCGTCGTCGAGGAGATGTACGAGCCGCAGGCGGTCGAGGCGCGGCTGGGCAAGGAGGCCGACGAGGCCAAGGCCGACGACGGGGCGTAAAGCTTTTCGTCCGAACATCGGAGGAAATACGCACCGTTCGCCGTCGACCCGACCACTCCGGGCGTGGCAACCTGCCAGGGGGACGGGGTGCGGAGGTGACCGGTGGCGAGCAGGGATCCCTTGGAGGAGGAGTTCCGTGACTTCGTCGCGGCCCGCTCCGGCGCCCTGCTGCGCACCGCCTACCTGCTCAGCGGGGACTGGGCCACCGCCGAGGACCTGCTGCAGACCGCGTTGACCAAGACATACCTGGCCTGGAAACGGCTCGGCGGGATCGAGGCGGTCGAGCCGTACGCCCGCCGGGTCATGATCAATACCTCGACCAGTTGGTGGCGTCGGCGCTGGCACGGCGAGCGCCCCACCGACGTGCTGCCGGAACGGGCCGGGGTCGACGAGATCGAGCAGCAGCTCGACCGGGACCTGCTCTGGCGCCACCTGAGCGCGCTGCCGAGCCGGCAACGGGCCGTGCTCGTGCTGCGCTTCTACGAGGACATGTCCGAGGCGCAGACAGCCGCCCTGCTCGGCATCTCACCGGGCACGGTGAAGAGCCAGACGTCGCGCGCCCTGGGCACCCTGCGTCGCCGGATGGGCGCCGGGTCCGCCCTCGGCCTGCCGTCCGAGACCGACCCGGCCCCGGCCCGGCCGCAGGGCGGTGCCATCACCAACGCGGGTTCGCGGCGCGACGGCACCGGCCGGCCCGCTACCGCCGACGGCGCCGCACCGGTCCGTCCGTCGACGGCCGACCGGGCGCCGACGATGGTGGTGGGCGCGGACGCCGCGGCCGTGGTCGCGGCGACGAACGCCCCGCCGGCGGTCCCCGTGCCGGCCCGGCCGGCCGGTACGCCCCTCGACGGGCCGGCCAGCACACACTCCACGCCCGTCACCGGGCCTGCCGAACCCGCCACCAGGATCACCACGCCGGTCGCCGGGCCACCCGCGCCGATCGGCGAGCTGACCGACGAGCCGGTGCCCGTGGTCTCGGGGGCACGGGCGGGGGCGGGGTCGCGTACCGACCGGGACGAGCAGCACGACCGGCAGACCGTTCTGCCAGGTGTACCGGCCGGCGCCGGGGAGCACCGGTGAGCGGTCCGGTCGGCCGTGGCGACAACCGGACCGGCGGCCCGACGCGTCCATTCGCTGTGACCGAGGACGAGCTTGAGCAGGCGGTACGGGACACGTACTCCCGCCGGGTCACCCTCGCTCGTCCGCTCGCCGCCGATTTTGCGGGAGTGGCGATCCGGCGGGCCGACCGGGCCCGTCGCCGGCGGACCGTCGCCGGGCTGGCCCTCGCAGCGGTGGCCACGGTGTCGATAAGCGCCGGCATGGCACAGCTCGGGCAGCAGCCCGGGCGACCAACCCATCCCACCGTGGTGCTCGGCGACCCGTACGCCTCGCCGCTGCCGGACCCGGCCCCCGACCTGTCGGCCTCTCCGCGGGTCGACGTGGGTCGCGGCGAGGTGGACCTCATCGTCAACGACGTGCTGGCCACCACCGGCGGTCAGCGGCTGGTAGTGCCCGACGTGGCCCCGGCCGCCGAGCGTGCCCAACGACTCTCCGACGGGGCCGGCTGGGCGGTCGTGGGCCGGCCGACAACAGCCGGCCGCTCGCTGTGGATCGTCCTGCCGAACGGGTCGACGCACCTGCTCCTGGCCGGAGCGCGGGAGATCACCCTCAGCCCCGACGGTCGCCAGGTCGCCTGGCGGGAGGGGTCGGAACTCGTGGCCGCGGGCATCGTCGGCACTCAGATCGTCGCCGCCGCCCGCACCCCGGCGTCGCCCGGCGCGGCGCCGGTCGGGTTCGCCGGGGACGCCGTCCTGATCCAACTCGACCCGGACCAGGCCGGCCACGCGTTGTGGCGGCCGGCCGCGGGTCCGCCGCGGGGCACCCGTGACCGGGCCCTGCACGTCTACGGCATCCGCCCCGACGGACTGGCGGTCGGCCTGGTCTCCGGCGGCACACCCCGCCGTCCCTGCCTCGCGCTGCTCGACCCCGCCCGGGATCTTGCGCCGGTACGGACGGGGTGCGGGCCCACGCTGAGCGGCGACGGGCACGGCGCGATCTCCGCCGACGGGCGGTGGCTCCTGGCGAACGGGACGGCGGGCGGGAAGCCTCGCGCCCTGCTGATCGACCTGGAACGGCTCGCCCCCGAGCCGTCGGCGCGTCCGGCCGGTCCGCCCCTGGCCGGGCCGGTGGCCTGGACGCAGCAGGGGACGGCGCACTACGCCGACGCCGCGGGCGCCCTGGTGCGGGTCGAACCGGGCCGGATGCCCGACGGCGGAGCGGCACCGACCACCCCGATGAGCGGCCTGCTCCCCGGGCAACGTCCGGTGCCGGTGACCGTCGGCCGTTCCTGACCGTGCCCGCGTCCCGGGGCAGGCCGTCGGCCGGTAGCGTCGGGCCGATGAGCGCGACTCCCCGGATCGACCTGCACACCCACTCCACCGCCAGCGACGGCACGCTCAGCCCGGTCGAGCTGGTGCGGGCGGCGGCCGAGTCGGGGCTGGGCGTCGTGGCGATCACCGACCACGACACCACCGCCGGCTGGGCGCCGGCCCTGGAGGCGTTGCCGACCGGGCTCACCCTCGTCCGCGGGGCCGAGATCTCCTGCCGCTGGTACGGCGAGGAGCCGGCCGTGTCGCTGCACCTGCTGGCGTACCTCTTCGATCCGGACGCCCCGGAACTCGTCGCGGAGCTGACCCGGGTGCGGGCCGCCCGGGAGGAGCGCGGCGAGCGGATCGTGACGCTGCTGCGGGCCGACGGGGTCGACGTGAGTTGGCCGGAGATCCTGGCCGGCGCGGGCGGCGGGACGGTGGGCCGGCCGCACATCGCGCAGGCGCTGATCCGGGCCGGCCTGGTGGCGACCACCACGGAGGCGTTCGGGCCGGACTGGCTGGGCGAGCGCTACCGGCTGCCCAAGGAGGACATCGACGTCTTCCACGCGGTGCGGCTCGTGCGCGCGGCGGGCGGAGTGCCGGTCTTCGCCCATCCCAGGGCCACCCGGCGGGGGCGGATCGTGCCCGACGAGCTGATCGCCGACCTGGCCGCCACCGGCCTGGCGGGGCTGGAGGCCGACCACGAGGACCACTCACCGGCCGAGCGGGCCCACGTCCGCGCCCTCGCCGACGAACTGGGCCTGCTGGTGACCGGCTCGTCGGACTTCCACGGCACCCACAAGACCGTGCGGCTCGGCGCGTTCACCACCCACCCCGAGGCGTACGAGCGGATCATCGCCGAGGCGAGCGGGGTGACCGGGGCCGCTTCCGGCTGATCCGTGGTTTCGCCTCCGACGGCGCGGATACGTTGATCACGTGGATGCCAAGCTGTTCGGCGAGGTCTTCGTGACCCTGCTGGTGATCGTCGACCCGCCGGGCATGATGCCCATCTTCCTGGCGCTGACCGGCCCGCTGCCGGCGCGGGACCGGAACCGGGCGGCCTGGCAGGCCGTCGCTCTGGCGCTGGGCGTGATCGTGATCTTCGCGGTGGCGGGACAGACCCTCCTCGACTACCTGCACGTCGACCTGCCGGCGTTGCAGGCCGCCGGTGGCCTGCTGCTCATCCTGGTGGCGCTGGAGCTGCTCACCGGCAAGGCCGACGACCCGAGCCAGCAGGTCACCTCGAACATCGCCCTGGTGCCGCTGGGTACGCCGCTGCTGGCCGGCCCCGGCGCCATCGTGGCCACTATGCTCTTCGTCCAGCAGGCCGACGGCGGGGCGGACGTCACGGCCATCGCCGCCGCGATCGTGGCCGTGATGGTCACCGTCTGGATCGTGCTGCGGTTCTCCGGTGGGATCGTCAAGATCCTGCGCCCCGGCGGGATCGAGGTGCTGACCCGCATCGCCGGGCTGCTGCTGGCGGCGATCGCGGTGCAGCTCATCGCGGACGCGGTCGCCGCGTTCGTGACCCAGTACGCCAACATGACCTGACCGCCGCCCGGATGTGTCGGGGGCGGATGGCAGGATCACGGTGTGCGGCGAGCCTCTTCAGCGGGACGGTCCTCCACCAGTGGCGGCCGGGCGCCCCGCCCCCGTGGCGACCAGCCCGAGCAGCTCGGGTTCGAGGGCATGCCCGAGCGGCTCTTCGTCTGCACCCCCAGCAGGCTCGGTGCCTACGCCGACTGCCCCCGGCGCTACCGCTACTCCTACGTCGACCGCCCGGCCCCGCAGAAGGGCCCGCCGTGGGCGCACAACTCCCTCGGCGCCAGCGTCCACACCGCACTGAAGAACTGGTACGCGCTCAGCCCCGAGCGACGCCGGCCGGAGGCACTCGCCGCGCTGCTCAAGGGCACCTGGGTGCGTGAGGGCTACCGCGACGACGAGCAGGAGCGGGCGGCCTACCGGCGGGCGCTGGGCTGGCTGGAGTCCTACGTCGAGACCCTGGAGCCCGGGGTCGAGCCGGTCGGTGTGGAGCGGGTCGTGGCGGTCAAGACCGGCGTGCTGGCCCTGAACGGCCGCGCCGACCGGATCGACTCCCGACCCGGGCCCGACGGCCCCGAGCTGGTGATCGTCGACTACAAGACGGGCCGCACCGGGCTGGACGCCGACGACGCGCGCGGCTCGCAGGCGCTGGCGCTCTACGCGTACGCCGCCGAGCGGGTGTTCCGCCGGCCGTGCCGCCGGGTGGAACTGCACCACCTGCCGACCGGCACGGTGGCCGCGCACGAGCACACCGTGGAGTCGCTGGCCCGGCAGCTCACCCGGGCGGAGGAGACGGCCCGCGACATCATGGCCGCCGAGCGGGCGGTCGCCGACGGGGACGACCCCGACCAGGCCTTCCCGACCACGCCGGGTCCCCGCTGCGGCTGGTGCGACTTCCGGCGCACCTGCCCGGTGGGGGCGCAGACGCCGGGCAAGGAGCCGTGGGCGGCCGTCGAGCGGGCCGCCGACCCGCTGCCCGGCCAGGGCTGACCGGCACCGTTCCACAGACCTGCGTGGCCGGAAGAGGTCCGCATGCTCCACGTCTCCCGGTTTGGCGCCGACGCGATGCGGCGGGCGGCCGTGCCCAGGGGACGGTGCGGGCGGCGGGCGAGGGCGGTACCTCGACGCACAGCCGCTGCGGGATGGGTGGCAGTCCCGGCCGCCGGTGGTTCAGGCAGGGGCGCCGGTGAGCCGGGCGGCGCGCTCCTTGGCGGCCTGCTGTATCGGCCCCTCCCGCCATCGGCGGGGCAGCGTGGCGAGGGTCAGCCGCAGCGCCCGGACGCTCAGGTCGGCCGAGAGCGCGGTGGTGGGCAGGCCCAGCCCGCCGTACATCCGCCGGGCCCAGGCCGGCAGCAGCGCGAGCGCGGTGCCGGCGATGCCGAAGTACGCCCAGCGGGGCGGGCCGAGATTGAGCCCGAGCCGGGCGGGCAGGCTGAGCTTCCAAGGGATCGGCGGCGCGGTGAGGAAGAGCGCGGTCTCGGCCGCCTCACGGGTCATCCGCAGCTCCGGGCGGATCCGCCGGTAGTAGTCCGCGACCTCGGCGGCGGTGCCCGGGACGCTCTCCGGGTCGAGACCGACCAGGGCGGCGGACCGGCGTTGTTCGGTGTAGTAGCCGTCGATCTCCTCGGCGGTCAGCGGCAGTCCGGCCCGCCGGGCGGTGTCGAGGAACGACTCGACCTCGGCGACGTGCACCCAACGCAGCAGGTCGGGGTCGTCGACGCGGAACTCCTCCCCGGTGGACAGGTCGGTGCCCCGCAGGCGGGCGTGGCGGCGGCGTACCCGGCGACCGGCCGCCTCGGCCTCCGCGGTGGTGCCGTAGATGGTGGTCCCCACGTAGGTGGAGGTGCGTACCAGGCGGCCCCAGGCGTCGGAGCGGTAGGCGCTGTTCTGGGCGACCCCGGCTATGGCCCGGGGGTGCAGTGCCTGGAGGTAGAGCGAGCGTAGGCCGGCGACGATCAGGATCGGCTCTTCGTGCACCTTCCACGTGACCGAACCCGGACCGAAGAGGCCGAGGTCATCGGAGTCCACCGGCCAAGCCTGCCACGCCTCGCCGTCAGACGTCGGCGTGGCGACGGGCCTGGCAGGTCGGGCAGAGGCCCCAGAAGGTCACTTCCGCCTCGTCGACCTCGAACCCGTGGGCGGTGTTCGGGTCCAGGCAGGGTGCGCTGCCGACCGCGCAGTCGATGTCGGCGATCTCGCCGCAGCCGCGGCAGACCACGTGGTGGTGATTGTCCCCGGCTCGCGCCTCGTAACGGGCGGGACTGCCGGCCGGCTCGACACGACGGGACAATCCGGCCCGGGACAGCGCCCCCAGCACGTCGTAGACCGCCTGGGTGGAGACGGAGTCGAGGCGTTCACGGACCCGGCGGGTGATCTCCTCCACCTCGAGGTGCCCGCCGGCGGCCAGCACGTCGAGCACGGCAAGGCGCGGCCGGGTGACCCGCAGGCCCCTCGACCGGAGCAGTTCCTCGCCACCGGGCATGTGCCAATGACAGCACGCGGGCCGGGGACCGACAACCGGCCTCCGGACAAGGGTGGCCTCGGCCACAGCCGGGCCGCCGTCGGGGGGTGGATTGGATCGTACGCGGGCGCGGGAGATCTGGGCGGGTCGACGGGAGCCCCGTACGCTGGCATCCCACGACCGCGTACCGCCGGAGGTGTCCATGTTCAAGGAGATCCTGGGTCTGCCGGCCCACGTGCTCGTGGTGCACGCGGTCGTCGTGCTCGTACCGTTGCTGGCCCTGCTCGCCGTCGCGTACGTGGCGTTGCCCCGGTTCCGGCGCCGGCTGGACTGGGCGGTGGCGATCCTTGCGGTGGTGGCGCCGGTGTCCGCGTTCGTCGCGGTCGAGTCCGGCGAGGAGCTGAACGACGCCTTCGTCGCCCGGGGCATGCAGGGCCCGATCCTGGCCCAGATCTCCGAGCACGCGGGTTACGGCGACATCCTGTTCCGCTGGGTGCTGCCGCTGGCCGTGGCGTCGCTGCTGCTGCTCGCGGTGACGAGCGGGCACCCGCGGGTGTCGAAGCTGCCGTCCTGGGTGACCCCGGTGCTGTCGGTCGTGGTGGTCGCGCTCGCCGTGGTCAGCCTCGTCTACGTCTACCTGACCGGCCACTCCGGTGCCGAGACCGTCTGGGGCAACACCCTCTGACCTCGCCCCTGGTTGCCAGCGGTGGGATCGGGCCGGTCAGAAGACGATCCGTGAACAGAGCAGGCAGACGACGATAACCAGCACCACGCCGGCCACCGCGCCGATCCCGTACGTGACCTGTTGCGCGCGTTGCTCCGCCCCGTCGAGCCCGGCCATGTCCTGCGGAGGCAGCTGCCGGGGTGGTGGCGGTCGTAGGTGCACCGGCGGTCGCCATCCGGCCGGGGGCGGGGTGGCGGTGGGCGGACCCGCGTAGCCGCCTCGGGGCGGTGGGCCCGGCGTCGGCGCTGCCGGGGTCCTGGGCAGCTCCGGCGTGCTGTCGGGCCGTCGCCAGTACTCGTCCGGGGCACCGCCGGGGGTGGGGGTCGTCACGCCGTCCGACGCTACCAACGCTCCGGCCCGAAGACCGGGCGGACGCGTACCCCCGGACGCAGAAGGGCCCCTTGCCGACGCATGGCGTCAGCAAGGGGCCCTTCCTATCGCTTGTTGGGGGGTCAGGAGGTGTAGCCGCGGGTGGCGATCCAGTCGGCGAGGTTGTCGACGCTCATCCGGTAGGAGGCCTGGTTCGGGTCCGCGGAGTCGGCGATGGTGACGGTGTTGCCGTTGTCGCGGTAGCCGACGACGCTGATGTAGTGCCCGCCCTCGAAGGAGTGGGTGGTGCCGTCGGTGTCGGTGGCGGTGCCGGCGATGTTGGCGACGATGGCGTGGCCTTCGTCGATGGCGGTGACGATGTCGGTGCGCAGCTTGTCGGTCTGCTTGTCGTCGGCCTTGGTGCCGGGGATCTCGACGGACTGGTAGGCGTCCTTGCCGGTTTCCTTGTTGAGGACGGGGGTGATGTCGTTGATGGAGTTGGTGCCGGCTTCGGTGGTGCCCATGCGCTGGGCCATGCCGTCGACGTCGATGTTCTTGCCCTGGACGCTGAGGGCGTTGCGGGCGGCGGCGGGGCCGCAGTAGTAGAAGTTGGGCTGGGCTTCGTAGCGGACGTCGAGTTCGCGTTCGCTGTGCTTGCGGTCGGCCTGCTTGCGGTCGGCCTGGACGGGCGTGGCCGGCTTCTCGGCGGGGGCGGCGAACGCGGCGGTGGTGGGGGCGGCGATGGCGCCGCCGGTGACGGCGAGCCCGGCCACGGTCAGAGCGGTCTTACGGATCAGATCGGTACGCATGATGAGAGCACCTTTCGATCGGGGGTACGCGACACACCCCGCAGGGGGGTGGGGTGTGTTGCGGGTGAGGGAAAGGTCAAGCCAGAAGGGGTGCGCCACGCCTCGGATGGAGGGGGCGGTCCCGGGGGATGTAACGATCCGAGGCCGGCGGTCATTCCGGCCCGGCGTTTCCCGGTCACCCCGGTCACCTGTCGTCCCCGGCTACTCGCGCACGGGGCGGGGTTGGGGGTTCACGCGTTCACGTGGTTACAACGACCAGGGTCCTTGGCTCATGCCCGCGGCTCCGGTGACGCCCGCCACCCCAAACCTGCACAAACCCGACACCGCGCGTCCTGCTCCGCCGCACTGGCAACCTCTGCTCCCGAGATCTTGCACTTCCTGCCCTCGCAAACCAGGCATATGCCCCATGGTGGGGGCAGGAAAGTGCATGATCGCGGCTGGGGTGGGCGCGTCGCTGTGCCTTCCCACCCTCGCCTCGGCGATCTTGCACTTCCTGCCCTCGCAAAGCCGGTATATGCCGCAAATCATGGGCACAAAGTGCAAGATCGCGGAGGCGGGGTGGTGCCGGGGCGATCGGGCATGCCTGCGTCGGTTAGCGCCGGGATGGTGTGCGGGGGTGCGGGGCGCTACGGCTGGGGCGGGGGTCAGGTGAGCGTGGCGGCCTCGTCGGGGCCGGGCTGAGTGGCCTCGTTCGGGCCGGGCTGGGCGGGGATGGTCGTCCGGGGGGTGCCGGGAGTCGGCTGACCCGTGGGTCGGGGGACCTCCGCCGGCTCGGCGGGCCAGGGGATCTCCGGCGCGCGGTGGAAGGCGATGCCGGCGGCGTCCCAGCGTGGGCCGTGCCCGGCCAGCCGGTCCCGGAACCCGGCCCAGTCGTGCGTCGAGCGGGGCGACCAGCCCAGCTCGGCGATGGCGGGCAGGCGTGGGAAGAGCATGAACTCGACCTCTGCCCGGGAGGTGATCGACTCGGTCCAGAGCGGCGCCTCCACCCCGAGCACCGCGGCGGCCGGCACGCCGGTCAGGTGCGTGCCGGGGTCCCAGTCGTACGCCCGGTGCACGTCGATCATGCCGGCCCAGTCGTGCCCGATCGGGGTGTCCGGGGCGTACTTCATGTCGAGGTAGGCGTGGTTGCCGGGGGAGAGGACGAGGCGTGCGCCACGGTGGACGGCGTCCGCCGTGGCCGGATCGTCGCCCTTGGTGCCCCACCACTGGAGCACCCGCCCCTCGGCGTGCGGGACGGGGGCGATCTGGTGCCAGCCGACCACCGTCCTGCCGGTCTGGGCGACGATGCGCTGGACCCGCTCGACGAAGGCCGCGTACGCGTCGGGGCGTACCTTGAACGCCTCGTCGCCCCCGATGTGCAGCCACGGCCCGGGGGTGAGCGCGGCGATCTCGCCCAGCACGTCGGCGACGAAGTCGTACGTCCGCTCGTTGGTCGGGTCGACGTAGCTGAAGCCGACCTCGGTGCCGGTGTACGGCGGTGGAGCGACCCCGTCCGGGGCCAGTTCGCCGTACGCGGTCAGCACCGCGTTGGTGTGCCCGGGCAGGTCGATCTCCGGCACGACGGTGACGTGCCGCTCGGCGGCGTAGGCGACGATCCGCCGGTAGTCGTCGCGCGTGTAGTGCCCACCCGTGCCGCCGCCCACCTCGGTGGCCCCGCCGACCTCGGCCAGCCGGGGCCAGGAGTCGACCGCGATCCGCCAGCCCTGGTCGTCGGTCAGGTGCAGGTGCAGATGGTTGAGCTTGTAGCGGGCCAGGTGGTCGATCACCCGCAGCACGTCCGGTACGCCGAAGAAGTGCCGGGCCACGTCGAGCATCGCCCCGCGGTAGGCGAACCGGGGCCGGTCGGTGATCGATCCGCCGGGCAGTACCCAGCGTTCGGCGACCGGCGTCCGGCTCTCGACGGTCGCGGGCAGGAGTTGCCGCAGCGTCTGCACGGCGAAGAAGAGGCCGGCCGGGGTGGCGGCCTCGACACGTACCCCGTCGGGGGTCACGTCGAGCCGGTAGCCCTCCGGGCCGAGGTCGCCGGAGTCGGCCAGCACCAGCGCGACGCCGCCGGCCGGCTCCGGCCGGGCGGCGTCGGCGACCGGCAGCGGGTAGCCGGTGGCGGGTCGGAGCAGGGCGGCGAGTTGGTCGGCGACGGTGCGGGCGGCGGCGTCGGCGCTCACCCGGATCACCGCGTCGGGGGTGAGCACGAAGTCGGCGCCCAGGGCTGGCGTGACCTGCTCCGGGGCGGGCACGACGTCGCCGAGCCGGATCCCGGCCGCCGGGGCGAGCAGGCTGTCGGCGGCTCTGGTCGCCGCCCGGGCCAGCTCGGCGGCGGCCGGCTCGCGCGCCGGCAGGTCGACGGGACCGCGCGCCGGCAGGTCGACGGAACCGGCCGGCCGGTCGTCGACCCCGGTGGGGGTCGGGTCGAGCGGCTCCGGTGCGGCGGTGGGGACGGGTGGCACGGCGACGGCTCTCCAGGGGTGTATTCGCGGTGGTTATGGCAATGGTGAGGTTCACCGAAATGCGTTCGCCCAAGAGTACGACCAGTACCGGAAATGCGTGATCGTGCGCGTGGAAGCGTTCCCAAAAACCCGTACGAACGCGGATAGTCGTGATGGCTGTGCCTATTGTCACCGAACGGTCCCAGGTCACGCGATGTTCGCTTAGCCTTCGCCCACCGGCCGGCTCGTCGCTGGGATTGCCGGTGGTCCACCCCGGGGTACTGGAAGCAACTAAACCTTCGTTAAGTGTCGGACCGGCGCGCGTGGGAGGCTCTGGTGGCAGCGCAAGAGACGGTGGAAGACAAGTACGTCTACGACTTCGCCGAGGGCAACAAGGATCTCAAGGACCTGCTCGGCGGCAAGGGGGCCAACCTGGCCGAGATGACCAATCTCGGGCTGCCGGTCCCACCGGGCTTCACGATCACCACGGAGGCCTGCAAGGCGTACCTCGCCACCGGTGAGGAGCCCGCCGGCCTGGCCGGCCAGATCGCCGCCCACCTCGAAGCTCTGGAACAGGCGATGGGCAAGCGCCTCGGCGACCCGGAGGACCCGCTGCTGGTCTCCGTCCGCTCCGGGGCCAAGTTCTCCATGCCCGGAATGATGGAGACGGTCCTCAACGTCGGCCTGAACGACCGCAGCGTCCAGGGGCTCGCCCGGCAGGCCGGCGGCTCGGCTGGCCAGCATGCCTCCGGCGGCTCGGCTGGCCAGCATGCCTTCGGCGGCTCGGCTGACCAGGCCGCCTTCGGCGGCTCGGCTGACCAGGCCGCCTTCGGCGGCGCGGACCGGTTCGCCTGGGACTCGTACCGCCGCCTGATCCAGATGTTCGGCAAGACGGTGTGCGAGGTGCCGGGCGAGGAGTTCGAGCACGCGCTCGACGACGCCAAACGCGCCAAGGGCACCCAGAACGACCTCGACCTCGACGCGGACGACCTGCGGGGGCTGGTCGACGCGTACAAGAAGATCTTCCACAAGCACACCGGGCGGGAGTTCCCGCAGGAGCCGCGCGAGCAGCTCGACCTGGCCATCCGCGCGGTCTTCGAGTCGTGGAACGCCGAGCGCGCGGTGCTCTACCGCCGCCAGGAGCGGATCCCGGCCGAGCTCGGCACCGCGGTCAACGTGGTGGCGATGGTCTTCGGCAACCTCGGCCCGGACTCCGGCACCGGCGTCGCGTTCACCCGGGACCCCGCCAGCGGCGCCCAGGGCATCTACGGCGACTACCTGGCCAACGCCCAGGGCGAGGACGTGGTGGCGGGCATCCGCAACACCGTGCCGTTGCAGGAGCTGGAGCGGTTGGACAAGAAGTCCTACGACGAACTGCTCGGCATCATGGCCCGGCTGGAGGGTCACTACCGGGACCTCTGCGACATCGAGTTCACCATCGAACGCGGCAAGCTCTGGATGCTCCAGACCCGGGTCGGCAAGCGCACCGCCGCCGCCGCGTTCGTCATCGCCGGCCAGCTCGTCGACGAGGGCCTGATCGACCTCGACGAGGCGCTGCACCGGGTCAACGGCGCGCAGCTCGCCCAGCTGATGTTCCCGCGTTTCCAGCTCGACCACGAGTTCCAGCCGGTCGCCAAGGGCATCGGCGCGTCCCCGGGCGCGGCCGTCGGCAAGGTCGTCTTCACCTCCGCCCGCGCGGTCGAGCTGGCCGCCGAGGGGGAGGCGGTGATCCTGGTCCGCCGGGAGACCAACCCCGACGACCTCAACGGCATGATCGCCGCGCAGGGCATCCTCACGTCCCGTGGTGGCAAGACCAGCCACGCCGCCGTGGTGGCCCGGGGGATGGGCAAGACCTGCGTCTCCGGCGCTGACGAGCTCGACATCAACATCCCGCAGCGCCGCTTCGTCGTCGACGGGCGGACCGTCGTCGAGGGCGACGTCGTCAGCATCGACGGCACCACCGGCAAGGTCTACCTGGGCGAGGTGCCGGTCACGCCGTCCGAGGTGGTGCAGTACTTCGAGGGCGAGCTGGACCCGGAGGGGACCGACGACGCACTGGTCAGGGCCGTACACCGGATCATGACGCACGCCGACGGCAAGCGGCGGCTCGCCGTACGCACGAACGCCGACACCGGCGCGGACGCCGCCCGGGCCCGGCGCTTCGGCGCGGAGGGCATCGGGCTCTGCCGCACCGAGCACATGTTCCTCGGCGACCGGCGTGAGCTGGTCGAGCGGCTGATCCTGGCCCGCGACAACGCCGACCGGGAGGCCGCGCTGGCCGCGCTGCTGCCGTTGCAGCGGGCCGACTTCGTGGAGATCCTGCGGGAGATGAACGGACTGCCGGTGACGGTCCGGCTGATCGACCCGCCGCTGCACGAGTTCCTGCCCCCGCTGGAGCAGCTCGCGGTCAACGTGGCGGTCGCCCAGGAACGCGGCGAGGACGTGGCCCAGGAGGAGGCGTTGCTGGCCGCCGTCCGCCGGATGCACGAGCAGAACCCGATGCTGGGGCTGCGGGGCGTACGCCTCGGGCTGGTCATCCCCGGCCTGTTCGCGATGCAGGTGCGGGCGATCGTCGAGGCGGCGGTCGAGTGCGCGAAGGACGGCGTCACGCCACGCCCGGAGATCATGGTGCCGCTGGTCGGGGCCGTGCAGGAGTTGGAGACGGTACGCGCCGAGGCGGAGCGGATCATCGCCGACGTGACCCGCGACCAGCCGGTCGAGGTGCTGATCGGCACGATGATCGAGGTGCCCCGGGCGGCGCTGACCGCCGGCCAGATCGCCGAGGCGGCGCAGTTCTTCTCCTTCGGCACCAACGACCTGACCCAGATGGGCTGGGGCTTCTCCCGCGACGACGTCGAGGGCGCGTTCTTCTGGCGCTACCTGGAACTGGGCATCTTCGGCATCTCGCCGTTCGAGTCGATCGACCGCGACGGCGTGGGCCGGCTGGTCCGCATCGCCGCCGAGGAGGGTCGGGCGGCCCGGCCGGGGCTGAAGCTCGGGGTCTGCGGCGAGCACGGCGGTGACCCGGAGTCGGTGCACTTCTTCCACGAGGTCGGCCTGGACTACGTGTCCTGCTCGCCCTTCCGGGTGCCCGTCGCCCGGCTGGAGGCCGGCCGGGCGGCCGTGGAGACGGACGGCTCGGACAGTCGCTGACGCGGACAATCGGCAGGGCGGCGGCGGACCCGGGGGAGCGGGGGCCGCCGCCGCTGCCGTTTCAGCCTGACCGGTGCTGTCCACCGGGGCTGGACGTGCGGTTTCGGACGGTTCAGACCGGTGGGCGACGCCAGCTGTGGTGGGGGTGGCGCCGGGGCAGGGGCCGCCCCGGCGGGTGGGTCGCGAGTGGGGCGTGCGTCTCGGGCACCGGCGTCGCCCCGATCCGGCGGCGGGCGTCCAGCACCGAGCCGGCGCGCCGGGCCACGGCCCGCGCGTCGGTGTGCAGCGCCTCCAGGTCGGCGGTGCCCTCGGCGACGAGCGTCAGTAGGGCGTTGCTCCCCACGGGATAGGTGACGACGGCACCGGCCGAGGTGCGGACCACCGACTCACGGAACTCGCCGCGCCCTGCCGTGTCGGCCACCCGGTGGCCGAGACCGAAGCTGGCCGCCGCGAGCGCCGCCAGATGGGTGGCGTCCGTCGCCGGCAGGTCACTGGATATCAGCAGGCCGTCGGTGCCGGCCAGCACCGTGCCCGTCACCTCGGGGCGGCGCCGGCGCAGCCCCAGCAATTCCGTTCCCATCATCGTGTCCGCGTCCACGGGTGTCTCTCCCACCGTCGGGCCCTCAGTCTGGTCACGTTCCGCGCTGGGAACGCTACCGGGGGCCATGCCGGAGCGCGATCCCGTAACGGTCGGCAATCGGGTGACAACTCTCATCTGTTCGGAGGTTGCGCGACCGTCGGGCTTGGCGACGGCGGCGAGCCGTTCGGCGCGCCCGGGCGTAACCTGATCGACATGAGCAGCGCCTGGGAGAGCCTGACCGTCGACGCCCGGGATCCGGCCCGGCTCGCCCGCTGGTGGGCCGAGGCGCTGGGCTACCAGGTGGTCACCGAGCGGCTGGACGAGGTGGAGATCCGGCGCTCCGGCGAGCGCCGGCCCGGCCTCCTCTTCGTGTCGGCCCCCGACGACAAGGAGAGCCGCAACCGGCTGCGCCTCGACCTGCGTCCCGACGACCAGGAGGCCGAGGTCGAGCGGCTGGTCGACATGGGCGCCCGGCACGTCGATGTCGGGCAGGGCGACGGCGCGTGGACCATGCTGGCCGACCCGGAGGGCAACGAGTTCCGCGTGCTGCGGCAGCGTGCGGATTGAGCGTCCGGCCGGGGGCGGGCGACCCGGCCGCCGCCCGCTGGGCCGCTGAACGGCCGAAGGACACCGGGTACGGGCGGTCGGCGTACGAGCGGGACCGCGCCCGGGTGCTGCACTCGGCGGCGTTCCGGCGGCTCGCGGCCAAGACCCAGGTGCACACGGCCGGCACGGACGACTTCCTGCGGACGCGGCTGACGCATTCGCTGGAGGTCGCGCAGATCGCCCGCGAGATGGGGGCCCGGCTGGGCTGCGACCCGGACGTGGTGGACACGGCCGGGCTCGCCCACGACCTGGGGCACCCGCCGTTCGGGCACAACGGCGAGGACGCGCTGGACGAACTCGCCGCCGGGTGCGGTGGCTTCGAGGGCAACGCGCAGACGCTGCGGGTGCTGACCCGGCTGGAGGCCAAGGTGATCGCCCCCGGCGGCGCCTCCGCCGGCCTCAACCTCACCCGTGCCTCGCTCGACGCGGTCAGCAAGTACCCGTGGCCCCGCCAGCCGGGCGTCCGGAAGTTCGGGGTGTACGCCGACGACCTGCCCGTCTTCGCCTGGCTGCGGGCCGGCGTCCCGCCCGGCGCCGACGTGGCGCCCCCCGGCGGCCGGCGCTGCCTGGAGGCGCAGGTGATGGACTGGGCCGACGACGTCGCGTACTCGGTGCACGACGTCGAGGACGGCATCCACGGCGGATACGTGTCGCTGCGCCCGCTGCTGGCCGACCCGCAGGAGCGGGCCGCGCTCTGCGCCGACGTCGCCGCCACCTACTCCGGCGAGTCCCCGGCCGACCTCGGCGACGTGTTGACGGAACTGCTCGGCGACCCGGTGCTCGCCCCGCTGGCCGGATACGACGGCAGCCACCGCGCGCAGGCCGCGCTGAAGGCGACCACCAGCGTGCTGACCGGCCGGTTCGTCTCGGCCGTGGTGGCGGCCACGCGGGAACGGTACGGCCCGGGGCCGCACCGCCGGTACGCCGCCGACCTGGTGGTGCCGCGGCGGACCCGGGCGCGGTGCGCGTTGCTCAAGGGCATCGCCCTGCGGTACGTGATGCGTCGCCCCGGCGCGGAGGACCGCTACCGGCGGCAGCGGGAGATCCTGGCCGAACTGGTGGACGCCCTGGCCGGCCGGGCGCCGGACGGGCTGGATCCCGTCTTCGCCCCGCTCTGGTCGGCCGCGCCGGACGACGCGGCCCGGCTCCGGGTGGTGATCGACCAGGTCGCCTCGCTGACCGACCCGGCGGCCGTCGCCTGGCACGCACGCCTGACGCGCCATGCCGGGGGTGGCAGCCCGGCGGCGGAAAGCGCCGGGTGGGCTGACGAGCATAGTTAGGCTAACCTAACCGGCATGACGGATCGCCCCAAGAAGGTCACGGCCACCCGGGTGCTGCGCACCGGGCGGCCCACCCCCCACCTGGTCCGACTGGTGCTCGGGGGGGAGGAGCTGGCCGGCCTGCCGGTGGGCGAGTTCACCGACCACTACATCAAGATCGTATTTCCGGTGCCGGGCGTCGACTACCCGAGCCCGCTGGACCTCGACGCGATCCGTCGCGACCTGCCCCGGGAGCAGTGGCCCCGGCTGCGCGCGTACACGGTGCGGGCCTTCGACCCGGTGGCCGGCGAGCTGACCGTCGACATCGTGCACCACGGCGACGAGGGCCTGGGCGGGCCGTGGGCGGCCGCGCTGCGCCCCGGCGACCCGGTGCACTTCGTCGGCCCCGGCGGCGCGTACGCGCCCAGCCAGGAGGCCGACTGGCACCTGCTGGTCGGCGACGAGAGCGCGCTGCCGGCGATCGCCGCCGCCCTGGAGCGGCTGCCCGTCGACGCCCCGGCCGCCGTGTTCGTCGAGGTCGCCGACCCGGCCGAGGAGCAGCCGCTGGCCAGCCCGGGCGCGGTGCGGCTGACCTGGCTGCACCGGGGCGAACGCCCGGTCGGCGAGGCCCTGGTCGCGGCGGTCCGCGACCTGGAGTTCCCGCCCGGCGACGTGCACGCCTTCGTCCACGGCGAGGCCACCTTCGTCAAGGAGCTGCGCCGCCTGCTCCGCGTCGAGCGCGGCGTGTCCCGCGAGCGGCTCTCCATCTCCGGCTACTGGCGCCGGGGCCTGACCGACGAGGGCTGGCGCGCCAGCAAGCCCGAGTGGAACCGCCAGGTGGAGGCCGAGGAGGCCGTCGCCATCTCGGCCTGACCGGTCACCGGCCCGCACCCGGCGGCGGCACGCGTTCGCCCGATAACGCCGTGTGCCGCCCTCCTGCCCAGCAGGATGGGCACGGGGGTGACCATGAGCGGGCAGGTACGCCACCGGCCGCGGGCCGACGGCCGGGTCGACCGGACGGTGCTGGGGCTCAGCGTCGGCGGCGTGCTGGCCGTGGTGGCGTGGGGCGTGCTGGCCCGGGGCTCCCTGGCCGGGTTCGGCGAGGCGGGCCTGGCCTGGGTGATCGACACCTTCGGCTGGTTCTTCGTGCTGGCCGCCGACGCCTTCCTGGTGCTCTCGGTGGTGATCGCGGCGACGAAGTTCGGCCGGATCCGGCTCGGCGCCGACGACGACGAACCGGAGTTCAGCACCCTCGCCTGGGTGGCCATGATGTTCAGCGCCGGCATGGGGATCGGCCTGGTCTTCTACGCCGTCGCCGAGCCGATCGAGCACTACGCCACCCCACCCCCGGCGACCGGCGTCGCGGCGAACACCGGGGCCGCCGCTGCGGCGGCGATGCGGTACACGCTCTTCCACTGGACGCTGCACCCGTGGGCGATCTACTCGGTGGTGGCGCTCGCGCTGGCGTACTCGACCTTCCGCAAGGGGCGGCCGAACCGGATCTCGGCCGCCTTCCAGCCACTGCTCGGTACGCGGGCCGACGGGCCGGTCGGCCGCGCGATCGACCTGCTGGCCGTCTTCGCCACCGTGTTCGGCTCGGCGACCAGCCTCGGCCTCGGCGCGCTCCAGGTCGCCGCCGGGCTCGACCTGACCACCCCTGTCGGTGACTCCACCGCGGTCGAGCTGGTGGTGGTCGGCGCCCTCACCCTGGCGTTCGTCGTCTCCGCCTTCTCCGGCCTGCACCGGGGCATCAAGTGGCTGTCCACCACCAACGTCGTGCTCGCCGTCGCCCTGATGGTGTTCGTGTTCGTGGCCGGCCCGACGATCTACACGCTGGAGGTGCTGCCCGCGGCGGTCGGCGACTACCTGAGCAGCCTGCTCACGATGTCCACCCGCACGGGCGCCTTCTCCGACCCGGCCTGGCTGGGCAACTGGACGATCTTCTACTGGGCGTGGTGGATCTCCTGGGCGCCGTTCGTCGGCATCTTCGTCGCCCGGATCTCCCGGGGGCGCACCGTCCGGCAGTTCGTCGCCGGGGTGCTGCTGGTGCCCAGCGGGGCCAGCGTGGTCTGGTTCGCGGTGCTGGGCGGCAGCGCCCTGCGGGTGCAGGCCACCGGCACCCGGGACCTGGTCGCCGACGTGCGGGCGGGCACCGAGCGGGCCCTGTTCGGCCTGCTGGAGGCGCTGCCCCTGGCGGGCCTGACCACCCTGCTGGCGATGGTGCTGGTCGCGCTCTTCTTCGTCACCGGCGCCGACTCCGCCGCGCTGGTGCTCGGCTCGTTGACCTCCCGGGGGGCGCTGCGCCCGCACCGCGCGCTGGTGGTGGTCTGGGGGGTGCTCATCGGTACCGTGGCCGCCGTGCTGCTGCTGGTGGGCGGGCTGGACGCGCTGCAACAGGCGACGATCCTGGTCGCCCTGCCGTTCGTCGTGGTGATGCTCGGCCTGGCCGTAGCCCTGGTCCGGGACATGGCCCGGGACCCGGCGGTCAACCCGCCGCCGCGGGTCCGCCGCTCCGGCCTGGCCGCCGCGATCCGGGCCGCCCGGTCGTACGACGAGGAGGACCCGCCGCCGGTGCGGCGCTACCTGCGCCGGCCGCGCCCGTAGCCCGGCCCGGTACCGACCCCGGGGGCGATCGCCCGAGGTGACGGCGGCGGTCGCCACCCGTGGCGTCCCCCGGCGGCGTGCCGTCGGTGGGACAGGGCAGGATGTACGGCGAGGGGGTGGCGGAGATGGCTGGGCGGATCCGGGACGAGGACATCGCGCTGGTCCGGGAGCGCAGCTCGATCGCCGACGTCATCTCCGAGACGGTGACGCTGAAGTCGGCCGGCGCCGGCAACCTCAAGGGGTTGTGCCCGTTCCACGACGAGAAGAGCCCGTCGTTCAACGTCTCGCCCGCCCGCAACGTCTGGTACTGCTTCGGCTGCGGCGCCGGTGGCGACGCGATCAAGTTCCTGATGGACGCCGAGCATCTCAGCTTCGTCGAGTCGGTCGAGCGGCTCGCCGACCGGGCCGGCATCCAGTTGCGCTACGTCGAGGGCGACTCCGCCGCGCCGCGCCCCCGCCCGCAGCAGGGGCAGCGGCAGCGCCTGGTCGCCGCGCACGCCGCCGCCGTCGAGTTCTACCGTGCCCAGCTCACCACCGCCGGCGCGCGCCCCGCCCGGGAGTTCCTGGCCCGACGGGGCTTCGACCGGGCCGCCGCCGAGCGCTACGGCTGCGGCTTCGCCCCGGACGCCTGGGACCTGCTCACCAAGCACCTGCGCCAGCAGGGCTTCAGCCACGACGAGCTGGTCACGGGTGGGCTGTCCCGGCCGTCCCGCTCCGGCACGCTGATCGACCGGTTCCGCCGCCGGCTGATGTGGCCGATCCGCGACATCGGCGGCGACGTGATCGGGTTCGGGGCCCGCAAGCTCTTCGACGACGACGACGGCCCGAAATACCTGAACACCCCCGAGACGCCCATCTACAAGAAGTCACACGTCCTCTACGGCATCGACCAGGCCAAGCGGGAGATCGCCAAGCAGGGCAAGGTGGTGGTGGTCGAGGGCTACACCGACGTGATGGCCTGCCACCTGGCCGGGGTGCCGACGGCCGTGGCGACCTGCGGCACGGCGTTCGGCGCGGACCACATCGGGGTGCTGCGGCGGCTGCTGCTGGACACCGACGACGTGGCGGGGGAGATCATCTTCACCTTCGACGGGGACGCCGCCGGCCAGAAGGCCGCCCTGCGCGCCTTCGAGGACGACCAGCGCTTCGTCGGGCGTACGTTCATCGCGGTGAGCCCCGACAACATGGACCCGTGCGACCTGCGCCTGGCCAAGGGCGACCTGGCGGTCCGCGACCTGGTCGCCCGCCGCGAGCCGCTTGTCGACTTCGCGCTCCGGCACGTCATCAACAGGTACGACCTCGACACCGTCGACGGCCGGGTGGAGGCGATGCGCCGGGCCGCGCCGCTGGTCGCCAAGCTCAAGGACCGGGAGAAGCGCCCGGAGTACGTCCGCAAGCTGGCCGGTGACCTCGGCATGGAGATCGAGCCGGTGCAGCGGGCCGTGCTGGCCGCCGCGTCGGCCACCCCCGAGCGGGACGCCGCGCCGACGCCCCGGCCCGCCCCGGCCGAGCCCGTGGTCGACAACCCGCAGTCGATGGTCGAGCGGGAGGCGCTGAAGCTCGCCCTCCAGGAGCCGGTGCTGGCCGGGCCGATGTTCGACGCGATCGAGGCCTCGGAATACCGCCATCCCGTGCACGTGGCGGTGCGGGCGGCCGTCGCGTCCGCCGGCGGGGCCGCCACGGCGACCGGCGGCGCGGTCTGGATCGAGTCGGTCCGCGACGCCTGCGAGGACCTGGCGGCCCGGGCGCTCGTCGGCGAGCTGGCAGTGGAACCACTGCGCATCGACGGCGAGCCCGACCCGCGCTACGTGTCGGTCACCATGGCCCGGTTGCAGTGGGGCTCGGTGACCGGCCGGATCAGGGACCTGAAGTCCCGGATCCAGCGGATCAACCCGGTCAACAACAAGGACGACTACTTCGCCGCCTTCGGTGAGTTGCTGTCGCTGGAGCAGCACGCCCGGGCGCTACGCGAGCAGGCCGCGGGAGGACTGTAGATGGGACTGTTCCGCCGTAAGCCGAAGCTGCGCCCGGCCGACCGCCCTCCGCTGGCCGCCGACGAGCGGGTGCTCGCCTGGGCCGCGGTGGGTGACGGCGAGGGCGGCGGCGTGGTGGTGGCCAGCAACCTCGGGCTGTGGCTGCCCGGCCGGCAGGACCGGCTCGGCTGGCACGACATCCTCAAGGCGGTCTGGTCCGGCCGCGAGCTGACGGTCACGCCGGCCGAGCGGATCGCCGAACGCGACGGCTACCTGCTGGTGGCGGACCACCCGGCCGAGAGCCACCTGCTGCTCGACCCGGGCGAGCTGCCGCACCAGGTGCGGGAGCGGGTCACCCGGTCGGTGGCGTACACCCAGCACCATCCGGTGCCGGGCGGTGCCGGCCGGGTGGCGGCGCGCCGGGTGCCGGGCGTCGACGGCCTCACGTGGACGGTCCGCCTCGACCCCGGCACCCCGACCGACGACCCGGAGGCGCTGGCCGAGATCGACCACCTCGTGGCCGCCGCCCGCGCCGCCACCGCCCCGGCGGACGCCTGACCGGTGCGGGTCACCCGCCCTGGTAGAAGCGGGCGGCCCCCGGGTGCAGCGGGATCGGGTCGGTGCCGGCGGCGCTCTGCCGGGTGAAGTTGCCGCCCTCCGGATGCACGCCGACCAGGTCCGCCTGGTAGGCGAAGAGCAGCCGGGTCAGGTCGTACGCCAGTTGGTCGGGCATGTCGGCGCTGACCAGGATGACGTTCGCCACCGTGACCGTCGGCGTGCCGCTCTTCGTCTTGTAGACGTCCTTCGGCAGTTCCGCCGTGGTGTAGACCGATCCGTGGCGCGCGGTCAGCGGCTCCATCAGGTCGACGATCGGCAGCAGCGAGTACTTCCCCGGCGCGCTGGAGAGCAGGTCGGCGACGCCCGGCGTGGGCAGGCCGCCGGAGAAGAACATCGCGTCGAGCGTGCCGGCCCGCATCCGCTTCACGGTCTCCGGCAGGGAGAGCGTGGCCCGGCGGACGTCCCGGTCGGGGTCGAGCCCGGCGGCCGTCAGCAGGCGTCCGGCGATGATGTCCGTACCGGACCTCGGCGAGCCGGTGGAGACCCGCTTCCCGCGCAGCTCCGACAGCTTGGTGACCTCCGCGTCGGTGCGGACGATCACGTGGGTGTAGTTGCTGTAGACCCGGGCCAGCGCCCGGACCGGCTGGCGCTGGCCCTCGAAGGCGCCGCGCCCCTGGACGGCGTCCGCCGCCGTGTCCGCCAGGCTGAACGCGATCTCCATGTCCCCGCTGGTCAGCCGGTTGATGTTCTCCACCGACGCGCCGGTCGGCTCGGCCCGCGCCTCGTAGCCGGGCAGGTGGCGGGTGATCACGTCCGCGTACCCGCCGCCGAGCTGGTAGTAGACGCCTGTGGTGTTGCCGGTGGCGAGGAAGATCCGGCCGCCGTGCCAGGGCTGCGGCCCCGGCTCGGCGGTGGCACCGCAACCGGCGGCGAGCACGGTCGCCAGCAGAGCCGCCAGCAACCGGGAGGGCCGTCCGATCACGCCCGGACCGCCGGCTCCAGGGCCTCCGCCACCCGCTGGACCAGCATGGCGGTCTCGTAGCCGATCTGGCCCAGATCGCAGCCGGGCGCGGCGAGCACCCCGACGAGCGCGCGCTCGCCGACCGCCATCACCAGCATCACCCCACCGTCCATGTCGACGATCTGCTGGCGTACCCGGCCGGCGGACATCAGCCGGGCGGCGCCGACGGTCAGGCTCGCCAGGCCGCTGATCACGGCGGAGAGCTGGTCCACCTGGTCGGTCGAGAGATGGGGCGAGGCCGCCAGCCGCAGGCCGTCCCCGGAGACGGCGAGGGCGTGCGACACGTCCGGCACCTGTTCGGCGAAGTTGGCCAGGAGCCAGTCCAGGCCGGCGCTCACGGATGGGGTCATAAGGTTCTCCTGGTGGGTGTCGTCTGGTTACGTCGCGTCGCGGCGGCCACTCCCTCCGCGAGCGAGGACAGCCGGGACCGCACGACCTCGGGGTCGAGCAGGTCACCCGCCGGTCGGGTCGGTGGCGCCTCGTGCAGCGTGGCCGGCAGTTGGCCGCCCCGGGTACGGCGGGGCAGCCCGGCCTCCGTGATCGGGGGCGGCGCCGGGTGGGGCGGGGGCGCGGCGCCATTGCCGGACCCGGCCGGATTCGCGCCGAGCACCGGGAGCGCGACCGTCGGCGCGTGGTGGACACTGGCCGGGTCGGGCACGGTGGCCGGGTTGCGAACCCCGGTCCGGGGCTGGAACCAGGCGGTCTGTGCGGCGGCGGCGGGGGCCTGCCTGCGCAGGTCGTGGACGGGGGGCACCGGCATCCGCCGGTCCTGGACGGGCGGCGCCGGCGTGCGCGCCACCTGTGCGGCCGGCGTCGGCGGGCGTCCCCCCTGGGCCGCCGGCACCGGCGCGCGCCCGTCCGGGCCGGACCGCGAAGCGACCGCCTCGACCCGGGTCAGGGCCGACTCCGGGATCTCCACGTGCGCGACGGTGCCCGCCCCGCTGCTGTGCAACTGCACCCGCACCCCGAGCCGGGTCGCCAGGTGGGCCACCACGTGCAGGCCCATGCTGCCGGCCGACGCGCTGGAGAGCATCGCGGGGGCGAGCAGCCGCTCGTTGATCGCGGTGAGCCGGCTGTCGCTGATGCCGATGCCCTGGTCGTGCACGCGCAGTGTGAGCCCGTCGATCGTGCGCCGGCCGTCGACGTGCACCGGGGCGTTCGGCGGGGAGTAGACGGTGGCGTTCTCCAGCAGCTCGGCGAGGAGGTGGACCAGGTTGCCCACCGCGGCGCCGTGCACCGCGGCGGTCGGCACGTCGACCTCCACCCGCGGGTAGTCCTCGATCTCCGAGGCGGCCGCCCGGACCACGTCGGCGAGCAGGTGGGCGCCGTCGTGCGTACGGCCGGGCTCCCCGCCCGCGAGGACCAGGAGGTTCTCGCCGTTGCGTCGCATGCGGGCGGCGAGGTGGTCCAGGGCGAAGAGCCGGGACAGCGCGTCGGGGTCGGTCTCCTCGCGTTCGAACTCGTCGAGCAGCCGCAGCTGCCGGGTGATCAGGGTACGGATGCGCCGGGCCAGCGCCTCGGCCATCCGCGTCACGTCCATGCGGACCTCGGCCTGCTCACCGGCCAGGCGCAGAGCGGCCCGGTTCACCGTGTCGAACGCCTGGGCGACCTGGGCGATCTCGTCCCGGCCCTGGCCGATGCCGGCGGTCATCCGGGTGGCCGCGCCGTCGGCCGGCGTACTGTCGCCGGCCGCGATCGCGGTGATCCGCTCCGGCAGCTCGCGGTGCGCCATGGTGAGCGCCGCGACCCGCAGCCGGCGCAGTCGCCGGGCCGTGCGGACGGCGAGCAGCACCGCGGCGGTCAGCGACGCCAGCGCGACGGCGGAGGTCGCGCCGCCGGTGATCAGGGCCCGCAGCTGGGCGTCCCGGGCCAGGCGGGCGGCCTGCCGGTCGAGTTCCTCGGAGAGTTCCCGGCCGAGCAGGTTGTACCGCCGGATGGCCCCGCTCTGGGCCACGTACCAGGCGTCGCCGTCGGTCCGCAGGCCCGCGGGCTCGGTCTCCGCGTTGAGCGCGCTGTCGCGCATCCGCCGGGCGGTGGAGACGTCCGTCCCGGCCACCAACCGGGTGTACGCGTCCGCCGCCGATTCGCTGGCGATCCGGGAGAACTCGGCCTGGCGCTGCTCCTGCGCGCCCCGCAGCTGGCCGAGGCGGACCAGCTCCCCGTCCACCAGCGCGCCCCGCACGAAGACGGTACGGAGCAGGTCGCGCTCCACCGCGGCGAGGTGTTCCTGGGCGGCGACCGCGGCCACCTCCCGCGCCCCGTTGGCCAGCTCCCGGTCGCGGAGCTGGGCCGGCAGCGCGTCGGCGACGGCGAGCAGCGACTCGACCAGGGACAGGTAGGTCGGATCGGCGGTGCCGCCGGTCAGCGCGGATCCGCGGGCCGGGGTGAGCTGGCCGAGCTGCGCGTCGGCGCCGTCGAGCACCCGGCTGAGGTCGGGGGCGGCCTGGCGTGCGTCCTGGCTGGCGCTGCGGTACCGCTCGACGGACGCGTCCACCCGGCGCCGTTGCGCGTCGACGAGGGGACGACCGGCGGTGCCGCCCCGCTGGCGCAGCGCCGTCGTCTCACCGAGTTCCCGCTCCAGCTCGTGCACCAGGCGCACCGTGGCTGTCGCGGTGCCGGCCAGCACCCGGGCACGGTCCGCGTCGTCGGTGGCGGCCAGGGCGATGGCGGTCTGGGTGGAGCCCAGCACCACCAGACCCGCCGTGGCCACCAGGATGGGCGCGAGCAGCTGGGTGCGTACCGACCACAGGCGGTTGGTGTGGTCGACGGGCCGGTGGTGGCGACGCACGCGGCCGGGGGTGGGGAGGGACACTCGGGCCTTCCGGTGGTGGGGGCGGAGGCGCCGGGCCCGGGCGGACGCCCGGACCCGGCACCGGGGGATCAGCTCGCGCCGAGGTCCTGCAACGCCTTCGCCGCCCCGCGGTGCAGCTGGACGGGGTCGGTCTTGCGGGCGTTCTCCAGGCTGATGCCCTTGGCGGCCGGGTTGGCCTGGGCCAGGGCGTCCTTCTTCTCGAAGACGGTCCGGGCGATCGCGCAGGCCACGTTCGCGTTGAGGTCCTTGCGGACCAGCAGCACGTTCGGCACCACGATGGTCGGGGTGGCCGCGGGGGTCTTGTAGACGTCCGCGGCGATGTTGCCCGCCTGGTAGGCCGGGTTGATCTCGGCCATCTTGGGCAGCAGCGGGGTGATGTCGATGAACTTCACCTTGTCGCCGGCGGTCGTGAACAGGTCGGTCAGGCCGCCCGTGGGCACGCCGCCCGACCAGAACAGGCCGTCGATGCTGCCGTCCTTGACGCCCTCGACGGTCTTGGTCAGGTCGAGCCGCTGCGCCTGGATGTCCTTGGCCGGGTCGAGGCCGGCGGCCTCCAGCAGCCGGTTGGCGATGACCTCGGTGCCGGACTTCGGCGAGCCGGTGGAGATCTTCTTGCCCTTCATGTCGGCGACCGAGTTGATCCCCGAGTCGGCCCGGACGACGACCTGCGTGTAGTTGTCGTAGATCCGGGCGAGCGCCTCGACGGGCTGCGGGGCCGTGAAGGAGCCCTTGCCCTGCACCGCGTTGACCGCCGTGTCGAACAGCGAGAAGGCGACGTCGTACTGGCCGGCGACGAGCTGCTCGATGTTCTGCACCGAGGCGCCGGTCTCGGCGGCGGTGCCGCTCAGCTTGCCGTCGGTCGCCCCGGAGAGCTGACCGGCCAGGGCGTTGCCGACCACGTAGTAGACGCCGGTGGCATTGCCGGTGGCGATGCCGACGCGGGTGCTCTCGGTGACCTTGCAGGTGATCTCACTGGCGGCGTCGTCCTTGGTCGCGCCGTCCTGACGGCCTCCGCAACCGGCGGTGCCAGCCGCGACGAGGGCCAGCGCGCCAACCCCCGCGGCGAACCGCACGTTGATCCGTCTCACTGTCTTTCCTCCCCATGGTTCACCGGTGGTTGTGCTGACGGCCCGCCGGTCCGGCCGGCGGATCCGCGTCTGACGAGCACACCCGCCACCATGACGGCCGCCAGTACGGCGCCGATCGTGACGGGCACGGGTTCGAGCCAGAGCAGCGTCAGCCCGGCGAGCGCGCCGACGATCCGCTCCGGCGTGCCGGCGGGGCCGACGCCGGGCAGCCAGCCGCCCGCCGCCACCGCCAGCACGGCGACACTGAGGGCGGCGACCGCCCCGGCCACCGCGATCCGCTGCGGGCCCCCGATGCCGAGCAGCCCGAGGCCGGTCGGGGTCACCACGAAGGCGAGCGGGATGAGGTAGGCCGGCAGGGCGTACCGCAGGGTCTGCCACATGGTCGGCACCAGCCGGCCGCCGGTCACCGCGGCGGCGGCCACCGCGGCGAGCGCGGTCGGCGGGGACGCCTCGGACAGGACCGCGAAGTAGAAGACGAACATCGCCGCGGCGGGCGCGCTGACGCCCAGGTCCAGCAGGGCCGGACCGATGATCACCCAGCCGATCACGAACGACGCGGTGACCGGCACGGCCAGGCCGAGCAGGGTGAGGGCGACGGCGGCGAGCAGCGCGGTGAGCGCCAGCACGACGGCGGGCTCGGAGCTGACGGCCTGGGCGCCGCTGACCAGCAGCGCCGCCGCCTGCGGGCCGAGACCGGTCTTGGTGGTGGTGGCCGTGATGATGCCGGCCGCCGCGCAGACCGCGCTGACCGCGAGGACGCCGCGCACGCCGGCGCTGAGCGCGGCGAGCAGGCGGGCGGGGGTGAGCCGGTGCCGACGGTCGAGGAAGGACAGCACGGCGGCCAGGATGGTGGCCAGCACCACGGCCCTCGTCGCGGAGAAGCCGACGGCGAGCAGGCCGACGATCGCGAAGAGCGACAGGAAGTGGTAGCCGAACCGGGCCAGCAGCCGCCCCGCGGAGGTCGTGTCGATGACCACCGGGCGGACGCCCGAACGGCGGGCGTCGATCTCGACCGCCAGGAGGATGCCGAGGTAGTAGAGCACCGTCGGGACGGTGGCCCAGCCGAGCACCTGGAGGTAGGACACGCCGAGGTACTCGGCGATGATGAAGGCCGCCGCGCCGAGGGTGGGCGGGGAGAGGATCGCCCCGACACCGGCGGCGGCGAGCATGCCGCCGGCCCGCTCCGGCGGGTAGCCGGCCCGGCGCAGGACGGGCCAGGTGACCGCGCCGATGCTGACCGTCGTCGCCGCGCCCGATCCGGAGACGGTGCCGAGCAGGAATCCGGAGGCGACGGCCGTACGCCCGGCGGCGGTCCGCGAGCGCCGGAAGGCTGCGGCGGAGAGCTCCACGAAGAACCGCCCGGCCCCGGAGAGGTCCAGCACCGCGCCGTAGATGGTGAACAGCACGATGTACGTCGCCGCGACGTCGAGCGGGGTGCCGTAGAAGCCGCTGTCGGAGTTGTAGAGGCCGTCGACGATCTGTCCGAAGTCGAGGCCGGCGTGCGCGACCGGCCAGGACTGGGGCAGCAGCCCGCCGTAGTAGCCGTAGCCGAGGAAGACCAGGCAGACCGCCGGCAGGATCCATCCGGTGGTGCGCCGGCACGCCTCCAGCAGCAGGACCAGCAGCACCGTGCCCATCGCCACGTCGACGCCGACCAGCAGGCCCTGCCGGTCGAGGAAGGCGTCATAGCCACCGCCACCGGGGCCCAGCGCGACGGGGACCACCGGGTAGAGGCAGCTGACCAGCGCGGCGAGGGCCAGGACCCAGTCCGGCAGGCTGGGGCCGCGTCGCTCGCGGCGGGCCTCGGTCCCGGCGCCGGTCGGGCGTTCCCCGGGACTGGTCGGGTGGTCTTCGGGGTTGGTCGGGTGGCCTTCGGCGCCGGTCGGGCGGTCGGTTCCCGTCCGGCGCAGTCGCCTCGGCAACCGCAGATCCGCCGGGTACGCCAGGAAGACCATCGGCAGGATGCCGGCCAGGAAGATGATCAGGTAGAACTTGCTGCCCTGCGGCAGCGGGCTGAACACCTGCCAGAGGGCGAGCAGCCCGATCGCCAGCGTCGTGCCGGTGACCAGCACGCCGACCGGCCCGGACAGTTCCCTGCCGGGCTTCTCGTCCTCGAACTGGGCGGCCAGTTCCCGGGCGTCGGGCGTCGGGCCGTCGGGATCGGTCCGGTTGTCCGACTCGGGCGGCAACGGGACCGCGTTTCCGTCCACCGTGGACTGTGTGCCCGCGGAGGGCGACTGCGGGGTGGACTCGCCGGATGAACGCACTGGTGGCACGAGGGGGCACGATACGCGAATTACATACGTCATGGAATATTGCTGATCATGATTGCGGTCAGTAATGAAAATGGACCGCCGACTACTCAGCGAGATCCCAATTGAACCCCTGTTCGTGCAGGTGCCCGTGCTGGGGCTGGCAAAAATGCGGCATTTACGGGGTCGATTGCATCCGATGCGTCCGCTCTGGTCCGATGGTCGTCCGGGATGGATTGCCCGGCCCTGCCGCCGCCGCGACAACCGGGTAGGCGCCTAAGGTGATCACCTAGCGTAATCTTCGTCGCTCTCCGTTGCCGGAAGCGGCCTGACCAGGGTGGCCGACCCCTACCGTCCGGCCACCCCTATCTCTGCGCGGCAGGCTCCAGCAGCCTCCGACGACGGGCACCGTCACCCGTGCCGGGTCCGGCCGTCCGGCGGCTTCCGGCGTCCGGTCGTGCGCCCCCGCGCCGGTCGCGCGCCCCCGCGTCCGGCGTAGCGGCCCGGGGTCGAATCCGCTCGAAGGTGTCGGGCCCGGCGGCTAGGGTCGGGCGGTGACCACGGCTCAACCACTTATCCGGGCGCGCGGGCTGGTGAAGAGGTTCGGGGACTTCACCGCCGTCGACGGCATCGACGTCGAGGTGAGCGCCGGTGAGGCGTTCGGCTTCCTCGGGCCCAACGGCGCCGGCAAGTCCTCGACCATGCGGATGGTCGGTTGCATCTCCCCGCCCACCGGCGGCGAGCTGCGCATCCTCGGCCTCGATCCCGTCCGCGACGGGCCGGCGATCCGGTCCCGTCTCGGGGTCTGCCCGCAGCTCGACAACCTCGATCCCGACCTGACCGTGCGGGAGAATCTCACCACCTACGCGCGCTACTTCGGGATCCCCCGCCGGGTGGCCCGGGCGCGGGCCGCCGAGCTGCTCGACTTCGTCCAGCTCACCGAGCGGGCGGACAGCCTGGTCGAGCCCCTCTCCGGTGGCATGAAGCGCCGGTTGACCATCGCCCGCGCTCTGGTCAACGAGCCGGAGATCGTGCTGCTCGACGAGCCGACGACCGGCCTCGACCCGCAGGCCCGGCACCTGGTGTGGGAGCGGCTGTTCCGGCTCAAGCAGCAGGGCGTCACGCTGGTCCTCACCACCCACTACATGGACGAGGCCGAGCAGCTCTGCGACCGCCTGGTCGTGATGGACGGCGGCCGGATCGTCGCCGAGGGCTCACCCCGTGCGTTGATCGAGCGGCACTCCACCCGCGAGGTGGTGGAGCTGCGGTTCGCCGCCGAGTCGCAGGAGGTCTTCGTCGACAAGCTCGACGGCCTGGGGGAGCGGGTCGAGGTGCTGCCTGACCGGATCCTGCTCTACGTCTCCGACGGCGACACGGCGGTCGCCGAGGTCGGCGCGCTGGGGCTGCGGCCGGCCAACGTGCTGGTCCGGCGCAGCAGCCTGGAGGACGTCTTCCTGCACCTCACCGGGCGCACCCTGGTCGACTGAGCGGCCGGCGCCCCGGTCGGCCGCCGGGCTGGTGGCGTCCCGCCGTCATCGCGCAGTGGGGACGGCGATCCCGGTGACGGCGACCGTTGCATAGCATCGGCGGGCCGGCGAGCGCACCGCCGCCGGGCGACGAGCACGGGGGCGTCATGTCGACACTGCGGTTCCAATCCCGACGTCAGGCCGGGCTGGCCGCGCTCTACCTGGGGGTCTTCGCGACCTTCTGGTTCAGCGTGCCGGCCGTGGACCCGCCGCTGCGTGCCCTGCTGATGGTGGCGAGCGGCGCGGCACTGGTCACGGCGGTCATCGGTGCCGTCGTGGTGGCCCGGAGCCGGGCGGGGGAGGCGTTCACCGGGGACCGCGCCACCGACCGCCGTTACCTCCTGATCGTCGGAGCCGAGTTCGCCGCCGCCGGCCTCGGCGCCGTCGGGCTCGCCCTCGCCGGGTGGCCGGAGTTCATCCCGGTACTGGTCTGCGCCGCGGTGGGGCTGCACTTCTTCCCTCTCGTCCCGCTGCTGCGGGACCCGCTGCTGTGGCTGCTCGGGGCGGCGGTGTGCGCCGTCGCCGTGGCCGGGCTGGTCACCGCGCTCGTGTCGGCGGTGCCGGCGGGGTTGGTCGTCGGACCCGGCACGGGGATGCTGCTCCTCGGCTACGTGGTGCTGGCGCTGGTGCGCGCGGCCCGGCAGCGCTGAGCCCGGGTGTCCCGGCGGCGACGTGAAAGCGGGCGACAGGACGGCCGTTCGGCCGTAGGGTGGCCGCGGCCTGTCGTACCTGTCAGGTAGGAAGGCCACGGTGGACGCGGAGCGAGGCGGAGGTGGTCGCGTGAGCGTGGCGCAGCCGGCGCGGGAGCGGGTGGCGCCGTCGTTGCCGAGGGCGCCTGCCGTGACGGTGCTGGCCCATCATCTCGTCGCCTACCGGCGCACCTGGCGGAACGGGTTCTTCTCGTCGTTCCTGCTGCCGGTGCTGACCGTGCTGGGGTTCGGCGTCGGCGTCGGCGGTTACGTGGACCAGGGCGTCGACGGCGTCTCCTACCTCGACTGGATCGTGCCCGGGCTGATCGCGTCGGCCGCCGTGCAGGTGGCGGTCGGCGAGGCGACATGGCCGGTGTTCAGCAGGTTCCAGTGGGTCAAGACCTACTTCGCGCAGAGCGCCGCACCGCTGCGGGTGGGTGACATCCTCACCGGCCACCTGGCCTTCGTGCTGTTCCGGGTGCTCCTCACCGCGGCGGCGTTCCTGCTGGTGACGGCGCTTTTCGGCGCGGTGCCCTCGCCGTGGGCGGTGGCCACGCTGCCGGTGGTGGTGCTGCTCGGCCTGGCCGTGGCGGCGCCGACCTTCGCGTACTCGTCTGCGGTGTCGAGCGACAGTTGGCTGGCGATGCTGCACCGCTTCGCGATGATCCCGATGACCCTGTTCGCCGGGGTGTTCTTCCCGGTGGAGTCGCTGCCCGTGGTGCTGCGCTGGCTGGCGTACGCGACACCGCTGTGGCACGGCGTCGACCTGTGCCGGGCGGCGACGCTCGGTGTGGCTCCGCAGTGGTCGGTGGCCGGCCACCTGCTCTACCTCGCGGCCTGGGGGGTCAGCGGTTGGCTGCTGGCCCGCCGCGCGTTCCGCCGCAGGCTCGTCGTCTAGGAGAGGCCCGTGGTAGCTCTCGTCCTGCCCCGGCTGCTGAACGTCGCCGCCGCGTCCCGCCGGTCGGCCTCGGTGGCCGAGCGCAACGTGGCGGCACTGAAGCCCGTCTACTGGCTGCTGCTCGCCTCCGGCATCGTGGAGCCGTTGCTCTACCTGTTCTCGATCGGCGTCGGGGTGGGCGCGCTGATCGGCGACCTCACGCTGCCCGGCGGCGAGGTCGTCACGTACGCCGCCTTCGTCGCGCCGGCCATGCTCGCGTCGTCGGCGATGTCCGGCGCGCTGTCGGAAACGACCTTCAACTTCTTCGGCAAGATGAAGCACATGAAGCTGTACGACGGGGTGATCGCCACCCCGGTACGGCCGTTCGAGATCGCGCTCGGGGAGTTGGGCTGGGCGATGGTGCGGGGCAGTGCCTACTCGGCCGCGTTCCTGGTGGTGATGGTGGCGATGGGCCTGACCACCGCCGCCCGGGCGGTGGTCGCCTTCCCGGCGGCCGTGCTGGTCGGCTTCGCCTTCGGCGCGCTGGGGATGACGATCTCCACCTTCATGCGCAGTTGGCACGACTTTGACCTGCTGGCCTCGGCACAGTTCACCCTCTTCCTCTTCTCCGGCACGTTCATCCCCGCGCAGGACTACCCGTCCGTGTTGCGCTGGGTCGTCGAGGCGTCCCCGCTCTACCGGGCGGTGCACCTGATCCGTGGCGTCTCGGTGGGCACGGTCGGAGCGGACTGGGTGCTCGACGTGCTCTACCTGCTCGGGGCGATGACCGTGGGGCTGCTGGTCGCCTCGCGGCGGATGGGCAGGTTGCTCTACACGTAGGTGGTTAACCCTCGCCGCTGCCGGGGCATGTCGGAGGGACTGACGCCGACGACGAGGGAGGGGCGATGGCCTCCGACGAGTCCATTGAACGGGGGGCCGCTGGGCGAGGGCCTGCCGGGCGAGGGCCAACCGGGCGGGGCCCCGACTCCGGGGGCGCCGAGCGGCGCCGCCCGGTCGGCCCCGACGAGGGCCCCGACAGCCCGGCCGAGTTGCCGGGCGCGAGCTGGAAGGCGGCGCTGCGCCGCACGGTGCGGGAATTCCAGGACGACAGCCTGACCGACCGCGCGGCGGCGCTGACCTACTACGGGGTGCTCTCCATCTTTCCCGGCCTGCTGGTGCTGGTCTCGATTCTCGGCCTGCTCGGCCCGCGCGCGACGGAGGGCGTCAAGGACACCGTCAACCAGGCGATCCCGCAGGGGGAGATCCGGCAGATCGTCGAGGGGGCGATCAACCAGGCGCAGCAGAGCGGCGGCGTCGCCGGTCTCGCCGCGATCCTCGGTCTGCTGGCCGCCTTCTGGTCGGCGTCGGGTTACATCGCCGCGTTCATGCGGGCCTCCAACGCCATCTACGACGTGCCGGAGGGACGGCCGATCTGGAAGACCCTGCCGATCCGCGTCGGGGTGACCGCGGTGATCGGCGTGATGCTGCTGGCCAGCGCCGTGATCGTGGTCTTCACCGGTGGGTTCGCCGAGCAGGTCGGCGAGGCGATCGGGTTGGGCTCCACGGCCGTGGCCGTGTGGAACGTCGCCAAGTGGCCGGTGCTGCTGCTCCTGGTCAGCCTGATGTTCGCGATCCTCTACTGGGCATCCCCGAACGCGCGGCACGGCGGCTTCCGCTGGGTCAGCCCCGGCGGGCTGCTGGCGGTGGCGATCTGGCTGGTGATCTCGGGCCTGTTCGCGTTCTACGTCAGCAACTTCGGCTCCTACAACAAGACCTACGGGGCGCTCGCCGGGGTGATCATCTTCCTGGTCTGGCTGTGGCTGAGCAACATCGCGATCCTGCTGGGCGCGGAGTTCGACGCCGAGTTGGAGCGCAGCCGCGCCATCGAGGCAGGCCACTCTCCCGACAAGGAGCCGTACGTCGAACTACGCGACGACCGCAAACTAAAGAAAAAGCCCACCCCCTGACCTGACCCCGCCCCGCCCCCGCCCCCGCCCCTCCTTCCCGCGATCTTGCACTTTCCGCCCTCGGATTGTTCTCTATGCCGCTTTTGTCGGGGCACAAAGTGCAAGATCGCGGGAAGGGGGCGGGGCGGCGGGTGGGGCGGGTGCGGGGAAGGGCTTTTCTTGGGGCGGGGGTAGCTTTTGTTGAGGTGGACGAAAGTTTGCGTCAAGTTGGCTGAAGCTCTGGACACGTGGCACAGAACACTCCTACTGTGTCGGGCACAACACCTCGGCATTGCGTCGATGTGAACGAGCCCGTGATGAGGTGGGTCCGGTGCGGACGGTCGAGCCCCTGCACGTACGGCTCCTGCGGTTGCTCCGCGACGAGGGGGCGGTGTCCCGGGCCGAGCTCGGTGACCGCTTGCAGATGCCCCGCCCCCGGCTGCTGGCGGAGCTGGAACGGCTCGTGGCTCTCGGTTACGTCGCCGAGGCGGGGCTGGCCGCCTCCCGGGGCGGCCGGCGGTCCACCCTGGTCGAGCTGAGCCCGCGCCTGCGCTTCGCCGCCGTCGACCTCGGGGCCAGCTCCATCGACGTCGAGGTGGTCAACGGCCGGCTGGAGCCGGTCGCCGCGTACGCCGAGCAGGCCGACATCCGCACCGGCCCCAAGGTGATCCTCCAGCGCGTCAACGAGCTGCTGCACAAGGCCAGGGTGGACGGTGCCTACGAAAGGCTGGACGCCGTCGGCATCGGGGTGCCCGGGCCGGTCAGTTTCCGCGACGGCGTACCGGTCTCTCCGCCGATCATGCCCGGCTGGGACCGGTTCCCGGTGCGCGAGCTGCTCACCCGGGAACACGGCTGCCCCGCGGTGGTTGACAACGACGTCAACATCATGGCGATCGGGGAGCGGCACGGCGGGGTCGCCCACTCCGTGGACGACTTTCTCTTCGTCAAGATCGGCACCGGGATAGGGTGCGGGATCTACCTCAGCGGTGAGGTCTACCGGGGCACCGACGGCTGCGCCGGGGACATCGGCCACATCCAGGCCGACGCGCACGGCCCGATGTGTTCCTGCGGCAACGTCGGCTGCCTGGAGGCGCTGTTCAGCGGGGCCGCGCTGGCCAAGGACGCGACCGCCGCGGCGCGCGCCGGCACCTCGCCCGCGCTGGCCGAGCGGCTCGCCGCGCGGGGTGCGGTGACCGCCCGGGACGTCGCTGAGGGCGCCGGCGAGGGGGACGTGGCCTGCATCCAGTTGATCCGCGACGGGGGCCGGCGGGTCGGTGGCGTCCTGGCCGGGCTGGTCAGCTTCACCAACCCGTCGATGATCGTGATCGGCGGCGGGCTCGCCCAGCTGGGGCACATCCTGCTGGCCGAGATCCGCAGCGTGGTCTACCGCCGGTCGTTGCCGCTGGCCACGGGCAACCTTCCGGTCGTCCTGTCCGAGCTGGGCCCGCGCGCCGGTGTCGCCGGCGCGGCCGTGCTGGCCAGCGACGTGGCCTTCGCGGAGGCGTCATGAGCGAACAACTGGTCGCGGCCCCCGACGACACCGTCGCGGGCGAGGTGGTCCTGCGCCTCACCGACGTGGTCAAGACCTTCCCGGGCGTACGGGCGCTGGACGGCGTGCAGCTGGAGGTGCGCGCCGGCGAGGTGCACTGCCTGCTCGGGCAGAACGGCGCCGGCAAGTCCACCCTGATCAAGGTGCTGGCCGGGGTGCACCGGCCCGACTCGGGGCGGATCGAGTGGCGGGGCGAGCCGGCCACCTTCGCCAACCCGCAGGCCGCCATGCGCGCCGGCATCGCGACCATCTACCAGGAACTCGACCTGGTCGAGGACCTCTCGGTCGCGGAGAACGCCTTCCTCGGCCACGAGCCGCGCCGGTTCGGTTTCGTCCGGCGGGGCACGATGGCCCGGCGTACCCGGCAGATCCTCGGGCGGCTCGGTCACGCCGAGATCCCGCCCGGGCGGATGGTGCGTGCGCTGCCCGCCGCCGGCAAGCAGATCGTCAGCATGGCCCGCGCGCTCTCCCACGAGGCGCGACTGATCATCATGGACGAGCCGAGCGCCGTGCTGGCCCACGACGAGGTGGGCAACCTGTTCCGGATCATCCGGGAGCTGACGGCCCAGGGCATCGCGGTCATCTACATCTCGCACCGGCTGGAGGAGATCCGCGAGATCGGCGACCGGGTCACCGTACTCAAGGACGGCCGGACCACGGCGGCGAACCTGCCGGCCCGCGACACCCCGACGCGCGACCTGGTCAGCCGGATGACCGGCCGCACCATCGAGTACGTCTTCCCGGAGCGGCCCACCGGCACGGCCGGCGGCGCGGAGCTGCTCACGGTCGAGGGCCTGACCCGGGCCGGTGAGTTCGCGGACGTCTCGCTCCGGGTCCGGGCCGGCGAGATCGTCGGCATCGCCGGGCTGGTCGGTTCGGGCCGCTCGGAGCTGTTGGAGACCGTCTACGGTGCGCGGCGTCCCGACGCCGGCTCGGTGCGGATGGCCGGCCGGGCGTTGCGCCCCAGCAGCGTCGGCGCGGCGGTCCGGGCCGGGATGGGGATGGCCCCCGAGGAGCGCAAGAGCCAGGCGCTGCTGCTCGGTGAGCCGATCTACCGCAACGTCACCCTGGCGACCTTCGCCCGCTACGCCCGCGCCGGGTTCACCGACGCCGGGCGGGAGCGGGACGAGGCGGAGCGGATCGCCGAGAGCCTGGAGCTGCGCCCCCGCGACGTCCGCCGGCCGGTGCGCACCCTCTCCGGCGGCAACCAGCAGAAGGTGGTGGTCGGGCGCTGGCTGCTCGGCGACACCCGGCTGCTGCTGCTCGACGAGCCCACCCGGGGCGTCGACGTCGGCGCCCGGGCGGAGCTCTACCAGGTGATCCGGGAGCTGGCCGCGCGCGGAGTCGGGGTGCTGCTGGTCTCCAGCGAGGTGCCCGAGGTGCTCGGCCTGGCCGACCGCGTGCTGGTGATGCGGGAGGGCCGGGTCGTCCGCGAGGCCCCGGCCGGCGAACTCGACGAGAACACCGTGCTCGACCTCGTCATGGCGGGGTCCCTGATGGAAGGCGCACCGGCATGAGCGAGCGTCCCACTCCCACGGCCGCGCCGGAGCAGGTGGCGCACCTGCCGGCACAGTCGCCGCCGGTGGATCCGGCGGAGACCGCCGGGGCCGGGCACAAGGTGGCGGCGCCGGGCCGGATCTCCTGGTGGCGGGGGGACGGCGGCGAGGGCGTCCGGCGCAACCTCGGCCTGGTGGGCGTACTGGCGGTGCTCATCGTGATCGGCGCCCTCACCCGATCCGACCTCTACTCGAACCCGGACTGGGTGTGGGACAACGTCCTCAGCATCCTCAAGCTGGCGGCCGTGGTCGGTGTGGTCACCGTCGGGATGACCTTCGTGATCATCGGCGGCGGCATCGACCTCTCGGTCGGCGCGATCGTCGCCCTGGCCGGCGTCTGGTGCACCACGGTGGCCACCCAGAGCTACGGCGCCGGCGGCATGATCTTCAGCGCGCTCACCGTCGGGCTGGCGGTCGGCCTGGTCAACGGGCTGCTCATCTCGTACGGCCGGCTGGTGCCGTTCATCGCCACCCTCGCCATGCTGGTGGCCGCCCGGGGGCTGGCCGCCGAGATCTCCGACAAGCAGACCCAGGTGTCGGACAACACCTTCATCAACGGGCTGGCCAGCAACGAGCTGCTCGGCATCCCGCTGCTGGTCTACATCCTGGCCGCCGTGGTCGCCGCCGGCTGGGTGCTGCTCAACCGCACCACCTTCGGCCGGCGTACGGTCGCCGTCGGCGGCAACCCGGAGGCCGCCCGGCTCGCCGGCATCAACGTCAGGCGGCACACCGTGCTGCTCTACGCGCTCTCCGGCCTCTGCTGCGGGATCGCCGCCATCATGCTCACCGCCCAGGCCAACTCGGCGCAGGCGGCGATGGCGAACCTCTACGAGCTGGACGCGATCGCCGCCGCGATCATCGGGGGCACGCTGCTCAGCGGCGGGCGGGGCACCATCATCGGTTCCCTGCTCGGGGTGATCATCTTCGCCACCATCACCAACCTCTTCGCCATCAACGGCCTCTCCACCGAGGCCCAGAACATGGTCAAGGGCGGCATCATCGTCGCCGCCGTCCTGGTCCAGCAGGTCCAGTTCCGCAGCCTCACCCAGTTCCTCGGCCGCAACCGGCTCACCACCACCTGACCGCACCGCCCCGCACCGCCTGCCCCACACCGCACGCACCCGAACCGCGCGGCATCCGGGCCACCGGAACGACGGTGGCCGGGACCCGCACGCCCCTGTTCCGTCCCGCACCGCGAGTTCTCCTCCACCACCGTCAAACCCAGGAGGTCGTCATGACCCAGCACAGTCGCGACGTGTCGCGCCGTCGACTGCTCTTCGGCGGGGCCGCCGTCGGCGCCGGCGTGGTGCTCGCCGGCTGCACCAGCAACGAGAGCCAGCCGAACGAGGCGCAGACCAAGGCGGCGGCCGCGCCGGGCGGCAACAGCGATCCCGGCAAGCGGGTGACCATCGGGTTCTCCGCGCCGGCCGCCGACCACGGCTGGATCGCCGCCATCACCAACAACGCCAAGGCGCAGGCCGGGGCGTACTCCGACGTGGAGTTCAAGACCGTCGAGGCCGGCGCCGACGCGGCGGCCCAGCGGGCGGCGCTGTCCACGCTGATCTCGCAGAAGCCGGACGTGATCGTGCTGCTGCCGCACGACGGCAAGGAGCTCAACGCGTTCGGGCTGGAGGCGATGAAGGCCGGCATCCCGGTGGTCAACCTGGACCGGGCGTTCCCCGACGCGCGTGCCTACCGGCTCCAGATCAAGGGCGACAACTACGGCATGGGCGTGGCCGCCGCCACCTACATGATCGAGCAGTTCAAGGCCAAGGGCGTCAGCAACCCGGTGATCGGCGAGATCGCCGGCATGGACGAGCTGGAGCTGACCCAGGAGCGGTCGAAGGGATTCGTCGACACCCTGACGGCGAACGGCTTCAAGGTCGCCAACCGCCGGGCGGCCCGGTTCACGGCCGACTCCGGGCAGCAGGAGGCGGCGCAGCTGCTCCAGGCCCTGCCGAAGATCGACGCGATCTGGAACCACGACGACGACCAGGGCATCGGCGTGCTGGCCGCCGTGAGCCAGGCCAACCGCAAGGAGTTCTTCATGGTCGGCGGCGCCGGCTCGAAGAAGGCGATGGAGGACATCCAGGCCGACAACACGGTGCTCAAGGCGACCGTGACCTACAGCCCGTCGATGGCCTCCTCGGCCATCTCCCTGGCCCGGTTGATCGGGCAGGGCCGGGGCATGTCCGACCTGGTGGAACTCCAGGTGCCCAAGGAGATCATCCTCGCCTCCGAGACGATCACCAAGGAGAACGCGGGCGACTACCTCAAGCTCGGGTTCTGACACACGGGGGGAGTCCCACCTTGTCCACGACAGACAGGCAACTGCGGGTCGGCATGGTCGGCTACGCGTTCATGGGGGCCGCGCACTCGCAGGCGTGGCGCACCGTGAACCGCGTGTACGACCTGCCGGCGCGGGCCCGGATGGCGCTGATCTGCGGCCGGGACGCCGGGAAGGTGGCCGACGCCGCCGACCGGCTCGGCTGGGAGGCGTACACGACCGACTGGCGCGACCTGATCGCCCGGGACGACATCGACGTGGTCGACGTCTGCACACCCGGGGACAGCCACGCCGAGATCGCCCTCGCCGCGTTGGCCGCCGGCAAGCACGTGCTGTGCGAGAAGCCGCTGGCCAACACGGTCGCCGAGGCCCGGGCGATGGCTGCCGCGGCGGCCACCGCGCAGGCCGCCGGGGTGCGGTCGATGTGCGGGTTCAACTACCGGCGGGTGCCCGCGGTCGCGATGATGCGTCAGCTCGTCGCCGACGGGCGGATCGGGGTGATCCGGCACGTCCGGGCGACGTACCTCCAGGACTGGATCGTGGATCCGCAGTTTCCCCTGGTCTGGCGGCTGCAGAAGGACAGGGCGGGCTCCGGCGCGCTCGGCGACATCGGCGCGCACATCATCGACCTGACCCAGTACGTCACCGGCCGGCGGATCACCGGGGTCAGCGCCGTCACCGAGACCTTCGTCAAGGAACGGCCGCTGCCGGCCGGATCGAGCGGGCTGGCGGCCTCGGTGGACGGCGGCGCGGTCGACGGCAACGGCGACGGCAGGCACCCCGCCACCGGGGCGGTGACCGTGGACGACGCCGCGGTCTTCGTGGCCCGGCTCGACGGCGGCGTGCTGGCCACGTACGAGGCGAGCCGGTTCGCCACCGGACGCAAGAACGCCCTCCGGGTGGAGATCAACGGCTCGCTGGGCACGGTGGCCTTCGACCTGGAGCGGCTCAACGAGCTGGAGTTCTACGACGCGACGCGACCCGCCGCCGAGCAGGGCTTCACCCGCATCCTGGTGACCGAGGGCGAGCACCCGTACATGTCCGCCTGGTGGCCGCCCGGCCACATCATCGGCTACGAGCACTCCTTCACCCATCAGATGCGGGACTTCGTCGAGGCGGTCGCCACCGGCGTCGACCCGGCTCCCTCCTTCGCCGACGGGTTGCAGGTGCAGCTCGTGCTGGACGCGGTGACACGGTCGGCGGAGCTGGGCTCCTCGTGGACCGAGGTGGAGCCGGCGCTGACCGCGGTCGCCGTCTGAGCCACCTCCGGCCCCGACCGGCGAGGGACCGGCCGCGGTTGCGCCCCGCGGCCGGGACGAGGTCGGGACCGGAGGACGTGTGGCCGGGCCGGCGTGGCCCGGTGACGCACGAGCAGGACGGTCCTCCGGCGCGGCCGGACCGGGATTCCCCGGTCGCACCGGAGGACCGCCACCACCCGGCGATCCCGCCGGGCCGCAGCACCCCACGACGTCCGGCCGGGCGTGTCGTCGCCCCGGCCGGCGGATGCGGGGGAGGCAGGGACGAGACGCCGACCGGCCCTGCCTGCCAGCCCCGTCCGCCCGCGCCCGCACCGGGAACCGGACCGGCGTCGACACCGCCGACGTCGACACCGGCTGGTCGGCTCCCGGGGCGTCGGGTGGACGGGGCCCATCCGCACAGATCCGTATCTTTCCGAACAAACTTCTGATATTCATATAACTCAATGCACGGCTGGTTCCTCCTGACCGGAAGGAGCACCATGCGTACGGGTATCTGGCTGGTGGGGGCGCGCGGCTCGGTCGCGACCACCAGCATCGTGGGGGCGCTCGCCCTGCGGGCCGGGCTCACCGGCCCCACCGGGTGCGTCACCGAGCTGCCCGACCTGCGCGGGCCCGCCCTGCCGACCTTCGCCGATCTGGTCTTCGGCGGGCACGACATCGTCCCCACCCCGCTGGTCAAGCGGGCCGAGGCCCTCGCCGCCGCCGGTGTGCTGCCCGGCCGGCTGGTCGCCGCCCTGCCCGACGAACTGGCCGCCGTCGAACGCGACCTGCGCCCGGCGCCCACCGCCGGCACCCAGGCGGACCGGGCCGCCGCGACCGTCCACGACCTCACCGACTTCCGGCGCCGGCACGGCCTGGACCGGGTGGTGGTGGTCAACGTCTCGGCCACCGAACCGGCCGCCCGACCGCACCCGGGGCACGCCGACCCGGACGCGCTGCGGGCCGCGCTCGCCGGCCCCGAAGAGGTGCTGCCACCCAGCTCCCGCTACGCGTACGCGGCGGTGCTGGCGGACTGCCCGTACGTCGACTTCACCCCGTCCACCGGGCTGCGGCTGCCGGCGTTGGTGGCGCTGGCCGCCGAGCGCGGGATCCCGTACGCCGGACACGACGGCAAGACGGGGGAGACCCTGGTCAAGTCGGTGCTCGCACCGATGTTCGCGATGCGGCACCTCGAGGTGCGCTCCTGGTCCGGGGTCAACCTGCTCGGCGGCGGTGACGGCGCCACCCTCGCCGACCCGGCGGCCAACGCGGCCAAGGTGGAGAGCAAGCAGCGGGTGCTCGGCGAGACCCTCGGCCACCTGCCGCAGGGCGGCACCCGGATCGAGTACGTCGAGGCGCTGGGCGACTTCAAGACCGCGTGGGACCTGGTCACCTTCGCCGGGTTCCTCGGCACCGGGATGCGGATGGAGTTCACCTGGCACGGCTGCGACTCCGCGTTGGCCGCCCCGCTCGTGCTCGACCTGGCCCGGCTCACCGCCGCCGCGCACGCCGCCGGCCACGCCGGCCCCCTGACCGACCTCGCCTTCTTCTTCAAGGACCCGCTCGGCACGCCCACCCACTCGCTGGCCGAGCAGTGGACCCGGTTGTGCGGCTTCGCCCGCCGGCTGCACGCGGGAGGCGTCGATGCCCCGCGCCGCTGACCTCGCCGAGCTGGTCCGGGCGCCGGCCGCGCTGTCGGTGCCGGGGGACGTCGTCGCCGGTGCGGCCGCCGCCGGGGCGCTCGGCCGCCGCACGCCCGCCCTGGCCGCCGCGTCCGTCCTGCTCTACTGGGCGGGAATGGCCGCCAACGACTGGGCCGACCGCCGGCTGGACGCCGTCGAACGTCCCGAACGGCCGATCCCCAGCGGTCGGGTGACCCCCGGGGCCGCGCTCGGCCTCGCCGCCGGGCTCACCGCCGCCGGGGTCACGCTGGCCGCCGTCGCCGGGGGCCGGCGCGCCGCGGCGGTCGCCGTCCCGCTCGCCGCCACCGTCTGGGGGTACGACCTGGTGGCCAAGAACACCCCCGCCGGGCCGGCCGTGATGGCGGCCTGCCGGGGGCTGGACGTGCTGCTCGGTGCGACGGGCGGCCGGCTGCCCGGGGCGCTGCCGGCGGCGGTCACCGTCGCCGCGCACACCTGGACGGTCACCGCCCTGTCCCGTCGGGAGGTCACCGGCGCCGACGCCGCGCTGCCGCTGCGTACCCTCGCCGGCACCGCCCTGGTCGCCGCGAGCGCCGCCGCCCCGCGCGTCGCCCCGCCGGTGCGGAGCCGCCGTCCCGGTCCGGGCGCGGAACCGCCCGGCCGCGCCCCCCGGCGGGGGCCGGCCGCCGCGCTGCCGGCCCTGCTGGCCGGCTGGTACGTGGCCCGCTACGGCGCCGCCCAGGCCGCGGTGCTGGCCGACCCCCGGGCCGGCCGGGTACGCGCGGCGGTGGGCGCCGGGATCACCGGGCTGCCCGCCTTGCAGGGCGCGCTGACCGCCCGCGCCGGGGCGGGGCTGCTCGGGGTGGCGGTGGCGGCGGCCGTGCCGCTGGCCGGCCGGCTCGCCCGGAGGGTGTCCCCGACATGACCGCCCCGACCCGTCGTCCCGCGCCCGCGCCCCGTGACCCGGCGGTGGCCGGTGCGGCCGACGGCATCGGCGCGCTGCGCTTCGGCTACGGGACCAACGGGTTCGCCAACCATCGGCTGACCGACGCGCTCGCGGTCGTCGCCGACCTCGGCTACCGGGGCGTCGCGCTCACCCTGGACCACCAGCATCTCGACCCGTTCGCGCCCGCGCTGGCCCGAAGGGTCGCGGCCGTCGCCCGCCGGCTGACGTCCCTCGGTCTCGCCGTGGTCGTCGAGACCGGCGCCCGCTACCTGCTCGACCCGTGGCACAAGCATGCCCCGACGCTGCTGCACGACGACCCGACCCGGCGCGTCGACTTCCTCCGCCGGGCCGTGCGGATCGGCGCCGACCTGGGCGCGGAGGCCGTCTCCCTCTGGTCCGGCGTACGCCCCGACGCCGTCGCGCCGACGATCGCCTGGGACCGGCTGGTCGCCGGCTGCGCGACGGTGGTCGACGCCGCCGAGGCGACCGGGACCGTCCTCGGCTTCGAACCGGAGCCGGGCATGCTGGTCGAGGACGTCGCCGGCTGGCGCCGGCTGCGCGCCGCACTCGGCGACCCGGCCCCCTTCGGCATCACCCTCGACATCGGGCACTGCCGCTGCCTGGAGCCGCAGCCGGTCCCCGAGTGCGTGCGCGAGGTCGCCCCGTACCTGGTCAACGTGCAGATCGACGACATGCGCCGGGGCGTGCACGAGCACCTGGAGTTCGGCGCCGGCGAGATCGACTTCCCGCCGGTGCTGAGCGCCCTGACCGAGACCGGCTACCGGGGCCTGGTCGCCGTGGAACTGCCCCGGCACTCGCACGCCGCCCCCGCCGTCGCGGCCCGCTCGCTCGACTTCCTGCGGGCCGCCGCGAGGGAAGCGACACGACGGTAACGGGGACGGGGCCACGGGCGCCGGCAGGAGAGAGGAGACGGGATGACACCGGATCGACTGCGGGCCGCGCTGCGGGGCGTACCCGATCCCGACTGGCTCGACGCCGCACTGCGCCGGGTGGCGGCCGACCCGGCGGCGATCGGCGAGGTCTTTCCGGCCGCCGGGCGGCGCTGCGGCCGGGCGCCACTGCCCGACGCGCCCGGCTGGAACGCCGACGAGGCCGCCCGGGCGCTGCTGCTGGCCGCGCTGCCGACCGACCACGCCGGGCACGCCGAGACCCGCTACCGGTACGGCGACGCCGCCGAGAAACGCGCCGTCCTCAAGGCCCTGCCGCTGCTGCCGGTCGGCGCGGCCGGGGTGCCGCTGCTGCACGACGCGATCCGCACCAACGACACCCGGCTGCTGACCGCCGCCCTCGGCCCGTACGCCCGGCACCTCGACCCGGCCGCCTGGCGGCAGGCGGTGCTCAAGTGCGTGTTCACCGGCGTGCCGCTGGCCGTGGTGCACGACCTCGACGCCCGGGCCGACAGCGAACTCGCCGTGATGCTCGCCGGGCTGGCCGCCGAGCGGCGGGCCGCCGGCCGCACCGTGCCGGCGGACGCCACCGACCTGCTCACCCGGCTGCGCGCAGACCAGGAGGCGTGATGCGCATCTTCGACCCGCACATCCACATGACCTCGCGGACGACGGACGACTACGAGCGGATGGCCGCCGCCGGGGTCCGCGCGGTGGTGGAACCGGCGTTCTGGCTCGGCCAGCCCCGCACCAGCCCCGCCACCTTCGCCGACTACTTCGACTCGCTCATCGGCTGGGAGCCGTTCCGGGCCGGGCAGTTCGGCGTCCGTCACCACGCCACGGTGGCGCTGAACCCGAAGGAGGCCAACGACCCGCGCTGCCGGCCCGTGCTCGACCTGCTGCCGCGCTACCTCGACAAGGACGGCGTGGTGGCGGTCGGCGAGATCGGCTACGACTCGATGACGCCAGAGGAGGACGAGGCGTTCGCCGCCCAGCTCGCCCTGGCCGTGGCCCACGACCTGCCCGCCCTGGTGCACACCCCGCACCGGGACAAGGCCCGGGGCGTCGAGCGCAGCCTCGCCGTGGTCGCCGAGTCCGGTGTCGAGCCGGGCCGGGTGGTGCTCGACCACCTCAACGAGGTGACGGTGGAGCTGGTCCGGGACACCGGCTGCTGGCTGGGCTTCTCCATCTATCCCGACACCAAGATGTCGCCGGTGCGGATGGTGGAGCTGCTGCGGGCGTACGGGACCGAGCGGATGCTGGTCAACTCGGCGGCCGACTGGGGGCGCTCGGACCCGCTGCTCACCCGGGCCACCGGCGAGGCGATGCTGCTGGCCGGCTTCACCGACGACGACGTCGACCGGGTGCTGTGGCGCAACCCGGTCGAGTTCTACGGCCAGTCCGGGCGGCTCGACCTGGCGGACCTGGAGCACGCCGCGGTCGACCCGCCGATCGGCACCTGGGCGGGCAACTCGATCCTGCGCGGCGGCAGCTGATGCGGCTGCGGCATCCCGGCGGCGACACCGTCCACCTCGGCTACTGCACCAACGTGCACCCCGCCGAGGACCTCGCCGGGATCCTGCGCCAACTGGACACCCACGCCGTGCCCGTCCGCGAGGCGACCGGCGCCGACCTGCTCGGCCTCGGGCTGTGGCTGGCCGCCCCGGTCGCCGCCGAGCTGGCCGCCGACCCGGCCGCCCGCCGCCGGCTGCGCGCCGCGCTGACCGCCCGCGGGCTGGAGGTGGTCACGCTCAACGGCTTCCCGTACGCGGCCTTCCAGGCGCCCGTCGTCAAGGGCGACGTCTACCACCCGGACTGGACGACGGGCGGGCGGCTCGCGTACACCCTGGACCTGGCCCGGGTGCTCGCCGACCTGCTGCCCGACGACGCGGCCCGGGGCTCGGTCTCCACCCTGCCGCTGGCCTGGCGGCGGCCCTGGGACGCCGCCCGGGCCGACGCCGCCCGCCGCCGGCTCGACGAGCTCGCGGCGGGTCTCGCGGCCGTCGAGCGGGAGACCGGCCGGCCGGTCCGGGTCGGGTTCGAGCCGGAGCCGGGCTGCGTGGTGGAGAGCACCGGGCAGGCCGTCGCCGCGCTGTCCGGGCTGGACACCGACCGGCTCGGCGTCTGTCTGGACCTCGCCCATCTCGCCTGCGCCTGGGAGGAGCCGGCCGAGGCGCTGGGCCGGCTGCGCGCCGCCGGGCTGCCGGTGGTGAAGGTGCAGGTCTCGGCCGCCATCGAGGCGCCCGCCGAGGCGACGCCGGCGCTGCGCCCCTGGGTGGAGCCGCGCTTCCTGCACCAGACCCGCGCGGTTGGCTGCGCCGGGGCGGCGGATCCGGCGCACCCCGCCCATGCCGCCGACGACCTGGACGCCGCCCTGGCCGCGCGGCTGCCCGGGCCGTGGCGGGTGCACTACCACGTGCCGCTGCACGCCCCGCCCGAGCCGCCGCTGGGCTCCACCCTGCCGGTGCTGCGCGCCGCGCTGGCCGCTCTCTTCGCCGGGCCCGAGGCGGGCTGCGACCACCTGGACGTCGAGACGTACACCTGGGGGGTGCTGCCGGCGGGGCGACGCCCGCGCGGCGACGCGGAGCTGGCCGCCGGCATCGCCGCGGAGCTTGCCTTCGCCCGCGCCGAACTGGTCGCCCTCGGCCTGGCACCCGCGGAGCGGAGCGGGGTGACGGCATGAGCGAGCGTCAGCGAGTGAATCATCGTTGCGGGGCTGGGGTGGCTCATGGCGGCGCCGAGCGGCGCGAGGTGACGGCATGAGCCGGCGGCTGGTGGTGCTGGACGTGGTGGGCCTGACCCCGCGGCTGCTGACGCACATGCCCCGGCTGCGCGCGGTCGCCGACGCCGGCTTCCGCGCCGAACTCGGCACGGTGCTGCCCGCGCTGACCTGCCCGGTGCAGTCGACCTTCCTCACCGGGGTGCCGCCAGCCGGGCACGGGATCGTCGGCAACGGGTGGTACTTCCGGGACCTGGGCGAGGTGCTGCTCTGGCGGCAGCACCACGCCCTGGTGGGCGGGGAGAAGCTCTGGCAGGCGGCCCGCCGGGTCGAGCCGGGCTGGACGGTCGCGAACGTCTGCTGGTGGTACGCGATGGGCGCGGACGTCGACTGGACGGTCACCCCGCGCCCCGTCTACCACGCCGACGGGCGCAAGGAGCCGGACTGCTACACCGACCCGCCGGAGCTGCACGACGCTCTCACCGACCGGCTCGGGGTCTTCCCGCTGTTCAGTTACTGGGGGCCGGGTGCCGGGCTCGCGTCGTCGGCGTGGATCTGCCGGGCCGCCGAACAGATCCTCGCCGACCACGCGCCGGACCTGACCCTGGTGTACGTCCCGCACCTCGACTACGACCTGCAACGCTTCGGCCCCTCGTCGCCCCGGGCCGGCGCGGCGGCGGCCGAGCTGGACGAAGTGCTCGGGCCGCTGCTGGACGCCGCGCGGGCCCGGGACGCGACAGTGGTGGTGCTCTCCGAGTACGGCATCACCGACGTGTCCCGCCCGATCGACGTCAACCGGCTGCTGCGTGCCACGGGGCTGCTGCGGGTGCACACCCAGGCCGGCATGGAGTACCTCGACCCGTGGACCTCCCGGGCCTTCGCGGTGGCCGACCACCAGGTCGCGCACGTCTACGTCCGCGACCCGGCCGACGTGCCGGCGGTGGCGAAGCTCTGCGCCGCGCTGCCCGGGGTGGCCGAGGTGCTCGACGCCGCCGGCCGGGCCGCGCACGGGCTGGACCATCCGCGCGCCGGTGAGCTGGTCCTCGTCGCCGAGCCGGACGCCTGGTTCACCTACTACTACTGGCTCGACGACGCCCGCGCGCCGGACTTCGCGCGGCTGGTGGACATCCACCGCAAGCCGGGCTACGACCCCGCCGAACTCTTCTTCGACCCGGCCGCGCCGGGGGCCGCGAAGCGGCGGGCCGCCGGGGCGCTGGCCCGCAAGAAGCTCGGGTTGCGCTACCTGATGAGCGTGGTGGGGCTCGACGCCGGCGCCCGGGCGGTACGCGGGTCGCACGGGCGGCTGCCCGCCGATCCGGCCGACGGGCCGGTGCTGCTCTGCTCCGATCCGTCCGCCGCCCGGGACCGGGTCGCCGCGACCGAGGTCAAGGCCCTGTTGCTGGAGCTGGCGGGGCTGGCCGCGCCAACCTCCCCGGCGCCGGCCGGGCGGCCGGGGGAGGAGGCGTGACCGCCACCGTCGCCCCGACCGACGCCAGCGGGTTGCGGGCCCGGTTCGACGCCGCGCTCGCCGCGTTCCTCGACCAGCAGGGCCGGGACTGGCCGGACGGCGCGCCCCGGGGCGTCTTCACCGCGCTGCACCGGTTCGTGCTGGCCGGCGGGAAGCGGCTGCGCCCGCTCTTCTGCTACTGGGGGTGGCGGGGCGGCGGCGGATCCGACGACACCGGCATCGTGGTGGCCGCCGCCGCGCTGGAGCTGTTCCACGCGTTCGCGCTGATCCACGACGACATCCTGGACGGCAGCGACCGCCGCCGGGGCGAGCCGTCGGCGCACCGGCTCTTCGCGGACCTGCACGCCCGCTCGTCCTGGCGCGGCGACCCCGAGGCGTACGGGCGGAACACCGCGCTGCTCTGCGGCGACCTCTGCGCCGCCTGGTCCGACCAGATGTTCCACGAGTGCGGGCTGAGCATGGAGCGGGTGCGCCGGGGGTACGCGGTCTACGCGCTGATGCGTACCGAGGTGATCGCGGGGGAGTACCTGGACCTGGTCTCCGGGGTGGGCGACGGCTCGGTGGCGAGCGCGCTCACCGTGATCCGGATGAAGGCGGCCCGCTACACGGTCACCCGGCCGTTGCAGATCGGCGCCGCGCTGGCCGGGTCCGGGGCGGAGCTGGCCGCCGCGCTGGCCGAGTTCGGCGATCCGCTCGGCGACGCGTTCCAGCTCCGCGACGACGTGCTGGGTGTCTTCGGCGACCCGTCGGTCACCGGCAAGTCGGTCCTGGACGACCTGCGGGAGGGCAAGCCGACGGTGATGATGGCGCTGGCCCGGGGCGCCGCCGACCGGGCGCAGACCGCGCGGCTGCGGGAGCTGTTCGGCAACCCCGCGCTGGACGGCGACGGTGCCGCCGAACTGCGGAAGATCATCGAGAGCACCGGTGCCCGCGAGCGGATCGAGCAGATGATCCGGGTACGCGCCGAGGGCGCGCTGGCGGCCCTGGAGTCCGCTCCCGTGACCGCCGAGGCGCGCGCCGCGCTGACCGACCTCGCCGTCCGGGCCGTCGACCGTCCACTCTGAACCGTGCCCGCGGAACTTTCGGTGAGATCGACGAAAGTTGACGTCGATTCGGCGGAAGGTATGGACACATCGATGTACGCCATTTAATGTCGGGCCATCACGAACATGTTTCGTCGAGGTGAACCGGCGGCGCGGGAACCCATCGACTGGTGACCTGCGAGCGGTGCGCCCCATCCCTCGCAGGTCGCGGCCGGCCGGGCACGGCACCCGGCGGGCCGAGCGCATCCCCCGCTACGGCATCCGGCGCGACGGCGCGCGCCCGCCCTGGCAGTCACTCGTCAGGAAGGGACGGCACAACGATGTCCACCAAGGAACCACCCACCCGCCGGGCCCGGCGACGGCTCTCCGCCGGCTCGGCCCTGCTGCTGGTGGCCACCGCCGGCACGGTCGCCCTCGGCGCCGCGCCGGCCCCGCTCGGCGGCCCCGCCCCGGCCCAGGCCCACCCCATCGTCGGCACCGACTTCCAGCAGGTCACCCTCGCCAAGGGGGTCGCCGAGGTCGGCGAGCCCATGACGATCACGGTGCTGCCGGACCGGTCGGTCCTGCACACCGCCCGCAACGGCACCGTCCGGCGTACGGACTCCGCCGGCACCACCACCGTGATCGGCACGCTGCCGGTCTACACGCACGACGAGGAGGGGTTGCAGGGCATCGCGGCCGACCCGAACTTCGCCACCAACCGGCACATCTACCTCTACTACGCGCCGCCGCTGTCCACCCCCGCCGGTGACGCGCCGGCGACCGGCACCGACTTCTCCGCCTGGCAGGGCGTCAACCGGCTCTCCCGGTTCACCCTCAACGCCGACTTCACCATCAACACCGGCAGCCAGGTCAACATCCTCGACGTGCCCGCCGACCGGGGCATGTGCTGCCACGTCGGCGGCGACATCGACTTCGACGCCGCCGGCAACCTCTACCTCTCCACCGGCGACGACACCAACCCGTTCGACTCCGCCGGGTACGCGCCGATCGACGAGCGCACCAACCGCAACCCCGCGTACGACGCGCAGCGCAGCGCCGCCAACACCAACGACCTGCGCGGCAAGATCCTGCGGATCAAGGTGAACGCCAACGGCACGTACTCGATCCCGGCGGGCAACATGTTCGTCGACTCGGACGCGCGGACCCGCCCCGAGATCTACGCGATGGGCTTCCGCAACCCGTTCCGGATGAGCGTCGACCGGGCCACCGGCGTCGTGCACGTCGGCGACTACGGCCCGGACGCCGGCACCACCGGCACCCGGGGCCCGAGCGGGCAGGTCGAGTTCAACCGGATCACCGGGCCCGGCAACTACGGCTGGCCGTACTGCACCGGCACCAACACCGCCACCGAGACGTACGCCGAGTGGGACTTCGCCGCCGGGACGGCCGGGGCCAAGTACAACTGCACCGGCGGGCCGGCCAACAACTCGTTCCGCAACACCGGCCTGCCCACCCTGCCGGGGGCGAAGCCGGCCTGGATCCGGTACGCCGGCGACGCCGGCACCCCGCCGGAGTTCGGCGGCGGCTCCGAGTCGCCGATGGCCGGCCCGGTCTACCGGTACGACGCCGCGCTGAACTCCACCACCAAGTTCCCGCAGGCCTTCGACGGGCAGTTCTTCGCCGGTGAGCTGGGCCGGGGCTGGATCAAGCCGATCCACCCCAACGCCGACGGCAGCCCCGGCGTCATCGACACGTTCCCGTGGGTCGGCAAGCAGGTCATGGACATGGCGTTCGGGCCGGAGGGCGCGCTCTACGTCCTGGACTACGGCACCGGCTACTTCAACGGCGACGCCAACTCGGCCCTCTACCGCTTCGACTACATCGCCGGCGGCAACCGGGCACCGACCGCCGTCGCCGCGGCCGACAAGACCTCGGGCCCGGCCCCGCTGACCGTGAACTTCTCCTCGGCCGGGTCGACGGACCCGGAGGGCGGGGCGCTGACGTACGCCTGGAACTTCGGCGACGGCACCACGTCGACGAGTGCCAACCCCAGCAAGACCTACACCGCCAACGGCACCTACCAGGTCACGCTGACCGTCCGCGACCCGCAGGGCGCGACCGGCACGGCGAACGTGCAGATCGGGGTCGGCAACACCGCGCCCACGGTCGTCATCAACAGCCCGGCCAACGGGCAGCTCGTCAGCTTCGGCGACACCGTGCCGTTCAGCATCACGGTGACCGACCCGGAGGACGCGACAATCGACTGCACCAAGGTCAAGATGACCTACGTGCTGGGCCACGACAACCACGGCCACCAGATCACCTCGAAGAACGGCTGCTCGGGCTCGATCACCATCCCGCTCGACGGCGAGCACGACGACGCGGCGAACATCTTCGCCGTCTTCGACGCCGAGTACACCGACGCCGGCGGGCTGACCACGCACAAGCAACACACCCTCCAGCCGCGCAAGCGCCAGGCGGAGCACTTCAAGACCTCCTCCGGCGTCAACACCTTCGACAAGGGCACCGCCGAGGGCGGCAAGACCGTCGGCGACATCAACAACGGCGACTGGATCGCGTTCGAGCCGTACAAGCTCAACGACGCGACCTCGTTCAGCGCCCGGGTCTCCTCGGCCGGCTCCGGCGGCACCATCCAGGTGCGCGCCGGCTCGGCCACCGGCGCCGTGCTCGGCTCCGCGACCGTCCCGGTCACCGGCGGCTGGGACACCTTCACCACGGTCAGCGGCAACCTCTCCGGGGCGCCGGCCGGGACCACCACGCTCTACCTGACCTTCGCCGGCACTGGCACGGGCGCGCTCTACGACGTGGACACGTTCGCCTTCACCACCGGCGCCGCAGGGGTCCGCACGGGCCCGGTCGTCGGGCTCGGCGGCAAGTGCCTGGACGTGCGCAACGCGGCCACGGCCGACGGCACCCAGATCCAGATCTACGGCTGCAACGGCTCCGCCGCGCAGGCCTGGACGGTGACGCCGAACTCGACGGTGAAGGCGCTGGGCAAGTGCCTGGACATCTCCGGCGCCGCCACCGCCGACGGCACGAAGATCCAGTTGTGGACGTGCAACGGCACCGGGGCGCAGAACTGGTCGGCCCAGCCGGACGGCACGCTGAAGAATCCGCAGACCGGCAAGTGCCTGGACGTCTCGGGCAACACCCCGACCGACGGCCAGCCCGTGCACCTGTGGACCTGCCACACCGGCGCCAACCAGAAGTGGACCCTGCCCTGACCTGAAAGGAAGGGCCCCCTACTAACGCCTGGTGCACTGGAAGGGGCCCTTCCTCACACCTGTTGGGAGAGCGACATGCACAGACTCCTCCGACCTGCCCTCGGCGCGGCCACCGCCGTCCTCGCCGTCCTCGCCTGCACCACCCCGGCCACCCCGGCCAGCGCCGCCGACGCCCCGTACGACGTGCTCGTCTTCTCCAAGACCGCCGGCTTCCGGCACGACTCGATCGCGGTCGGCACCCAGGCCATCCGCGACCTCGGCGCGGCGAACAGCTTCACCGTCACCGCCACCGAGGACGCCGCCCAGTTCACCACCGCCAACCTGTCCCGGTACGAGGCGGTGGTCTTCCTCAACACCACAGGCGACGTGCTCGACGCGACCCAGCAGAGCGCCTTCGAGTCGTACATCGGCTCCGGCGGCGGCTTCGTGGGCGTGCACGCGGCAGCCGACACCGAGTACGGCTGGTCCTTCTACGGCAACCTGGTCGGGGCGTACTTCGCCTCGCACCCGGCCATCCAGCCGGCCAACGTGAAGGCGGAGAACCGGGCGCACCCGGCCACCGCACACCTGCCGCAGACCTGGAACCGCACCGACGAGTGGTACAACTACCAGACCAACGCCCGGTCCACGGCCCGCGTGCTGGCCACCCTCGACGAGTCGTCCTACACGGGCGGCTCGATGGGCGCCGACCACCCGCACTCGTGGTGCAAGACCTACAGCGGCGGCCGGGCCTTCTACACCGGCGGCGGGCACACCCAGGCGTCGTACGCCGAGCCAACCTTCCGGTCCCACCTGCTCGGCGGCATCCGGTACGCGGCCGGCCGGGCCAAGGCCGACTGCCGCCCCGAGACCGGCTACACGGCGCTCTACAACGGCTCCACCACCGGCTGGTCCCAGGCGGGGCCGGGCAGCTTCGGCAACGCCGACGCCACCCTCACCTCGGTCGGCGGCATGGGACTCTACTGGTACAGCGCGAAGCAGTTCACCAACTACTCGCTGAAGCTGGACTGGCGGCTCGCCGGTGACGACAACTCCGGCGTCTTCATCGGCTTCCCGCCGTCGAGCGACCCCTGGTCGGCCGTCAACAACGGCTACGAGGTGCAGATCGACGCGACCGACGCCGCCGACCGGACCACCGGCGCGGTCTACACCTTCAAGTCCGCCGACATCGCCGCCCGGGACGCGGCGCTGAACCCGCCGGGGGAGTGGAACACGTACGAGCTGCTCGTCGAGGGAGAACGCCTCCAGGTCTTCCTGAACGGCGTGAAGATCAACGACTTCACCAACACCGACCCGGTCCGCTCGCTCGCCGGCCACATCGGGCTGCAGAACCACGGCACCGGCGACGACGCGTCGTTCCGCAACATCCGGATCAAGGAACTCGGCGTCAACCCGCCGGGCGGCAACACCACCGTCCAGGCGGAGGCCTTCAGCTCCGCCGGCGGAGTCGCCCCGTTCGCCAAGGCCGGGGCCAACGGCGGCCAGACGCTCGGCCACATCGACCCGGGCGACTGGGCCGCGTACGCCGGGCTCGACCTGACCGGGGCGACGTCGCTGCGGGCACGGGTCGTCTCCGGCGGGCCGGGCGGCACCCTCCAGGTGCGTACCGGCTCCACGACCGGCACCGTGCTCGGCTCGGTGGCGGTGCCGAACACGGGCGGCTGGACCACCTTCGCCGACGTCACGACCGCCCTGTCCGGCGTGCCCACCGGCACCCGGGACCTCTACCTGACCTTCGCCGGCTCGGGCACGGGGCTCTTCGACGTGGACGACTTCACCCTGGTGAGGGGGACCGGCGGCACCGGCTCGGGCCCGGTCCGGGGCCTGGGCGGCAAGTGCCTGGACGTACGCAACAGCGGCACCGCCGACGGTACGCAGATCCAGATCTACGGCTGCAACGGCTCCACCGCGCAGACGTGGACGGTCACGCCGAACTCGACGATCCGGGCGCTGGGCAAGTGTCTGGACGTCTCGGGCGGCGCCTCGGCCGACGGCACGAAGATCCAGTTGTGGACCTGCAACGGTACGGGCGCGCAGAACTGGTCCGCCCAGGCCGACGGCACGGTACGCAACACGCAGTCGGGCAAGTGCCTCGACGTCTCCGGTAACAACTCCGCCGACGGCACCCCCGTCCACCTCTGGACCTGCACCGCCGCCCCCAACCAGAAGTGGACCCTCCCCTAACCCACCCCACCCTCCCGCCCCCGCCCTCCCGCCCCCCCCGGCCCCCCGCCCCGCCCTCGCCCCGCTCCCGCTCCCGCTCCCGCTCCCGCTCCCGCCCCGCGATCTTGCAGTTGATGCCCCGGCAATCGGGACATAAGCCGCTAACCGGGGGCCGGAAGTGCAAGATCGCCGGGCCGGGGCGGGGCGGGGCGGGCCGGGGCGGGGCAGGGAGGGGTGAGGGCGGCGGGGTGGGGTTTCTTGTGGGGGGTGGCGGTTCTAGAGTGGGGGTGGCGACCGTGGCGGTTGCCGGTGACCCGGTGGGAGGCGCAACCCGGCGGGCCGAGGTGCGTACGTGCACCCGCCGGTGCTCCGCCGTGGCCGTCGCGTACCGGCCCGGCCGGTCACCCTCGCCCCGGTCACGCACCCACGGAATCCCCCATCACCACAGGGGAGAGGCACCATGGCGCGACCCATCACGCTCTTCACCGGCCAGTGGGCCGACCTGCCGTTCGACGAGGTCTGCCGGCTCGCTGCCGAGTGGGGCTACGACGGGCTGGAGATCGCCTGCTGGGGCGATCACTTCGAGGTCGACAAGGCCCTCGCGGACGACTCGTACATCGACCGGAAGCGGGAGACCCTGGCGAAGCACAACCTGAAGGTCTTCGCGATCTCCAACCACCTGGTCGGCCAGGCCGTCTGCGACCACCCGATCGACGAGCGGCACCAGGACATCGTGCCCGCGCGGATCTGGGGCGACGGCGAGCCCGAGGGGGTACGCCGTCGGGCCGCCGAGGAGATCAAGGACACCGCCCGGGCGGCGGCGAAGCTGGGGGTGGACACGGTCGTCGGCTTCACCGGCTCGTCGATCTGGCACACCCTGGCGATGTTCCCGCCGGTGCCGCCGTCGATGATCGAGCGGGGCTACCAGGACTTCGCCGACCGGTGGAACCCGATCCTCGACGTCTTCGACGAGGTTGGGGTGCGGTTCGCCCACGAGGTGCACCCGAGCGAGATCGCGTACGACTACTGGACGACGAAGCGGGCGCTGGAGGCGATCGGGCACCGGCCCGCGTTCGGGCTGAACTGGGATCCCTCGCACTTCGTCTGGCAGGAACTGGACCCGGTGAACTTCATCTTCGACTTCGCCGACCGCATCTACCACGTCGACTGCAAGGACGCGAAGGTGCGTACGGGGGACGGGCGGCGGGGCCGGCTCGCCTCGCACCTGCCGTGGGCGGACCTGCGGCGCGGCTGGGACTTCGTCTCCACCGGCCACGGTGACGTGCCCTGGGAGGACTGCTTCCGGGCGTTGAACGCGATCGGCTACGCCGGGCCGATCTCGATCGAGTGGGAGGACGCCGGGATGGACCGCCTCGTCGGCGCGCCCGAGGCGTTGCAGTTCGTCCGCCGGCTCGCCTTCGACGCCCCCGCCGCGGCCTTCGACGCCGCCTTCAGCAGCAACCGCGACTGACGTTGCGGGCCGGGGCGCGCTTTGCCTCGCCGGTGCCCCGGCCCTCCGCGTGACCCCGGCTCGTTCGCGACCCCGGCGCATCCGTGTGACCCCGGCTCGTTCGCGATCCCGGCGTATCCGTGTTACCCCGGCGCATCCGTGTGACCCCGGACCTCCGGGTGGCCCCGGACCTGTCGCGTCACGTGCCGCACCGGATTCCTTCCCGAACGCCGGGCCGGTCGCCCGTACGCCGGGCCGGTCGCCCGTACGCCGGCGGGCCGGTCGCCCGTACGCCAGCGGGCCGGTCACCCGAAGGTGACCGGCCCGCTCGCGGATGTGATCAGAGGGTGCTGCCGTTGGTGCCCGAGCTGGACGGCTTGCTGCGGGGCGTGGTGGTGGCCGACGTCGACCCAGGGGTGGCGCCGGTGCCCGACGATCCGCCGGTGCTCTTCGCGCCGACCGTGGCCGGCGTGCCGGCGTACGCGTCGTCGGCGGCGGTCAGCTCCTGCTTGTGGCCGTTGCTGCTGAGCTTCTCACCCAGCTTCGACTGGCCGAGCTTGTCCTTGCCCTCGCTGTAGAGGCGGGTCGCCTGGGCCTGCGCGACCCCGGCCGCCTCCTGGACGGTCGGGTGGTCGAGCACCTTGCGGCCCCGGATCACCAGCTCCTCGTACTTCTCCCGACCGGCACGGGCGCCCAGGACGAATCCCGCAGCCAGCCCGCCAAGAAACATCAACTTTCCGCGCATGGCGGCTCCTTCCGTACCTGACGCGCCGTCGTCTGACGGGTTACCCCGCGAGGGGCGACCAAATCGCGCCTGCCTTCTCTGTCCGCAGCTAACTACCCATCCTGCTCTCCGCCCATGCCTCCTTGCGCCGTGACGACGATTTGTCTGGTTTATTGTCGTGTAGTCCGGACGTAGGTTGTGGGGTAACCCCCTGGACCAACACCCCCCGGAATCCTGTACTCTTGTCCCCGTCGCACAGCGCGGAAAGATCGGCGCCGGACGACACAACGGTCCCCCGTAGCTCAATTGGCAGAGCAGCCGGCTGTTAACCGGCAGGTTTTTGGTTCGAGTCCAAACGGGGGAGCTTCCGCACCGAACGCCCGCCAGCCCCGCTGGCGGGCGTTCGGCGTTTCCGCCGGCTGTGTCCGGCCGGCCGGCTCCGCCAGCTCTGCTCGGCCCGCCGGTGCCGTGCCCGCCCCCGTGCCCGCGCCCGCCGTCGGTGCCCGCGCTGCCGTACGGCCGCGGGCCGGAGGTCTGGTGGTCGGGGCCGTCCGTTCCGTCCGGGCCGGCCGTGCGGGCCGAATCCACCTGGCCCTACGGCCGGTCCCCGCCCGGCCGGATCCATCCGTCCGCGAGGTCCACTCCCGAGGCGGCGTCCGCCGCGCCGCCGGCCAGGGGCGGCTGCGCGAGGTGCGACAGCCGCGGATGGCCTGCTCGCGGCCGGGAAGCACCGGGGCCGCCCCTCCTCCCACGGGGTACGGGCCGCCGCCGGCGCGCCACGGGTGCCGTCCTGCCGGGCTTGCGTACCGGCTGAACAAAGGAGGTTCCGGGCCGATGAAGATCACCTATGATCCTCGCCATGCCCACAGCCCCCGCCCCGCCCAACTTCGACTCCGCAGCGGCGTTCGCCGAGGTCAAGCCCGTACGTGAGGCGCTGTCGAGGCGTGACTGGCCGGCCCTGCGCGGGCACTTCGCACAGCTGGATCCGCACGGCCGGACCTTCCTCGTCGGGGTGGCCGCCGAGGCCGACTCCATCGAGCCGTTCCTGCGGCAGGTGACCGACGAGCACCCGGAGGACGCCCTCGCCGGCACCCTGCTGGGGGCACACCTGATCCGGGCGGGCTGGCGCATCCGCTCGTCCTACCGGGCGCGGCACGTCAGCCGGGAGCAGTTCGCCCGGTTCCACGAGCACCTCCGGCGGGCCGAACAGGTGCTCATCGACGTCACCGCCCGCCATCCCGACGACGCGGCGGCCTGGACCCAGCGGATCACGAACGCCCGGGGGCTCGAACTCGGTCAGGCGGAGGCGCGCCGACGCTACGACCAACTCGCCAGGCAGCACCCGCACCACCTGCCCGCGCAGACCTCCCTGCTGCAACAGTTCTGCCCGAAGTGGAGCGGCACCTGGGACCGGGCGCACGCCTTCGCCCGGGAGTGCGCCGACGCCGCCCCACCCGGCGCCCCGAACGCCATACTCGTGGTCGAGGCGCACCTCGAACAGGCCCTGGACCACGACAGCGTCGCCGGGGCGCGTGCCTGGCTCCGCGACCCGCAGGTGCGTCGCGAGATCCACGAGGCGGCGCAGCGGTCGATCTGGCATCCGGAGTTCCGCCACGACTGGGCCTGGCTCAAGGCGCGCAGCGTCTTCGCCATGGCGTTCTGCCTGATGGAGGAATGGGGCCCGGCGGCGCAGCAGTTCGCCGCCATGGGGCCGCTCGGCGACGAGGCGATGTTCGGTTACATCGACGGCGACGAGGTGGCGCAGTTCCAGCGCTTCCGCGACAAGGCCTACGCGAAGGGCGGTCGGGCATGATCCAGGAACTGGACGTGGACGGGGTGCCCACGCTGCTCGCCCCCACCGGCGGGCCGATGCGCGCCGGGCTGACCTTCCGGGTCGGCACCGCCGACGAGACGCTCGCCCGCAGCGGCATCACCCACCTGCTGGAACACCTCGCGCTGGCCCCGCTCGGGCTGACCGACTACCACGTCAACGGCGCCACCGCGCCGGTGTTCACCACGTTCCACATGCAGGGCTCCGAGCAGGACGTCGCCGCCTTCCTGACCGCCGTCTGCGCCAACCTGACCGAGCTGCCGACGGGCCGGATGGAGGTCGAGAAGGAGATCCTGCGGACCGAGTACGGCAGCCGGGGCAGCACCGCCGCTGACGACATCCCGCTGTGGCGGCACGGTGCGCGCGACTTCGGCATCATGAGCTACCCGGAGTGGGGGCTGGCCGCGCTCACCGCCGACGACCTGCGGCAGTGGGCGGCCCGCTGGTTCACCCGGGAGAACGCCGTGCTCTGGATCGCCGGGAAGGCCGTGCCCGCCGGGCTGCGGCTGGCGCTGCCCGCAGGCGTACGACAGCCCGTGCCGGCCCCCTCGTCGGCGCTGCCGCAGACCCCCGCGTACTTCGTCGGCGGCTCGCGGGCGGTGGTGCTGGACGCCGTCGTGCGGCGCCGGACCGCCGCCAGCGTCTTCGCCGACGTGCTGGAGCGCGAGCTGTACCGCGCGCTGCGTCAGGACGGCGGGCTCTCCTACCAGACGGTCGCGGGCTACGAGCCGCGCGGCGACGGCAACGCGTCGCTGCGGGCGTTGGCCGACGCGCTGCCGGAGAAGCAGGACGCCGTGCTCGGCGGATTCGTCGACACGCTCGCCAAGCTGCGGATCGGCCGGATCGAGCAGGCCGACCTCGACGCCGTCGTGGCGAAGCGGGAGGATTTTCTCGGTACGGCCGAGGTGGACGCGGCGCGGCTGCCGTCGTACGCCTTCAACGTGCTCACCGGGGAGCGCAACCTCACCGTCGACGAGCACCGGGCCGAGCTGAAGGCGGTCAGCACCGACGACCTGCACGAGGTCGCCCGCGAGGCGCTGGCCGGCGCGCTGCTGATGGTGCCCCAGGGACACCGGGCCGACTGGGCCGGCTTCGTCGAGGCACCCACCCGCTCGCCGGACACGGTGACCGGCACGGCGTACCGGGAGAAGGAGGGCGACGGCGAGCTGCGCGTCGGCGTGGACGGGGTGAGCTGGCTCGGCCCCGGCGGCCCGCTCACCGTCCGGTACGCCGAGTGCGCCCTCATGCTCGCCTGGCCCGACGGCGCCCGGCAGCTCATCGGCGACGACGCCATCTCGATGCGGATCGAACCCACCATGTTCCATCTGCATCCCGGCGCGATCCGGGTGATCGATTCCCAGGTGCCCGCCGACCGGCAGGTCGTCATGCCGGCCCGCGACCCGGAGCGCATTCCCCAGCCGAGCTCCGCGACGGACTCCCAGGAACGGCGGACGGCGCGTTCCTGGTGGGAGATCCCACTGATGGTCGTCAGCGGTCTGGTCGCGCTGGCCGTCGGTGTGCCGACCGCGCTGCTCACCCTCGGCATGTTCATCACCGAGACAGCCGAGGGGGAGGGCTGGCTGTGGGGCGTGGTCGCCCTGGGGTGGCTGCTCACTGTTATCCTCGCGTTGCCCATCGTGCTGCTGCGTCGACGCCGCCGCCGGTGAGCGACTGCGCCGTTTTGTGCTGGCCGGTGATCTGCCGGGCGGGATAAGATCCGGCGCGCGGTGCTGGGGGCGGTAGCTCAGCCGGTTAGAGCAGGGGACTCATAATCCCTCGGTCGCGGGTTCGAGCCCCGCCCGCCCCACCACGGAAACCCTGCCCTCGGCTCACCTGGTTACCGTGACCATGTCGACGGCGATGAGGGACAGGCGTGCGATGTCGTACCCGCCCGCTACGGTTCACCGCAGTTGGCCGGTCAGAGCAACCCCATGCGGGACAGCGCGGCTACGGGGGGCGGGCACTGGTAGGTCCCCGGAGTGATCCCGGGACTGAATATTGGACACCGCGACCCGCCCCTCGCCACGCGCACCAGGAGCCCGAGAACGTCCGCATCCAGTTCCCGAGAGGTCGACGGACCGGCCGGTCGCTGTCCCCGTGGACGCGTACCTGTCGGGGGCGCGGTCGACATCTCACCCAAATCCCCCGCCCGGCGGGTCAGTGGTGCATGCTCGCGCCCTTGAGCACCTTGTCCACCGCGTTGCGCGGGCCGTAGGTGGCCATTCCGACCAGGTCCAGTTGCTCGGTGGTGACGGCGCGCACGGCGGCCCGGTTGTCCCGGTCGTTGTTCGTGGCGAAGAGGTCGGAGGTGAAGACCGACACCGGCAGGTTGCGGCCGATCGCCCGCGCGTGTGCCGCCTGGAGCAGCTCCTTGCCGCCCTCGAACACCAGCACGGGCTGGCGGAACATCGACAGGTATCGCACATCGCTCGCGTCCTCGTACGGCTGGCCGATCACCTCGGGCACCGCCGTGCCGATGCCGCTGACCAGAAAGGCCGTGATGTTGAGGCGTTGCCAGGTGAGCAGGTCGTCGCGCAGGAGAACGGCGATCTTGGTGTCGAAGCGTACGGGTGTGGTGTCGGGTCGCATGATCCGATGATCAGCCGTGCCGGACCGGCGGTCTTGTACGATTTTGACGTGTCGGTGACCAGCGCTGGCGCGGCGGGCGTGGCTGTCTCCGCCTGGCGCCCGTGCCTGGACGGGGTGGTGGAGGTGCTGCACGCCCACCTCACCGGTCACGCATATCCGATGCACGCGCACGACAGTTGGACCCTGCTGATCGTCGACGACGGCGCGGTGCGTTACGACCTCGACAAGCACGAGCGCGCCGCGTTCGGCGACCTGGTCACGCTGCTCCCGCCGTACGTGCCGCACAACGGCACCGCCGCCCACCCGCACGGCTTACGCAAGCGGGTGTTCTACCTGGCGTCCGATCGGCTGCCCACCGACCTGATCGGCGCCTCGGTGGACAACTCCGTGTTCACCGACCCCTCGCTCCGCCGCCGGATAGCCGCCCTGCACGAGGTGATCGGGCAGCCCGGCGAGGATCTCGCGGCCGAGGGCCACTTCGCTGAGATCACCGAGCGGCTGCGCGTTCGGCTCGGCTTCCCGGGCCTGCCCGAGCGGCTCGACCGGACCCCGGCGCGCCGGCTGCGCGACCTGCTGGAGGAGAACGTCGTGCCGGGCATCTCGCTCGACGAGGCGTCCCGCCTGCTGCACTTCCACCCGGCCTATCTGGTGCGGTCGTTCACCCGTGAGTTCGGCATGCCTCCGCACCAGTATCTGATCTCCCGCCGGGTCGACCTGGCCCGCCGGCTGATCCTGGCCGGCGATCCGCTGTGGTCGATCGCGGCAGGCAGCGGCTTCTACGATCAGCCGCACCTGATCCGCCACTTCAAGCGGATCCTCGGTGTGAGCCCGAAGGCGTTCAGCAAGGGCTGACCGGCCCGGGGCCGCCACGGGAAGCGGCCGAGGACACCGGTTTCGACGTCAGCTCCAGGACTGTCCGGTCCGAGGTGCGTTGTCCGGTGCCGCGTGCCCGCGCTACCGGGACCACCGGCAGCCTGACCTGGTGTCCCACGGGCAACAGGTAGAGCAGCAGGGCCCCGCTCATCGCGAAGCCGAACGTGACCAGCTCCAGGACGACCGCGATGCCGATGTGGAAGGCCAGGCCGGCGACGAGGAGCACGCGGCGCAGCCCGGGAGGCAGCAGCCGGGCCAGGGCCAGGGCGAACTCCAGCACCAGCACCGACCAGGTGAACAGCGTCACCCCTGTCGCGGAACTGGTGGCCGCCTCGGTCAGCGGCCGTAGCAGGCTGGGCGGCTCGTACCCGGGCGTGCGCAGCCAGTAGAACATCGCGGTGCCGTCGGCCCACTCGGTCACGCCCAGTTTCGCGATGCAGGCGTGCAGGTACACGACGGCGACCTGGAGCCAGATGAGGATCAGAGCGGCGTGCGCGAGCACCCGGCCGGTGCCGATGCTGGTGCCGGACGGGGACGGTTGCCAGTGCCATCGCCGGGGGTCGGTGAGCCCCAGCGGGAGCAGCAGCAGGGTGAGGGCGGCCGTGATGTGGTCGCCGCCGTCCAGTGCGGCGAGGTTGGCGATGACGCTCCAGGAGACGTACCAGTGCGGCAGCGCGGTCCACCGGGGCCGCCAGCCGCTGGCGACCACGACCAGCACGGCGATCCCGATCCACCGGGCGACCTGCCCGCCTGCGGCGGGCAGGGCGCACCAGATGCCGGCGGCCGCCGGTCCCGCGCAGTTCCTGGTGCCGTCCACGGCCAGCAGGATCGCCGGTGGATTGACCAGCAGGGTGGCGCCGGTGCCGGCGGCCAGCAGGGTCCGGGCCAGCCCGAGCCCACTGGACCAGGGCGCGACCGCCAGCCCGGGTCGGCAGCGCCGGCCGACCCGGGCCAGCCACCGGTCTAGCAGGTCACCGTGAGCCGGGCCACGCGGGACGGGAGCACGGTCGGCAGGTCTTTCCAGGCCCACGGGAGTACCTCCTGAAGGACGATTCCGACGTTGCCGCAGAGCGTGCGGACGGTGGCGGTGTTGGCCACCCGGGTGTCCCGGGCGGTGGCCAGGCAGGCGGCGGCCTCGCGGTCACACGTGGTCCACGCGGGCCCGTCCAGCCGGCGGGTGAGCAGCGAGATCTCCGCGCTGCGGGCCCGGTCCCGCTTGTCCAGGCCGGCGGGGCCCCGGCTGCGGTCCGGAGCGGGCCGCCACCGGCCGTCCCGGTCCGTCGTGTAGGCCACCGGGCTGGGCTGGCGGGGGTCGCGGGTGAAGAACGCCCAGCCTTCCGGCATCAGTACGCGGGCGACCGACCGGCCGGGTGGGGCCGGCATCGCGGCCACCGGCACCACCGCCCGGACGAGGTACGCCACGAGCAACCCGGCGACCAACACGATCACGGCGATTCGCCGGCCCAGCCCGATGTCGTCCACTGCGGACTACCCGACGCGCAGGTCGCGGCTGATGACCTGGATGAGCTGATCCTGCACCAGGCTGGCCTGTGGTGCCGGGTTGCCGGCCATGTCCCACGACCAGCCGGCGAACCCGCCGGCGAAGACCGCCCGGATGGTGCCGACCTCCAGTGGGGTCCGGTTGACGTCGTCCATGTCGATGTAGGAGTCGGCGCGGACGATCTCGTACGCGTTCGCCATCAGGGCGTCGTCGACCAGGAGCACGGCGGCGTCCACGGTCTCCTTGCCGAACTCCCGGTTGAAGACCTCGCGGGCCAGCCCGACGAGGGTGACCAGGCCGTCCCGGACCAGGACGGGGTTGCCGCTCTGCACCCGCTGCGAGATGTACGCCTCGGACCAGCCGCCCCGACGGGTCAGCTCCGCGTTGAGCACGTTCTGGGCCAGCCGTAGCGTTACCGTCCACCGCGTCGGCGGGCGCTCCAGGTAGACCAGCCGGTAGGCGGCCGGCCCGTCGTTGAACAGGATCGCGTTGGAGAGCTGCGTGGCCGTGAACCGTGGCGTCCCGCCCGGCCAGCCGGGGTTGGCCTGGCCGCGTGCCCCGAAGCCGACGGACACCGTCGCCAGGACCAGCACGAACAGGCTGAGCCAGACCTTGCGGTGTGTCATGACTTACCTCCCGTCAATCAGAGTTTTCGGGAGCACTCTGCGCCCGACCGTCCCCGGTTCGTCCCCGGCTCGTCCCCAACTGGCACCTGGCCCGGCACCCACGACGGTGGGACAATCCACAGTGGGCCGACTTGTTCGGCCGGCGGCCGGGGCCGTCGGTGGCGTGGGTCCGCACGGAACGCACCGTCGGCGCGCGGACGGGGGCGGGAGGTACGTGAGGTTCCAGGTACTGGGTCCGTTCCGGGTGCAGCTCGACCGTGGCGAGATTCCCCTGGCCGCGTCACGCGAGCAGCGCATCCTGGCCGCCCTGCTGCTCGACGCGAACCGGGTGGTGCCGGTGTCCCGGCTGGTCGAGGCGATCTGGGACGAGCATCCGCCGACCAGCTCGGTCAAGGTGGTCCGCAACTGTGTGTCGATGCTGCGGAGGCGGCTGGTGACGGCGGGCGAGATCGTCACCGAGTCCGGCGGGTACCTGCTGCGCGTCCCGTACGACGACCTCGACCTGCGGGTCTTCGCCGATCGGGCACAGCAGGGCCGCCGGCTCGCCGCCGCCGGAGAGCTGGCGGACGCGGTCGTCCACCTGCGGGAGGCCCTGGCGCTGTGGCGCGGGCCCGCCTTCACCGGGGTGACCGGCCGGCTGATCGAGGCGGCGGCGGCGCAGCTCGACGACCAACGCCGCAGCGTGCAGGAGGAACGCCTGGCACACGAACTCACGTTGGGCGGGGGAGCCGAACTCGTGGACGAGATCGCCGACCTGGTCGCGGCGGAGCCACTGCGCGAGCGGGCCCACGGGCAGCTCATGCTCGCCCTCTACCGGGCCGGCCGCCGCACCGAGGCGCTCCAGGCGTATCAGCGGGTACGGCGGCTGCTGGTGGGCGAGCTGGGAATCGAGCCGGGGCAGGAACTGGCCGAGCTGCACCGCGCGATCCTCGAAGCCGACCCGCGACTGGCACCGGTCACGATGCCCACGGCCATCCCCGGGCCGGAGTCCGCCCGGCCGGTCACGCCGACCCCGACCAGGCCGGTTCCCGCGCAGCTACCCGCGTCGCCGCCCGCCTTCACCGGACGCACCGCCGAGCTCGACGAGCTGTGCGGGCTGCTGGATGCGGCGGCACGGGCCGGCACGGCCATGGTGGCCGTCGTCTCCGGCACCGCGGGGGTGGGAAAGACGGCCCTGGCGGTCCACTTCGCCCGCCTCGTGGTCGACCGGTTTCCGGACGGCCAGCTCCACGTCGACCTGCGCGGCTTCCATCCGACCGGTCCGCCGCTCGACCCCGGCGAGGCGGTCCGCGGCTTCCTGGCCGCGTTCGGCGTGCCGGCACAGCAGCTGCCCGAGGGCCTGGCCGCCCAGTCGGCGATGCTGCGCACGCTGCTGGCCGAGCGCCGGGTCCTGCTGGTGCTGGACAACGCCCGCGACAGCGAGCACGTCCGCCCGCTGCTGCCGGGCGGGCCCGGCTGCCTCACCCTCATCACCAGCCGCAGCAGATTGTCCGGTCTGGTGGCGACCGAAGGAGCGCATCCGGTCTCCCTCGGTCCGCTGCCGCTCGGCGACGCGCACCGGATGCTGGTCCGCCGCCTCGGCGCGGCGCGGCTCACCGCCGAGCCGGCGGCCGTCACGACGATCGCCGCCCGGTCGGCGGGGCTGCCCCTGGCGCTGGCGATCGTGGCGTCCCGGATGGTCGGTCACCCCCACTTTCCCCTGCGGGCCATCGCCGAGGAGTTGGAACTGGCCCACGGGAGCCTGGAGGGGTTCACGGGCGTGGACGCCGAAACCGACGTCCGGTCGGTCTTCTCCTGGTCGTACCGCGCCCTGAGCGGTCCGGCCGCGCGCCTGTTCCGGCTGCTCAGCATGCATCCCGGCCCGGACCTGGGCGCGGTTGCGGCGGCCAGCCTCGCCGGTGTGCCACCCTCGCGGGTGCGCCCGCTGCTGGCCGAACTCGCGCACGCGCACATGGTCACCGAACACACGCCCGGCCGGTACGCCATGCACGACCTGCTCCGCGCGTACGCCGTGGAGCGGACGGACATCGAGGATGACGGCGCCGAGCGGCTGGCCGTGACCCACCGGATGTTCGACCACTACCTGGGCGGCGCCCACCTTGCCGACCTGCGGCTGCACCCACACCGGGATCCGATCCGGCTGCCGGCGGCGGTCCCGGGCGTGACCGTGGCGGTCGTCGGCGACCGCGAGGCGGCCCTGGCCTGGTTCAGCCAGGAGCATCCGGTGCTGCTCAATCTCCTGCGGCGGGCCGGCAGCGACGGCCACGACGTCCACGCGTGGCAGCTCGGCTGGGCCATGACCACGTACCTGGACCGGCGTGGCCACTGGCATGACCAGGCGATCGTCCAACAGCTAGCGCTGGAGGCGGCCCGCCGGGTCCGGGACCGGGACGGGCAGGCCCGGGCGCACCGCAACATCTCCATCGCGCACCTGCGCCGGGGCCGGCACGGTGAGGCCAGCGACCACCTGTGGCACGCGGTGCGGCTCTACCGCGGGCTCGGCGACCAGGTCGGGCAGGCCCGCACCCTGCTCAACCTGGGTACGGTCGCCGAGCACCGGGGCCAGCCCCGGCTCGCCCTGCGCTACGCCGAACAGTCGCTGCGGCTGTTCCGGGCGGCCGGGCACCCATCCGGGCAGGCGAACGCCCTGAACAACGCGGGCTGGTACCACCTCCAGCTCGGTGACCACGAGCTGGCGCCGCACCACTGCCAGCGGGCGCTGGCGCTGCACCAGGAGGCCGGCGACCGCTACTGGCAGGCCCACACCTGGGACAGCCTGGGGTGCGCGCACCACCACCTGGGCCGGTATCCCGAGGCCACCGAGTGCTACCGGCAGGCCCTGTCGCTCTGGCGCGAGGTGGGCGAACGCTACTACGAGTCGGCCACGCTCACGCACCTCGGCGACACCCATCTCGCCGAGGGCGAGCGGTCGGCGGCGCGCGGGGTGTGGCGGGAGGCGCTGGACATCGTCGTGGAGTTGGGGCAGGACGCCGGCCGCATCCTGGACAGGATCCGTGCGGTGACGACCGGCTGAGGTGCGGATGTCGCCGTGTCGTCGCAGTCGTGGGGCCGTTGCAAGCCCCCGTGGAACTTGCAACGGCAAGTGATATTACGTTCGCGGAGAGGCAGATTGTCAACAGCCGTTACGTCAGGGCGGATCGACCTTCACGAGTGTTAAGATCGGCGCGGGTTGATCAGGGAAGGTGGCCGCATGCCGACATCCGACGGGTCACACACTCCCCGCCCGGACTTTCGCGAGAGACTCAACCGCTTGTACGACGAGCGGCGGGACGCCGACGGAAGGCACTACACCAACGCCCGGGTGGTCCAGTTGATCAACGCCTCGGGCCTGGCCACGGTCACCGAGGCGTATATGTCCAACCTCCGCAACGGGAAAGGACCGGAACCCCGGCTCAACCTGGTGGAGGCGATCGCCCGCGCCTTCGGCGTACCGACCACCTACTTCCTCTCCGGCCCGGCCGGCGACAGCGAGGTGGAGGCGCAACTGCGCGCGCTCGTCGCCGACAACCCGGCGCTCGCCGACCAGGTCGAACTGCTGCTGACCATGGCCCACGTGGGAGTCACCCGCATCGGCGCCCGTGGCACCCGGTTCACCGACCACGGCCGTCGCGCCCTCACCCGCCTCATCCAGGCTGCGGGCAAGCTGTCGGAGCCCGAGGTCGACGCGGTGCTCCGCGTCGCGGAGGTGATGGCCGCGGACGAGAGGCCCGGCGGACCAGCCCGCGATGGATGACCGGTTGCGAGCCGAGTGCGAGGAACGGCTCACCGAGATCGAGGCCCTGATCCCCGTTCCCTGGCAGACGGAGGAGTTCCTCCGCCGGCTCGGGGAGGCACGCGGGCGGACCATCGTCCTGCGGACCGTCGAGGCCGACCCTGACGCGCCCTGTGGCGTGTACCTGGCCATCGGCGACGTCGACACACTCGTCGTTCCCGCGCGGACCGACCCGTACCATCGCGACCACGTCCTGGCCCACGAGATCGCGCACATGCTGTTCGACCTCGAACCGGGCCACGGCGAGGCGGCTGCCGGGGAGAGTTCGGTCATCGACCGGGAGTACGCGCAGGCCCTGTTCCCGGACATCCCGCCCGAGCTCATCAAGGCCCTGCTGGGCCGGCGGGGCTACGGCAACCGGGTGGAGCGACGGGCCGAGTTGTTCGCCGAGTTGCTGCTGGAACGGGTGCGGGAGCGCCAGTCGGCGGCGGAGCAGGGCCAGGAGGCCGGGCTCACGCGGGAGCAGCAGGAGATCGCGGAACGGCTGAGCAGGGCGCTGGAGCAGCACTAGGACCCGGAGGCAACGTCATGCTCGTCAGCGTCGTGATGGTCACGGCATCGGCGGCGTCGCTGGTCGCAGCCGCGTACAAGGCGCTCGGCCTGCGCTCGAACCCGCGCAATCCCAGCCTGCGCGCGCTCGTCTTCGGCCTGTTCGTCCTCGGCGTCTCGATCGCGGCGACGGCGCCGGTCGTCTACACCCCCGTCAACCACCTCATCGGGATCCCGAACCTGCTGCGCGTCACCACCCACCTCGGCATGATCGCGTTCAGCGTGGCCATCACGATCATGCGCCTGTACGTGGCCTACCCCGCCGAACAGGCGGGCCCGAGAGCCCGGCGCAGGGTCGTCGCCTACATCGCCGCCGGCGTCACCATGGCGGTCCTGTTCGTGGCGGCGCCCGTCGACGAGGACCGGGTCGACTGGACCATCCACTACGGTGACGAGCCGATCGTGCGCGTCTACCTCCTCGTCTACCTGCTGACCTTCGGCAGCGCCATTTTCGAGATCGCCCTGCTGTCCCACCGTACGGCGAAGTTCCTGCCGGCCGGCCCGCTGCGCAGCGGCATGCGCTTCACCGAGATCGGCGCGAGCCTCGGCTTCGCCTACTCCGTCTACAAGGCCGCGTACGTCGCGTGGTCCGCCTTCGGTGTCACGATGCCCGGGCCGATCGCGTGGCTCGACCGGGAGGACCTGGTGTCGCCGCTGCTGGCCACGCCCGGCGCCGTGCTCATGGTCATCGGTCTCACGTTGCCGTCCTGGCTGCCCTCCCTGCGGGCGGCCCGGGCCGGGATCGGCCTGCGCCGCACGTACCGCGACCTCTACCACCTGTGGCTTCCCCTCTACCACGCCGAACCCGAGATCCTGTTCGGCCCGGTGCCGCCGGCGCGGCCCGGCCTGCGGCCGAGCCGGCTGGCGAAGCTCGTGGAACGCCGCGCCATCGAGATCCCCGACGGGATGCTGCGGCTCGCCGCCTACTACGACCCGGCAGTCCAGGCCGCCGCCGAGGCCGCGGCGACCAGGGCGGGACTGGCCGGGGACGATGCCCGCGCCGCCGTGGCCGCAGAATGCATACGTGACGCTCTCGACGCCGTACGCGCCGGCCGCAGGCCCGCCACACCCGCCGTCCTCGAACTGGCCGGCGCGACCACCCTCGCCGACGAGATCCGGTGGCTGGAGCGGGTCGCCAGGGCGTACCGCCGGCAGGGGGCGGCGCGTCCTCGGGCCCGGGGCGCGGAGGCGGTGACCGCGCCGTGACCACCGCTCCCGCCGCACCCCCGACCGCGAGCCCGGCCGCCCCGACGGCCCACCCCGCCGCCCGGGCGCTGTCCGAGCTGCTCTCGCCGCCCATCCTGCTGGCTGCCGCCGGTGTCGCGGTCGCCGCGGACACCGCGACGGCGCTGTCGCGCGGGCTGCTGGCCGCCGCCACGGCACTGTTGTTCGGCGGCGTGCTGCCGATGGCGTGGATCCTGACGGCCGTACGCCGTGGCGGCCTGACCGACCGCCACATCACCCAGGTCCGCCGGCAACGGCACCTGCCCCTGGCGATCTCCCTGGCGTGCGTCCTGGCCGGCGCCGGTCTGCTCGCGGCGGCGGGGGCCCGGCCCGTGGCCGTACTGTTCCTGCTGGCGGCGGCCACGTTGGTGCCATCCATGGTGGTGACGGTGTGGTGGCAGGTGTCCATCCACTCGGCCGTCGCCGCGACGACCGCCCTGTTCCTGATCGCACTGTGGGGGCCGTGGGCGCTCGCCGGCGTCGCCGTGGTGGTCGCGCTCGGCTGGTCGCGGTTGGAGCTGCGCGCGCACACCCTGGCGCAGGTGCTCGTCGGGATGGCCATCGGCGTGGTCGTCGGGTCCGCAGCCTGGCCGCTGCTCGCCTGACCGACCGGGGGCGGGCGACGGCCAGGGCCGCCGCACGCGCGGACCCGGCGGGGTGTCAGCGGAGGCCGGGCTCGCCCAACAGCCGCAGGGCCAGGCGCACCAGCTCCGGGCCGGCCTTCTCGGGGGTGCCGGTGTCGAACGGCGGGTCGGGGTCGTACTCCACGAGCAGTTGGAGCGCCTGCGCGATCTGGTCGTCGGCGAGCTTCGCGGTGAGATGCAGCGCCATGTCGATCCCCGCCGACACGCCGGCCGCGGTGATGATCCGGCCCGCCTCGACGAAGCGGCCCGGGACATAGGTCGCGCCGAACTGGGCGAGCTGGTCCCGCATGCTCCAGTAGGTGGTCGCCGGCAACCCGCGCAGCAGGCCGGCCGTGCCCAGGACCAGGGATCCGGTGCAGACCGAGACCGTCCACGTCGTGTGCCGGTGGAGCCGCTGGATCCACCGGATCACGTCGGGATCCGTCCGGACGTCGCGTACCTGGCCCCCGGGCACCAGCAGTACGTCCGCGCGGGGCACCTGGCCCAGCGTGCGGTCCACCCCGAGCGTGAGCATGCCGGTGTCCGTGTGCACCGGGCCGATCCGCTTGCCGACGGTCACCACCGATGCGCCCGGGATCCGACTGAGCACCTCGTACGGGCCGATCGCGTCGGTCGCCGTGATCCCGTCGAAGAGCAGGATCGCGATGCGCGGCCCCGGGGTCGACTCGTCCGCGGTGGTGGGTCGTCGCGCCCCGGCGGGAGCGCCCAGGCCGATGGCGAGGCCCATGCCCGCTCCGCCGGCCATGGCTGCCCGCAGCACCGCGCGTCGGTTGACGTCCGCACCGAACATCGGGTCACCTCCTGTTGGTTCGGGACCAGCTCGGTCGAGCGGCCCTGTGTCCCGGTGGTCGGTCGGGTCCCGGTCGTGGTTCCGGGGTGGACGGGCCAGGTCCGGATCCGAGGGGTGACTGTCCGTATCGGGTGGATTGCCGAGCGTGCTGTTGTCCGCGTGTGTGAAGGTGCCCGTCTCCGGGAACCAGCGGGGTCGCTCAGCGGACCTACAGGGTGTGGTGGCGGAAAGCGGGCGCGACATCGTCGTCGCCGTGTACGACGGCGCGGTCCTGCTGGACGTGGCGGGACCGGTCCAGATCCTGAACCACGCCGGCGGTTACCGGACGAGGCTCGGGTCGCCGGACGGCAGACCCGTGCACACCGATGTCGGCGTGCGGATGGCGGTGGATCTGGCGCTGCCGGCCGTCCGTACCCCCGTCGACACGCTGCTGGTGGCGGGCTACGGCGCGTTGGCCGATCACCGCCCGCCCGCCGCCGTGGTCGCGCAGGTGCGGCGGATCGGCCTGACGGCGCGGCGGATCGCCTCGGTGTGTACGGGAACGCTGGTGCTCGCCGAAGCCGGCCTGCTGGAGGGGCGACGGGCCACCACCGACTGGGCGGCGTGCGCCGAGCTGGCCGTGCGCTTCCCCCGCGTCGAGGTGCGGCCCGACGCGATCTGCGTCCGGGACGGTCCGGTCGTCACCTCGGCCGGCGTGACCGCGGGCATCGACCTCGCGCTCGCTCTCGTGGCGCAGGACCTCGGCCTCGACCGGACGTGGACCGTCGCCGAGTACCTGGTGGCGTTCCTCGGGCGGCCAGGTGGCCAGGCGCAGTTCGACGGACCCGAGGCCGGACCCGCGCCGCGCGACCCGCTCCTGCGCCGGGTGCTCGAAGCGGTGGCGGCGGAGCCCTCGGGCGACCATCGTCTCGCCGTCATGGCCGCCCGTGCCGCGGTCAGTGAACGGCACCTGAGCCGCCTGTTCCGCAGGGAGGTCGGCACCTCACCGGCCCGGTACGTCGAACGGATCCGGGTGCACGCGGCCCGGGCGCTGCTGGAGACGGGTGACGCGGGCGTCACCTCCATCGCCCGGGCCTGCGGCTTCGGCTCGGCCGAGACGATGCGCCGTGCCTTCCTGCGGGTCGCCGGCGTCACCCCGGCCGCGCACCGCCGCCGCTTCCGTGACCAGGGCCGGGCCGCGGCCGTACGGCAGCCGTGACGACCGGCCTCAGCCGGTCAGGTACGGGAGGCCGACTTCCCCCGTTTCCGGGCGGGCTGCGGGCGGGCTGCGTTCCCGGCGGACGGCCCGGCCAGCGCCAGCGCCCGCCGGCTCAACTCGTCAACGCGGTCGGTGAGCCGGCCCACGGCGGCCTCGTCGTCCGCGTCCACCACCGCGATGTCGTCGAGCAGGGCCGTGTAGTCGGAGGTCAGCGCCAGGTACTTCGTGCCGAACGACTCCTCGGTGTCGCTGACGAAGGCGTGCCGCTGCGCCCAGGCGTAGCGCTGGTCGAGGTCGACGATGTGTTGGGCCAGCACGGCGGCGGCCGCGCTGAGCGTGCTGCGGCTGTCGGCGTTCTCGTCGCGGCGGCGGCGCCGGTCGTCGGCGAGGCGGCCCGCCCGGCGGCCACCGAGGTAGAGCACCGTCGCTCCGGCGACGACGGCCACGATCGCCGCCGCCGCGAGCAGGAAGCGGGGCAGCGACGGGCTGATCGTGCGCGCGCCGTCGGGCACCGTGCCGGCCCGCACCAGCGTGTCGTAGTTGACGGTGATGACCTTCAACGCCTCCAGGGGGCGGTCGGCGAAGGTGTCGATCCCCCGGCCGACGACCGATTCCGCCACGAAGGTCCGGCCGAAGTTCTCGTCGTCGCGCCCGGGCAGCAGCGCGCAGCCGTACGTGTCGTACTCGTCGCCGTCGCGGCTCATCAGCAGCACCACGGTGCCGTCGGCGGCGTGCTTGACCTGCTGGCAGCCGGCCCGCAGGTCGGCGTCCGGTTCGAGCAGCACCACGACCAGCCGGCGGTTGCCGATGATCCGTTCGGCGGCTGCCTGGTCCAGGTCGACGCCCGGCGCGGCGTACACGGACGAGGTGCGCACCTGGCGGGCGATCGGGCCGTCGAGCAGCCCGCCGGTCCACAACGCCCAGCCGGCCAGCACCACGCAGGCCAGGGCGGCGAGGCCGAAGGGCGTGCCGAACAGGTCGCCGAGCCAGCGTCGTACGGACTGGTTCATGACAGCCTGCCCCGCAGGTAGAGGTCCGGGCGGTAGCTGGCGATGCCCAGCGTCCGGGCGCCGGCGTCCAGCTCGCCGGCCGCCTCGTCCAGCAACGTGCGTACGTGCGGGTCCGGCAGCTTCTCGTCCAGTGCCGTCCGGGCCGCCTGAAGCGTGACGATGCCCCGGGTCAGCGCCGCGTTGCTGCGGGTGTCGGTCAGCAGGGACATCTCGACGGCGAGCGCGGTGAGACCGGCCAACCGGGCCGGCGTGCCGCCCCGCCCCGGGTCGCCCCGGCGGATTCCCAGTCCACCGCCGGGTCGACGCAGCGACCGGAGCGACAGGATCAGGAACGTCGCCACACAGCCCCCGAAGACCCACGGCAGGGCGGGCAGCGCCACCCGGAGCGGATCGACCGGCCGGTACGGCAGCGGGCGCTCGAACAGCCCCGCGTAGCGGATGTCGGTGACCCGGTTCAGGTAGGTCGCCAGCACCCTGCCCTGGGGGTAGTCGTACCGGCTGAGCCGGTCGGCGAACTGGTTGTAGAAGCTCGCCCCGGCCAGCTCCGCGAAGTCCGACGCGCCCGGGCCGTGGTGCTCGATCCAGAGGCCGTACATCACCACGATCGGCGTGTCCGGGAACAGCCTGGTCAGCGCCGGCCCGTACCGGGGCACCGGCTCGCCGAACGGCTGCACCGGGAGCGCCACGTAGTAGGCGCCGTCCGGGAAGGCGTTCTTCGCGACGTTGTCGGAGACCTTGGTCAGGGTGGCGCCGGCCCCGACGTGCAGGCCGGTGGCCCGCAGGTCGGCGGCGACGGCGGCCACCTCCCGGTCGGTCGGCTCGCGCCACCGCAGGTCGTCCTGGTCGGTCGGGGAGGGATCCTTGCGCAGCGCGGCGATCAGCGTCACCAGCAGGTCCGTCACGTCACCCGTGGCGAACTGGGCGCGCCAGCCGGGCAGGGTGTCGGCGCTGACCTGGTAGAGGCCGCCGCTCACCTCGGTGCCGAGCACCCGGATCGTGGCGTTCTCCACGTCGCGTACCCGGTCGCGTTCGTCCTTGTCGAGCCCGGGCGGCGCGACCAGGATGCGGACGGGGCTCTCGCCGACGGCCTGCCGGACCCGCTGCTCGTTCCAGTGCGCGGTCGCGCCCGGCAGTCGTACCACGGGAGAAGCCGCCACCAGCGCGGTCATCTCGTCCGCCGACGGCACCGTGGCGTCGCTCAGCTCGCCGGCCGACCCCTCCTCGATCGCCGGGGCGGACGACGGCGACCGGCCGTAGCTGACGTCGAGGGTGCTCTGCCGCTGGGCGAGCAGGAACACCACCAGGACGACCACGGCGATGCCGAGGAGCGCCCACCGCACCGGCTCGTAGCGGTGCCTCCGAGAGGGTTTCACTGGTGCGTCCGCCACAGCCGGTCGGCCTCCCTCGCGTGCTCCGCCGCCGCCCGGGCGGCGGCCGCCCCGCCGCGCCCGGCGGCGATCAACTCGGCCCGGGCGAGCAACTGCTCGGCCTCCGGCACCCGGCCGGCCGACGCGTCCCGGCTGACGGTCGCGCTGTCGATCGCCGCGCGGGCGGTGGACCAGGCGACCCGCTGATCCCGCGACCGGGCCCGCCACCTGGGCAGCAGGGTCGTCACGACCCCCGCGCCCACCAGCAGGGCGCCACCGACCGACCAGAACAGGAGGGTGTGGGACATGCGCTCCAGCCATCCGGTGAGGGGGTACGGGGGTGTCGGGCGGGCGTGGGTAGGACCGAGTCTGGCTGATGGAGTCGAGCGGTCGCGAACCGGCCCCACCGCCTGTGACCTGCGGCCCGGTCCCCGGCCACCCGACGGCGAGCGGATCCGGCCTGTCCGGTACGGGACTCAGCGGTCGTCGCCACCGGATCCTCGACCAACCTGATCCGTGACGGCGAATGTCCCGAACGTCGTGCAGAAACGTCGTGGAGATCGGAGGACCGATGAAGGCCCTTTTCCGCGGGTGGGCGACCCGTACGACCCTGGTCGCGGCCCTGTTCGCCGCGCTGGCCGGTGCCCTGCTGCCCGCCTCGCCCGCGCTCGCGCTACCGTCCGGCAGCGGCTGGTCGGCCTCGTGGAGCTACTACCACCCCACGGCCTACCAGTACGCGGGCACTCTGCCCGGCGTGCGGTTGACCGGTTATGCCACCGACAACTCGGGCACGAGCACCACGGTCGGCACGATCGAGGACACCGCCGACGACGCCCGTTGCGCCCGGGTCATGCTCTACGCCAACGGTGTCGGCTACGTCGCCGACCGGACCACCTGCGGCAACGGCAGCTACCTGACCTACTCCACCGGCAGCTTCAGCCAGGGGCTGCTGGTGATCGTCTACCGGATGATCCCGGGCACGACCACCCACGACAAGGGCTTCGCCATGTTCGTCCCGGGCTCGTCCGCCGATCCCGGGCTGCGTACGGTCGGCACCGGCGCGAGCTGGTCGTACTACACCTCGACGGCCTTCCAGTACGCGGTGACCCGGCCCGGCGTGCGGTTGGTCGGCTACGGCGCCCACCAGTACACGGACCAGCGCTCCTCGCTGAACACGGTGGAGAAGACCGCCGGCACGGTCGGCTGCGCCACGGCCAAGGTCACCGGCGGGGTGTCCACCAGCGGCGGCACCTGCGTCAACGGCGGCAGCACGTCCTTCTCCCGCCCCGACCTGACCAACAACCTGGAGGCGTCCGCCTGCTACCAGCCGACCCCCGGCACCCAGCGCTGCCTCGCGATCACCATCCCCGAACCCTGGTAACCCCCCACCCCCACCCTCCGCCGCAGCCCCACCCCACCCCCTCCCCTCCTCGCCGATCTTGCACTTGTGGCCCCCGAGATGGGGGATGTGCGCCCTTTGCCCGGGCAGCAACTGCAAGATCGCGGAGGAGAGCGGGGGCGGGGGCGGGAGGGAGGGAGGGAGGGAGGGCGGGAGGGAGGGGTGAAGGGGTGAAGGGGGTTAGCGGCGGGATTTGGGGAGGTCGTACTGGTCGGCGGTGCGGCAGTCGCGGGGGCCGCCGACCGCGCCCGGACCGACCCGGTTGAGGGCCGCACGTGCCCGGACCCGGCCGAGGTTCCAGGCGTACCAGGGGTCCGGCTCGGCGAGGTCGTCCGCGATCCAGCTCAGCGTGCAGCGCCGCACCGGGCCGGGCAGGCCGGTCAGGGCCGGCGTGGCGTCCGCCGAGAGCGCCCGCAGGTACCAGGCGTCGATCTTCCCGGTCTGCTCGTACCGGGCGATGTTGCGGCGGGCGGCGTAGTCCTCCGGGTTGAGCACGGCCAGGCTCAGCAGCATCGCCACGGCCAGCGCCACGGTCAGGCCGGGGATCCACGCCCCGCGCCAGCGGATGCCGGCCACCAGGATCATCAGGAAGACGGTGCCGAGGAGCAACTCGAACGCCATCACGAAGAGCCGCTCGCCGGTGAAGCTGTAGGCCTTCTGGTACGTGTACATCCGGGACAGCGCCGACACCACGATGACGAAGCCGAGGGCGCTCAGCAGGCCGAGCAGGATCCGCAGCAGGTGACGCTCGACCGCCCGGTCCCGCCGCGCCCACCGGGCCACCCCGCCCAGCACCGCCAGCGTCAGCATGGTGACGACGACGAGCTGCCAGAAGCCGCTGCGCGCGTACTCGGCGTAGCTGAGGCCGGCGGTGCGCAGCACGTGCCGCTGACCGCCGAACAGGACGGTGAACTGCACCGCCACGAAACCACCGAAGAGCAGTGTCAGCGCGGTGATGACCGGCGCCCACTCCAGCACACCGAAACGGCGGGTGCCGGGCCGGTCGACAGTCGACAGGTCGGGCGGCGCGGCCAGCGTGTAGACGGCGGCGACCGCGCTCAGCCCGCCCACGGCGGCGAGGAAGATCCAGCGGAACACCGTGCCGACGTTGGCCTCGGGGATCAACTCGTCCAGCATCACGGAGAAGGCGCCGTCGGCCGACGACAGGAGCGCGCCGAAGACGATCAGCGCGGCCAGGGTGGCGGCGGCCGACCCGACGGCGCGGCGGACCCGTCCCGGATTCGCCGGGGCGTGCAGGTGCCCCCGTACCCAGGGCAAGCCCCGCAACGCCGCGAACGGAGCCGCCACCAGGCTGAACAGGATCGAGCGGACGCCCCGGCCGCCCACGATCGCGAGGGTCGCGCAGCCGAGCGCGCCGAGCACGCAGAACGTCACCAGCCACCAGGCGTTGCGGAAGGTCAGGACCGACAGCAGCGCCAGCGACGCCGCCGCCCAGCCGGCGCGGATCCACCGGTCGGTACGCGGCAGCTCCGCGCCGGTCCGCCGGACCGCGAGGACCACTGCGACGGTCAGGGCGAGCCAGCCGAGGAACCAGCCGATGCCGGTGCGGGTGAGCGGCACGAGGAACGCCACCCCCAGCGCCCCGGCGAGGATCGCGGCCGGTACGGCGCGGTCGCGGGCGGGTGCGGGTCCCGGCCACCGGGTGTCGAGGAACGACGGCGGGCGCGGCACCGGCTGGTAGCCCCGGTAGGGCATCGGCGCACCAGTGGGCGTGCCGATCCGGTACGGCGCGGGCGGCGGCACGGTCACCGTGGGGGCGGCGACGGGCGGGGGCGGCTGGGTCACCGTGGGGGCGGCGACGGGCGGGGGCGGCTCGTTGGCGGCCGACGTCGGGGCGGCGGAGGCGGCTGACCCGGCGGAGGCGGCTGGCCCGGCGGAGGCGGCTGGCCCGGCGGAGGAACCGGCGGCGGAGGCAGCCGATCCGGCAGAGGACCTGGCGGCGGAGGGCTCGTCGGCAGCCGCCGCCGGGGCCACGTCGGCGGCCGCGTCAGTGGTGGCCTCGGGGGTCGCGTCGGCGGGAGCCCCCGTGGCCTCGGGAGCCGGCCCGGCGGGTGCCGCGACGGCGGGTGCCTCGGCGGCCGATGCCGCGACGGCCTGGGCGGCGACGGTCGAAGCCGCGACGGTCGAAGCCGCGACGGTCGAAGCCGCGACGGTCGAAGACGCGACGGCCTCGGCCTCGGCGGCCGGTGCCTCGGTCGCGGGGGCCGACGGGGCGGTCGACGGCATCGCGGATGCCGGTGTCTGTGCGGCAGCAGCCGGCACCAGCGGGATGAAAACGGCGTAACCGCGCGTCCCCGCCGGGATGCTGACCGGGATCGCCCAGGCGGGCACGCCCTCCGGCCCCGGCCACTCGACCGTGGGCGGTGCCCCCTCCGTCGGTGGCATGACGAGCAGGTACGGCGTCGCGTCGCCGGTACCGGTGCTTCCGGCCGCCCCGGCGTCCTCTGGGGACTCTGGCACCGGTGGTGGGTGGGTCACGGACCCTCCTTGATCGAATGGTCCGCACACTGTACGGCCGGCCCGGTCCCCGCCGCCGCCCCTGACGCGGGACCGCACCTCACCGGCCGGATCGCAGTCACCTCGCCGACACGCCGGCCGTCGGGTAGTGGACAGGACAGCGGAGGCCTCTCCGTCGCACTGTTGTAGCAGGTGAGAGGCGTGAGGATGGCGGGCCACATCCCATTCCTCGGGTCCGGCGGAGACACCAGCGTCCCCGCCGACGCCGCCATCACCCAGCCCGACCCCGCCGCGGCGGCCCCGGTGTAACGCAGCGCCGGCCCCGCCCACGCGTCGTGGGGTCGCGCTCCGACACCGCCCCGGGCGCCAGGGCCGGTGTCGTCTCACCCGACCGACACCGACGTCATCACTCCGGCAGCACCGCAGCCGCGTGGCCACCCCGAGCACGCGCGGCCGGTGCGGCGTACCCCATGACCGGCCCCGGGCCCCGCCGTCGCGGGCCCGGCGGCCCCGGGCGTCGCCCGACCCATCCTTTCCCGCCGGCCCGGCTCTCGCCACGGCCGGACCGGTGACCGAGCACGAGCACGAGAGGTGCCGCAATGGCCGCTCCTACCGTTACCGCCTCCCTGAACGCCGCCACCTACTCACCCGGTGACCAGATGATCCTCACGGTCACCTACGGTGACGCCGACACCAAGCCGGTGACCGTCACGATCGTGGTCACCGACGCGCAGGGCAACAGCAGCGCCCCGGTGAAGGTCACCGCCGTCATCGACCCGCTCACCGTCACCGTCACCGACGACTCCGGCCGCACCTGGACCCGGGCGTCGGACAACGGGTCGGTCGCCGTCTACCGGGCGGTGGCGTGATGCCCCGGGTAACCGTGACGGTGCGTGACAAGGGCGGGCGCACCTCCACCGCCACCGCCGACTACACGATCGCGGCGCCCGTGCTGGGCGGCTACTACCTCTCCGGCGGGGCCGATCCCACGGCCGACATGGCCGGCGGGAACTTCCGCTCGCTGACCCAGTACCGCAGCTTCGCCGACGGCTACGTCTTCCCCGGGTACCAGCGGCAGTGGCTGGTCACGCTCGGCAAGGAGGGGGTGCGGATGAACATGGTGCTGGAACTGAAGCAGTACGGCGCGCCCAACACCGGGTCGCAGACCTTCACCGTGGACGGCGCCACCTACACCGTCCCGGCGCCGGCGATGACCATCCAGCAGCGACCCGGCACGACCTGGCCCCGGGCGTACGGCTACGGCCAGGTGCTGGCCGGGCACTGCGACGGACTGTTCGCCCGTGCCCTGTCCCAGTACCGGACCCTGGGCTTCGGGGTGAACATCCAACTCGCCTCGGAACTGGACACCGACCACGAGTTCGGCACCACGGAGTCCGGCGTCAGCTACGACTGGGAGCAGTCCGACGCCCGCGCGGTGCAGGCGATGACGTACATCGTGAACTGGTTCCGGGCCCGCACCCTGCCGGCCGGCACCACCTTCTCGGTGGGGGTGGGCGGCTTCGACCGGGCCTGCTTCCAGCGCACCCACCCGGAGGCGCTGATGGCCAAGCTCGACTTCCTCCAGTGGAACGCCTACGCCACCAGCGCCTCGCACACGGCGCTGGCCCGGTTCCGCCGGGCGAAGGACTGGGCGGTGGCCGACCTCGGGCCGGTCGCGCTCTCCCGGCCGGTGATCGTCGCCGAGTGGGGCGTACGGGCGGCGGAGGTGCCGGACCAGGCCGCCTGGATCGCCACCGTGCCGGCGGCCATCGCCCAGCTCAACGCCGAGCGTGGGCCCCGGATCGCGCGGACCAACTACTTCAACTCGGGCTGGGGCACCCTGTCGCCGAAGCCGGTCGGCCTGGCCGCCCTGAAAGCGGCGTACGCCACCCGGCCGTACGTCTAGCAGGGCCGACCGGTGCCGGACCCGGCCGGGCCCGGCACCGGTCGACCGCTCTGCTCCCGCGCCCGCCGGGCCGGCCCGCTTCCTATGCTCGGAGCATGGAACTGCGGATCTTCACTGAACCCCAGCAGGGCGCGACGTACGACGACCTGCTCGCCGTGGCCCGCTGCGCGGAGGACGCCGGCTACGGCGCCTTCTTCCGTTCCGACCACTACCTGAAGATGGGCTCGGTGAGCGGCGACCCCGGGCCGACCGACGCGTGGACCACGCTCGCCGGCCTGGCCCGGGACACCCGGCGGATCCGGCTGGGCACGCTGATGACCGCCGCCACCTTCCGGCTGCCCGGCCCGCTGGCCATCACCGTCGCGCAGGTCGACCAGATGAGCGGCGGCCGGGTCGAGCTGGGCATCGGCACCGGCTGGTACGCCGAGGAGCACACCGCGTACGGGATGCCCTTCCCGTCGCTCGCGGAGCGCTTCGACCGGCTGGAGGAGCAGCTCGCCGTCGTCACCGGGCTCTGGGCGACGCCGCCCGGCCGGACGTTCGACTTCGCCGGGACGTACTACCCGGTCAGCGACTCGCCGGCGCTGCCGAAGCCGGTGCAGGACCCGCGCCCGCCGATCCTGCTGGGCGGCAAGGGTCCGAAGCGCACACCCCGTCTGGCCGCCCGGTACGCCGACGAGTTCAACCTGCCGTTCGTCTCGGTCGAGGACACCATCGCCCAGTTCGCGCGGGTCCGCGCCGCCTGCGCGGAGATCGGCCGGGACCCGGGCGAGCTGCGCTGGTCCAACGCCCTGGTGCTCTGCTGCGGGCGGGACGACGCGGAGGTGGCCCGCCGGGCTGCCGCAATCGGCCGGGAACCGGACGAACTGCGTGCCAACGGGCTCGCCGGCACCCCCGCCGAGATCGTCGACAAGATCGGCCGGTACGCCGGGGCCGGCAGCGAGCGGGTCTACCTCCAGGTGCTCGACCTGGCCGACCTGGACCACGTGGAGCTGGTCGCGTCCGAGGTGAAGCCCCAGCTCTGAGCCGGCGGCCGGCCGGGGCGACCGTCAGGAGAGGACCGCGTCGACCGGCCCCGGTCGGCGGCCGCGGGGCGGGGGGCCCGGGCGGGGTACCGGACGCGGCACGGGCGGCGGCGTCGGTTGCGGCGCGGGCGGCGGCGTCGGCGCCGGCCGGGGCTCGGTCGTGGTGTCGCGATGGGTGCTCATCGGCGTAGGGTTCCCCGACGGCGGCGCGATAACCGTGCCCGATCGACCGGTGTCCACCGCGCCGCCGGTCGTCCGGCGACGCGTCCGGGCGACCGTGGCTGCCGAACGGGGATAGGACATGCGACCGCACCACGACCAGGAGCCGCATTCCGTGCACGTCCCGGCGCCCGGACCGCGGCACAACTGGGCGGGCAACGTCCGCTACGCCGCCCGCCGCCACCACCGGCCCACCTCCCTGACCGAGCTGCGCCGGCTGGTGGCGGGCAGCGACCGCCTGCGGGTGGTGGGCACCGGGCACTCCTTCAACCGCCTCGGGGACACCACCGGCGACCTGGTCTCGCTGGCCGGGCTGCCCGCGACGGTGGAGATCGACCCGGACCGCCGGACCGTCTCGGTGCCGGCCGCCATGCGGTACGGGGACCTCGCCGCCCGGCTGCACGCCCGGGGGTACGCCCTGGCCAACCTCGCCTCGCTGCCGCACATCTCGGTCGCGGGGGCGGTCGCCACCGGCACCCACGGCTCGGGCGAGACGGTCGGCAACCTGGCCGGCGCGGTCGCCGGGCTGGAACTGGTCACCGCCGACGGCGACCTGCTGACCGTCGACCGGGCGGCCGACGGGGACACGTTCGCCGGCATGGTCGTCTCCCTCGGTGCGCTGGGCGTCGTCACCCGCCTCACCCTGGACGTGGTGCCGACCTTCGACATCCGCCAGCACGTCCGCCTCGGCCTGCCCCGAGCGGCCCTGGACGCGGCGTTCGCCTCGGCGTACAGCGTCAGCGCCTTCACCGACTGGCGCTCGTCGCGGCTGCGGGAGGTGTGGGTCAAACAGCGCGCGGAGGCGGAGCCGCTGCCGGCGGACTGGCTCGACACGACGGCGGCGGACGGGCCGCGGCACCCGGTGCCGGGCATGCCGGCGGGCAACTGCACGCCGCAGCTCGGTGAACCCGGCCCGTGGCACGAGCGGCTGCCGCACTTCCAGCTCGGGTTCACCCCCAGCAGCGGGGCGGAGTTGCAGTCGGAGTACCACGTGCCGCGCGGTTCGGCGGCGGCGGCGCTGGGCGCGCTGGACCCGGTCGCGCACCTGATCGCGCCGGTGCTCCAGGTCTGCGAGCTGCGGGCGGTGGCGGCCGACGGGCTGTGGCTGAGCCCGAACCACGGTCGGGACAGCCTCGCCATCCACTTCACCTGGATCGCCGACGCGGCGGCGGTGCTGCCCGTCGTGGCGGAGGTGGAGCAGCGGCTGGCACCGTTCGCGCCGCGCCCGCACTGGGGGAAGGTCTTCGGCCTCGCCCCGGCGGCCCTCGCCGCGGCCTGGCCCCGGTACGCCGACTTCCTCGACCTGGCGCGCCGGCTCGATCCGGCCGGCACGTTCCGCACCGAGCTGCTGGACCGCTACCTGCCCCGCGACTAGCGACCTTCTCCCGCGACTAGCGTCCGGGCGCTCCGGTCACCTGCTCGCGGAGGCTGCCGCGCTGCACCGCCCGGCTGATGTCGCTCGGCGACACGATCCCGACCAGCCGGCCGTCGGCCACCACCAGCGCGCGCCCGTCGGCACATTCGCTGAGCCGGGGGAGCAGCTCGTTCAGCGACTCCTCCGGCCGGGCCAGCACCAGCTCGTCGGCGCGGCAGGCCACCTCGGCCAGCGTGGTGCCGGCCCGGCGCTCCGCCGGGATGCCGCGTACCCGGTCGAGGGTGACCAGGCCGACGGGCCGGTCGTCCTCGGTCAGCGGCAGCGCCGTGTGCCGGTACGCGAAGAGGTAGTGGTCGACGAAGTCGCCCACCGTCATCTGCCCCGACGCGGTCTGCGGCTGCGGCGTCATCACGTCGGCGACCCGCACCCCCCGCAGCGCGCTGCCCATCCGGGCCTGCCGCTCCTCCAGGCCGGCGGCGCCGATCAGGAACCAGCCGATCAGGGCCAGCCAGAGCCCGCCGATGCCGACGCCGGCCAGGAACTGCCACAGCCCCAGGCCGATCAGCAGCGCGCCGAGCACCCAGCCGGCCCGGGCGGCCACGACCGACGCCTTCGTCCGGTCGCCGGTGGCCTTCCAGACGGCCGCGCGCAGCAGCCGCCCGCCGTCCAGCGGGGCGGCCGGCAGCGCGTTGAAGACCGCCAGCAGGATGTTGATCCCGGCCAGCCAGGCCAGCGAGCCGAGCAGCAGCCCCTGCACCCCGGCCACGGCGAGCACCACCGCGATCGCGCCGAAGAAGAACCCGATCAGCAGGCTCACCAGCGGGCCGACCCCGGCGATGCGCAGCTCCGCGCCCGGGTCGCGCGCCTCGCCACGCAGCTCCGCCACGCCGCCGAAGAGCCAGAGGGTGATCCCGCCGACCTCCAGGCCGTTGCGCTTGGCGACGATCGCGTGCGAGACCTCGTGGGCGAGCAGGCCGAGGAAGAAGACCACCGCCGCCGCGAGCCCCGCCAGGACGTACGCGGCGACGGGCCGGTCCGGGTAGGCGCGGGGGAACTGGTTGGCCGACAGCCCCCAGGCGATCAGCGCGAAGATGACCAGGACGCTCCAGTTCACCCCGACCGGTACGCCCGCAATCCGGCCGAGCCGGAAACTCGCCCTCATGTTCGGGTACTACCCGCGATGGCCGCGCCCATGCCGGCGCGGCTCACTGGGCGTGCTGTACCCGTTGAACAGGCGTGACGGAGGAACATATTCATCAAAACATTTCCATGTATTACAGTGGCGCCGTGCCGGCCCGTACGGGTGTGGGCGGCCCTACGGCGGCCTCCCGGCACCCCTACTTTTCGTGAAGAGGTGCTCGTGATCAGTAAGTCCTCAGCGCGCCGCCGCACCCTGCTGGCTGCCGCCGCTGGTCTCGTCGTGGCTCCCTGGGCGGCGACCGGAACCGCGCACGCGGCGGTCCCGAAGGTCTACCTCGACCCCGGGCACGGCGGCACCGACCCCGGCGCCGTCGGCAACGGGCTGACCGAGAAGGCCCTGACCCTCAGCATCGCGCTGCAGACCCGCGACATCCTCAAGGCGAACTACAGCGTCGACGTGCGCATGTCCCGCACCTCTGACATCACCCGCAGTCTCACGTACCGCACGAGCGACGCCAACGCGTGGGGCGCCACGATCTTCGTCAGCATCCACATCAACTCCGGCGGCGGTACGGGTTTCGAGAGCTACCGGTACCCGGGCACCTCCAGCGCCCTGCACAGTCCGGTGCACTCCCGGGTCCTGTCGGGCATGCGCACCGTCGGCTCGGTCACCGACCGCGGCCTGAAGACCGCCAACTTCCATGTGCTGCGCGAGACCGCCATGCCCGCCGTCCTGACCGAGAACCTGTTCATCGACACCGTGGCCGACGCGAACCTGCTCAAGCGCGCCGCCTTCATCACCGCCACCGCCCGAGGGCACGCCAACGGCATCGCCGCCTACCTCGGCCTCTAGGCCGCGGAGTCGCTACGGGGGTGGCTGCTCGTTCAGGTCGGCAGCCACCCCGCGGTCATGGCCGTGATGGAGTCAGCCAGCGGCCTTGGCGATGATGCGACTCATCTCCTCCTGACCGAAGGCCCGCAGGGTCGTGGTGCGGACGTTGCCCGCCCCGCCGAGCCGCAGGAGCGCCGCGGAGGCGGTTTCGTCGTCGGGCGCCTCGACGACGGCCACGAGGTCGTACGGACCGGCGGTCCACCAGATGTTCACGAGATTCGCCCCGAGCTTCTGTGTCGCTGCGGCGAAGGCCTCGGCGCGCTTCGCGGTGTCCTTGAAGCCTTGGATCCCCTGATCGGTCCAGTTCAGCAACGCGACATACGTCGGCATGGTCCTTCACCTCCACGAAGAGATCTCATCGTAAGGTTAATTCCGGGCATAATCGCCGAAAGTGACCAGATGGTCGGCGCCGGTGGTGGGCAGCCCTCAGGGGGTGTACAGCGAACCGGTGTGGCGTGACGGGCTGCTGGCTTTCCGTCAGTATGCAGCGGGTATGGTCGGAGTATGACTCGCCGTATCACGATCAGCCTGCCTGACGACGTGGCCGCGTACGTCGAGCGCACGCAGGGCACCACGTCCGGTTTCATCGCCGGGATCCTTCGTCGGAAGATGCGTGCCGACAGTCTTCGTGCGAAGTGGGCGCAGCTCGGCTACGTGGTCACCGACGAGGACATCGAGCAGACCCGCGCCCGCCTGGCAGCTCTCGCGCCCGTCAGTGACGAGCAGCACGCCCGCAACGTCGAGTGGCTCAGCCAGTTCGACAACGAGGGGACCGCCGCCGCGTGAACGGTCTCGTCCTCGACACCTCCGCCCTGCTGGCGTACGCGTCGGGCACGAGCGTCGAGCCCGGTGCCATGCTGACCCTGGCCGAGGAGGATCCCGACCAGGAGGTGTGGATCCCGGCGCTCTGCCTCGGGCAGGCGCAGCTCGAACTCGCGGGCACGCCCGCCGCCAGCATGCTTGACCTGCTGCTCGTGGCTGAGCGCGACATCCAGGTGGCGGTCTACGACGCTGCGACGAGTCGACGGGTGGCCCGCATCGCGGCCGCGTTCACCGTGTCACTCGATGTCGCGCACGCGATCGCCACGGCGATCCTCTACCGCTGTTATCTGGTGACCCGGGACCGGAAGGCCATCGAGGCTGCGGCGCCACCCGGCTTGGACGTCCTCGACATCGGCGAAACCTGGGATTGACGCGCAGCGGCGGTGGCGGCCGGACCGGCCGCCACGGCGGGCGGGGCGGCGGCTACCGCGTCAGTCGGCGGTGCCGGCCGGGGCCACCCAGGTGGTGGGTTGACCGGTGATCGCGGTGATCAGGTCGAAGTCTCCGTCGTAGTGCAGGACGGTGACTCCGTGCCGTTCCGCGGTGGCGGCGATCAGCAGATCCGCCATGGACAGCGCGCGGTGGTTGCCCTTGTGCAGTGCCTGCACCTGGACGTCGATCGCCCGATCCCAGATCTCGTCGGTCATCGGCAGCCACCGGAAGCCGCTCAGCATCCACCGTGCACGCTGTGCGTCCTTGGCGGTGCGAGCGCTGTGGATCACCTCGATCTCGACGGCCCCACACACGGCGAGCAACCCTCGCTCGGAGAGTTCATCGAGCACCGGGGCCACGCGTGGCTTGGGCCAGCGGGCGAGGGCCGACTTGTCCAGCAGGTAGTGCTCGTGGTTCACGCCGCGTCCGGCTTGGCGGCGTCGACCGGGCCCGTCAGCTCGGGTAGTCCTCCGCTCTTGAGCCAGTCGGCGAACTGCCGCCGCTTCTCCCGGTCGACGACAGCCTTGAGGGCGGCGTTGACGGTGGCCTTCTTCGTCGTGGTGCCGAGGATCTCGCAGGCCTGAGCAAGCAGTTCGTCGTCGACGTCGAGGATCGTCCGACTCACGGGGTGACTCCTTCGATAGGCGATCCTCGCCATGATATCAAAATTACATCATTCTGATATCACGTCACCGGGCGTGCCGCCGACGCAGTCAGGCTCGGCGAGGACGTCGCCATGTCGACAGCCGGCCGGGCCCCAGTGTGTCCGTCCCGTCGGGGATAGTGGCGAGGTGGCTGGGCTGACCGTGAAGGGCGACGACGCGTACCTCTGGCTGGAAGATCTTGATGGCGCGGACGCCGCACGGTGGGTGCGGGACCGCAACGCGGAGACCGTCGCCGCGTTGACCGGAGGCGACGCCTTCGCCGCCCTGCGGGCCGGGTTCCGGGAGGTGCTCGACGCGGAGGACCGCATTCCCTACCCCGGATGGCGCGGGGACCACTTCTATTACAACTTCTGGACCGACGCGACGCATCCGCGCGGGGTGTGGCGCCGGACGACGCTCGACCAGTACCGCCGGCCCGAGCCGGAGTGGGACGTGCTGCTCGACCTCGACGCGCTGGCCGCCGAGGAGGGCGAGAACTGGGTGTGGAGCGGGCCGACGGTGCTGCGTCCCGGCTACGAGCGCTGCCTGGTCAGCCTGTCCCGGGGCGGCGGCGACGCGGTGGTGGTGCGGGAGTACGACCTGGTCGGGCGGGCCTTCGTCGAGGACGGCTTCACGCTGCCCGAGGCGAAGAGCGACGTCTGCTGGATCGACGCCGACCACATCTACGTCGCCACCGACTTCGGGCCGGGCTCGCTGACCTCTGCCGGGTACCCGCGCCTGGTCAAGCGGTGGCGGCGGGGCACGCCGCTGTCCGAGGCCGACGTCGTCTACGAGGGGCACGTGGACGACGTCGTCGTGCACGCCACGCACGATCCCACGCCGGGGTTCGAGCGCGACTTCGTGGGCCGCCGGCTGGACTTCTACCGTACGGAGGACCACCTCCTGACCGGGGCGGGCGAGCGGGTCCGGATCGCCGTGCCGGACGACGCCCAGTGGGACGTACACCGGGAGTGGCTGCTGATCCGGCTGCGTTCGCCGTGGCCGGTCGCCGGGGTGACCCACCCCGCGGGCGCCCTGCTGGCGACCCGGTTCGACGCGTTCCTCGCCGGTGGGCGGGAGCTGACGGTGCTCTTCCGGCCCGACGACCGCACGGCGCTGAGCGACTGGTCCTGGACCCGCGACCATCTGATCCTCCGCACCCTCGTCGACGTGCGCAGCCGGCTGGAGGTGCTGACGCCCGACGGGGGAGGCTGGCGGCGGGAGCCGCTCGCGGGCGTGCCGGAGTTCGACCACAGCGGCATCGTGGACACCGACCCGGAGCACGGCGACGCCTACCTGCTCGCCTCGGAAGGCTTCCTCCAGCCGGCGACGCTGCGGCTCGGGCGGGTCGGCGGCGAGGTCGAGACGCTCCGGCGGGAGCCCGCGTTCTTCGCCGCCGAGGAAATGGCGGTACGCCAGTTCTTCGCCCCCTCGGCCGACGGCACCCGGGTGCCGTACTACGTGGTGGGGGACCCGCACGCGCCCGCCGGGCCGACGCTGCTCACCGGCTACGGCGGTTACGAGATCTCCCTGACCCCGAGCTACAGCGGGGTCGTCGGCCGGGGATGGCTGGCCCGGGGCGGCACGTACGTGGTGGCGAACATCCGGGGCGGCGGGGAGTACGGCCCCCGGTGGCACCGCGCCGCGATGCGGGAGAACCGGCCCCGGGCGTACGAGGACTTCGCGGCGGTGGCGGCCGACCTCGTGCGGCGCGGCATCACCACGCCGGAGAGGCTCGGCATCGAGGGTGGCAGTAACGGCGGGCTGCTGATGGGGGTGATGCTGACCCGTTACCCGTCGCTCTTCGGGGCCGTCGTCGCGCACGTGCCGGTGCTGGACATGCGCCGCTACCATCGGCTGCTGGCCGGTGCCTCGTGGATGGCCGAGTACGGCGACCCGGACCGGGAGGCCGACTGGGCGTTCCTGCGCGGATACTCGCCGTACCACAACGTCCGCGGTGATCGCCCGTACCCGCCGGTCCTGCTCGTCACCTCGACCCGCGACGACCGGGTGCATCCCGGGCACGCCCGCAAGATGGCGGCCCGGCTGCGCGAGCACGGCCACGACGTGTCCTACTACGAGAACGTCGAGGGCGGGCACGGCGCGGCGGCGAACAACGAGCAGCGCGCCTTCGTCTGGGCGCTGACGCTGGAGTTCCTGTGGCGCAGACTGGCCGGTCCGGCCCAGGCCCTACCGCATCAGGCCCTGCCGCACCAGGCCTTCCCGGTCGAGGCGGGTGAGCCCGCCGAGTCGCCGCTGGTTTGACGCGGGGGTCGTCAGGCGGTCGGGGGCGGGGCGGGCAACTCGTCGACCACGACCACCTCGGTGCCGGGGCGGACCTCGGCGAGCAGCATCCGCTGCCCGCTCCTGGTGAGCCGGATGCAGCCGTTGGTGGTCTTCCTGCCCAGCTCGCCGTCGTGGTACCAGCTGTGGATGCCGATGTGCGCGCCCCGCAGGCTGGGCGGCACGGCGGCGGGGTCGTCGGGCACCGAGCCGAGGGCGAAGATGTCCACGCCGCCGTACACGCTCTGTGGCGGCGGGGTCCGGCCGAGGATGAAGGTGCGCCCCAGCGGGGTCTCCTGGCCGCGCTGGCCGAGGCTGACCTCCCAACTGCGCAAGGGCTGGCCGGCCCGGTACCAGGTGAGCCGGTGTGGCTTGCGCTCGACGACGATCTGGTCGGTCAGCGCCACGGTGGTGTAGCCGCCGGGCGGCAGCCAGGCGAGCCTGCGGTTTGCCGAGGGCAGCAGCACCGCCGTCCAGCCGGCGCGTCGCTCGGCGATCGGCATGGTCAGCTCGACCCCGTTGATGGTGGGCGCGAGGAAGGCCAGCGGCCGGCCGCCGGGCGCGGTGTAGGCGGCGATCCGGCGGGTCGGGTGCAGGCCCTCGGTCAGCGGCGTGGTGTCCATGGTGTCGGGGTCGGCGGGGAAGCCGCTGGGCGCCCGGTCGTAGTCGATCACCGGCAGGTCGTCCGGTGCCGGCGCGGCCACGGGCACCCGCTCCGCTGCCTGCGCCGCGCTCGTCGGGGCGGCGGGGGCGGACGTGGGTGGCCCGGCGACCGGCGGCGCGGTGGGCGCGGCGTCGGGGGTCAGCGCCCAGCCCGTGGCCCCGCCGGCCATCAGCAGCAGGGGTACGCCCACGGCGGCCAGCAGGCGGACACGTCGGCGGGTCATTCGGCCAAATTGCACAAAACCGACTGTAGCGGATGGAGAGTGGCCGAACCCCCCGTCCCGGCCGGAAAGTCGACCGGGGCGGGGGGTTCGGGGTGGGGCGTCCGGGTGGCGCGTTCGGGGTGGGCGTCAGCTCAGCCGGGCGCCGATGTGGATGGCGACCGCGTCGTGGGCGGGCACGTTCGCGGTGAACCAGCCGTTGCCGTCCACGGTGATCACCGGCCCGCTGCACGTGCCGTTGCCGAACGTGCCGTGGATGACGTCGCAGTAGCGTCCGGCGGGCAGCCCGGTCTGGTACGACCGGCCCGTGATCGCGGAGTCCTCGTCGTTGACCGTGACGTAGCCCTTGCCGGCCCGGCCGAACGCGATGTGGTTGTTGCCGTTGTCGTACCAGTTGACGACGCCGGCGCCCTCGGTGGCGTTGCGGAAGCCGACCATGTTCGCGATCACCGGCCAGCGGTGCTCGCACTCCCAGCCCGAGTAGCAGGTGACGTCGAGGGTCTTGCCCGAGCCGTCCGAGGGCGGGCCCTGGTCGCGCTGGCTGTACGTGTAGCTCGACATGACCGTCGGGGAGCCGTACGGCCAGGCGAGCATGAACGCGTTCGCCAGGGCGTAGCTGCCCCGGTCGCGATAGGTCAGCACCCCGCCGACGTCGCGTTGGGTGTCGTGGTTGTCCACGAAGACGGCCGCGGAGCCGCTGGGCAGGTGCCCCCAGCCCTCGCCGAAGTTGCGCAGGTACGCGAGCTTCTCGGAGCGGAAGACCCGGGCCAGGTCCTTGCCGTAGCGGAACTCGTGCACGTCGCCGTTGCCGGTGTACTCGCCCGGCTGGATCGGCTCGCCGGCGCCGTGGATCACCTCCTGCACCAGGTACGCCGAGCGGGAGAGCTTGGCCTTGATGGCGGCGATGTCGGCGGCCGGCATGTGCTTGCTGGCGTCCATCCGGAAGCCGTCGACACCGAGCGAGAGCAGGTCGTTGAGGTAGCCGGCGAGCTTCGTCCGGACGTAGTCGGACTCGGTCTTCAGGTCGGACAGGTTGACCAGCTCGCAGTTCTGCACCTCCCACCGGTCGTTGTAGTTGACGATGTCGTCGCCGTTGTTGCGGCCACAGTGGTGGAAGTCCTGCGTCTGGTAGATCCCCGGGTAGTCGTAGTGCCCGTACGACGAGCCGGCCCAGCCGGTGCCGCCGTTGTCCTGCCCGGACATGTGGTTGACGACCGCGTCGACGATCACCTTCACGCCGGCGGCGTGACAGGCGTCGACCATCGACTTGAACTGGGCGCGGGTGCCCTTGCGGGACTCGATCCGGTAGCTGACCGGCTGGTACGCCAGCCACCACTGCGGGCCCCGCACGTGCTCCTGCGGCGGCGAGACCTGCACCCAGCCGTAGCCCTTCGGGCCCAGCGTGGTGCGACACTCGGTGGCCACCGAGGGCCAGTTCCACTCGAAGAGGTTGGCGATGACCTTCTTGCCGCCGGCCGGGGCCGCGGCTGCCGGCGGCGCCGTCGCGGCGCCGGGGACGACCAGGCTCGCGATCACGCCGAGGGCGACGATCGCCGACAGACGTCGACGTCTCTGCATCGGGAGGCCTCCTTGCGGGAAGGGGTGGTGGCGAGGCCGAAGGACCTGCCGGGATTGTGCAAGGCAAGCTGAAAATTCCCGAAAGATTACAAGCGTGTTGCAGAGAATGTCAACGCATGGAGATGTGTCGCTGCCAGCGGCGGCTACTGGACCGCGCGGGCCACGCAGATCCTGGCGTCGAGGCGGGGCCCGGCCTCGTAGAGCATGTAGTCCACGCCGCCGTCGGTGCCGAACGTCGGCGACGCCACCCGGCCGTTGTCCGACGCGATCGGCCGGTGGAACACCCCGAGGTGGACTTCGCGGTCGAAGTTGGTGCCGACCTCGGTCAGGTACATGTTGCCGCTGCTGCCGTGATACGCGACATAGGCGGTGCCGTTGCGCTTCAACAGGTGCGGCGCCGAGATGTCGGTGAGCCCGTCGCCCGACGGTGACACCAGCGGGTTCGGGGAGAACTGCCAGCCGCTCCAGCCGTTCGGCGACCAGCCCCAGAAGATCTTCCGGGTGCCCGGCCGGATCGTGTGTGCGCCCATGAACACCATCACGTAGCGATTCCCCTTGCCCGCCACCGAGTGCTCGAAGACCCGCGCGTACGAGGTCTCCGTCGTGTTGGGCACCAGGTTCGTCGACAGGATCGGCGTCTCGTCGGTGAAGCGGACGCCGTCGGTCGAGCGGGCGACGCGGGTCGTGAAGTTCTCGCCGTGGAAGTACAGGTAGAACTGCCGGGTCGGCGCGTCCCACACGACGTGCGGCGACGACACGTGGCTCACCGTCGTGGTCGGCAGCACCCGGTCGACGACGGGATTGTTGGCGTACTCGGTGTAGGGGCCCTCGAGCCGGTTGGCGTAGGCGAGGCAGATGCCGCCGGGCGCGTCGTGCGGCGCGTAGTAGAGGTAGTAGCGGCCGAGATAGCCGCTGATCTTGTCGTAGACCCCGCGCACGCACGGGAAGATGAACTCGCCGGTCGGGTTGTAGCGCAACGGCCTGTCGAACGCGTCGCGCACGTACCGATAGTTGGGAAAGCCGGCCGGTGCGGCGAACGCCGGCGTGGTCGTGGCGGCAAGGCCGGTGCCGGTGGCCGCGGTCGCGACACCGGCGGCCGCCGCACCACGCAGCAGCGTGCGTCGGGAAAGGGAGCCTTCAGGGGTACGCGTCATCGCGTTCCCTCCGTTCGTTCGGTGGGGCGAGCCGACGGGGTAGGGGAGCGGGAAGGCCGTACGAGGGCAGGTGTCACTCGACCTCGCCCGCGTGCCGGAGGGAGTGGATGCTCGTCGCGAGGGGGCTTATTGATCGATGAGTTTGCGCGCGCCGGCTCGGCGGCGTCAAGATGCTAATACGAATTAGCAACGCGGGCCGGGGGTCCCACTCCTCGCGGATCTTGCACTTGCTGCCCCGACACAAGACTCATTCCGCCCATTCGGAGGGCCAAAACTGCAAGATCGACGGGGTGAGGGGCGGCGTGAGGGGGCGGGGGAGGGACGGGGGAGGGACGGGGGAGGGCGCCCGCGGAGTGCGGGCGCCCTCGGGGCACGGATGGGGTGGGTCAGCGGGTGGGGGTCAGGCGGTCGGTGCCCAGGCGGTCGTGGAGGACCTCGGGGAGCAGCACCGAGCCGTCGGGCTGCTGGAACTGCTCCAGGATGGCCGGGAAGAGCCGGCTGGTGGCCAGCGCCGACCCGTTGAGGGTGTGCACGAAGCGGGTCTGCTTGCCGCCCGGCTCCCGGTAGCGGATGGCCGCCCGCCGGGCCTGGTAGTCGCCGGCCCAGGAGACCGACGAGACCTCCTTGTACTTGCCGGTGCTCGGCATCCACACCTCGATGTCGAGGGTCTTCTTCATGGAGGCGCTGGCGTCGCCGGCCGAGAGCAGGCTGCGCTGGTAGTGCAGGCCCAGCTTCTCGACCAGGCTCTCGGCGTGCAGGAGCATCTCCTCCAGGGCGGCGTCGGCCTGCTCCGGCAGGCAGAACTGGAAGATCTCCACCTTGTTGAACTGGTGGCCCCGGACGGTGCCCCGCTCGTCCGAGTGCGACCCGGCCGCCTCGCGCCGGTAGCACGGCGTGTAGGCGAAGGCCTTCAGCGGCAGCTTCGCCGTCTCCAGGATCTCGTCCTGGTACGCCCCGAGGATCGCCGTCTCCGAGGTGGGCAGCAGGAACTGGCCGCGCGGCGCGGACTCCCGGTCCAGGTGGTAGACGTCGTCGTAGAACTTGGGGAACTGCCCGGCGGCGAAGCCGGCGGTGTCCAGCAGCAGGTGCGGCGGGAGCAGGAACTCGTAGCCGGCCTGCACGTGCTCGTCGACGAAGAAGTTGAGCAGCGCCCACTCCAGCCGGGCGCCCAGGCCGGTGTACATCCAGAAGCCGGAGCCGCCGAGCTTGACCCCGCGCTCGTGGTCGACCAGGCCCAGCATCCGGCTCAGCTCGACGTGGTCGCGGACCTTCTCGATGGCCGGCGGCTCGCCGAAGGTGTGGACGACCCGGTTGGCCTCCTTGCCGCCGGGCACCACGTCGTCGGCGGGGAGGTTGGGCAGCTCGCTCATCACGCCGCGCAGCCGGGACTGCACCTCGTCCAGCTCGGATTCCAGCTCGGCGAGCTGCTTGCGGCCCGCCTCCGGCGCGGAAACCTCCGGCTCGGTGCCGGCGCGCTTCGCCGCCGCGTACGCCCGGGCCTCGGCCTTGCGGCGCTGCCGCTCGCCGTCGATGCCACTGATCAGGGCGCGGCGTTCCTGGTCGAGCCGCTGGATCTCGTCCAGGGCGCGGGTGACCTCGGCGGGATCCAGTCGCTTGGCCAGCGCGGTCGCCACCGCCTCGCGATCCTTCCGGATCAACTCCATGTCGAGCATGCTGCTCCGTACGCCTCCGTCCGGACGTCTGGTGGACCCACCGATGCTACCGTCGCGCCCCGGTCGCACCCCGGCCCGGTCCGACCCCGCCCGCCGCGCCAGGTGTGAGGAAGGAGCCCTTCCTTACACCTCAGCACCTCGGCGGGGTCTGGGGGTCAGAGTCGGATCGGCATCAGGAGGGAGAACGCGTCGGCGTCGTCCGGCCGGCGTACGGCCAGTGGCGTGATCGGGCCGTCCAGCTCCAGCAGCAACTGGCCCGGGCCGGCGGCGTCGAGGGCCTGGAGCAGGTACCCGCCGTTGACGCCGACCCGGAACGCGTCCTCATCCCCGGTCAGCTCGTCCGCCCCGAGCAGCCGTACGCCGCCCCGGCCGTCCGGCCCGAGCACGGTCACCGCGTACGGGGCGCCGCCGTCGCGCCGGGTGACGACGGGGGCGTCGGCGCTGGTCAGGGCCGCCCGCAGCGCGTCGGCGTCGACCGTCAGCCGGTGCGCCGGCCCGGCGGGTCCCAGGCGCACCAGTCGGTGGCGGTCCGGGAAGTCGTACGGCATGGCGGCGCAGTCCACCGCGCGGCCGGCGACGGCGAGCGAGATCGTGCCGGCGGTCACCGTGAGCCGCGCCTCGGCGGTGAGATTCGCGCCGACGTCGAGCAGGGCGCGCAGCTCGTCGACGAAGGCGACCGGGGCGAGTGCCCGCACCGCCGGCCCCTCGACCCGGGCGGCAGCCCGCGCCACCGCCAGCCGGAACCGGTCGGTCGCCACCAGCCACACGCCGGTCGCGTCGGACTCGAACAGGACGCCGGCCATCGCGGGCAGGTCGGGGTCGGTGCCGACCGCGAAGCGGACGGCGTCCACGGCCGCCGCGAGGTCGGTGCGGGACAGCACGACCCGGGTGGTCACGACGGTCTCCTCGGCATCGAGCAGGGCACGGATCCGGGCGAACTCGCGGCGGGCGTCGGCGAGGCCATCCTCCAGCCGCCGCAGGTGGGCGTCGAGCAGGCGGTGCACCTGTGCCGGTTCGGCCCGCACCGCGGCGGCGATCTCGGCCACCGGCATGCCGACCCGGCGCAGCCCGGCCACCAGCCGGGCGGGCACCACCTGGTCGCAGGTGTACCAGCGGTAGCCGGTCGTCGGGTCGACCAGGGCCGGGGCCAGCACCCCGGCGGAATCGTAGAACCGCAGGGCGCTGACGGTCAGCCCGCTGGCGCGGGCCAGCTCACCGATGCTGCGCAGGTCGCCGTCCACGGAGGTGATCCTGCCGTCTCAACCTGGTCGAGGGTCAACCCGCCCCGGGCCGGCGGCCCGGGGCGGGGACCGGTCAGCGGGGCGGGTCCAGCACCCGGAAGGTCAGCCCGGCCCGCTCCAACCGGTCCAGCAGCGCGTCGCCCATCGCGGTCACCGGGGTGACCTGGCCCGAGGTGGCCGGCAGTTCGTCGGTGGCCAGGCAGAGCGCCGACTCGGCGAGCATCTTCGCCGTCTCGTCGTAGCCGGGGTCGCCGCCGGCCACCTCGGTCAGCACCCGCCGGCCCCCGCCCGCGCCGACGAAGCGCACCCGGAACCAGGACTTCGCCCGCTGCTGCGGCGTCGGCCCCTGCCCGGAGGCGAGCCGGCCGAGCAGCCAGCGCCGGGCCGGTGGCAGCTTCACCAGGGCGGCCAGGCCACCCAGGCCGGCCGCGCCCGCCAGCACCGTGGGCAGCCGTTTCACGGCGGCGAAGTGCCGGTAACGGAAGTCCGGCCCGTACTCGGCGCGGGCGGCGGCCGAGCGGCGGACCACCTGCGGGTCGATGGTCGGCAGCGGCACCATCCACATGCCCAGCTCCTTCGACCGGGCGACCCGCCCGGCCACCGCGCGCACCCGCCGCCCGGTGGGGCGCGGCTCGACCTGCCGCCGCTCCCGCGCCGCGCGGGCGGCCTGGGCCGTGCGGGAGAAGGCGGTGAGGGCCGAGTGGTACGTGCCGGCGGAGACCCGCCCGCCGGCCCGGACGAAGCCGTCGACGGTGATCGGTACGCCGTCGGGTAGCTGCTTCAGCGTGAACCAGACGCCCAGGTCGTGCGGGATCGAGTCGAACCCGCAGGCGTGCACCAGCCGGGCTCCGGTGCGCTCCGCCTCGGCGTGGTGGCGCACGTACATCAGGTCGACGAACTCGGGCTCGCCGGTGATGTCCAGGTAGTCGGTGCCGGCGCGGGCGCAGGCGGCGACGAGCGGCTCCCCGTGGTGCACGTACGGGCCGACGGTGGTGGCCACCACCCGGGCGCTCTCGGCCACCGCCCGCAGCGACTCCGGGTCGGTGACGTCGGCGGTGAGCAGGGGCAGCCCGGCCAGCTCCGGGTCGATCCCGGCCAGCCGGTCCCGTACGCCGGCCAGCTTGCCCGGGTTGCGCCCGGCCAGCGCCCAGCGCAGCCCGGGCGGGGCGGTGCGGGCCAGGTACTCGGCGGTCAGGCCGCCGGTGAAGCCGGTGGCCCCGAACAGGACGACGTCGTACGTCCGCTGCTCACGCATCCGCCGAGTCTGCCACCCGGCGCGGCGGGTCGCAGCGTTCCGCCTCAGCCGCCGGCCGGTGGGCTGTCGGGGCTGAGTACGGCGCGGACGCAGCCGTCGGCCCGGTCCCGGAACAGCGCGTAACCCTCGGCGCCCCGCTCCAGCGGCAGCCGGTGGGTGGCCAGGTGCTCGGTACGCAGCTCGTCGCGGGCCATCCGCTCCAGCAGCATCGGGATGTAGCGCTGCCCGTGCTGCCGCGCGCCCCGCACGGTCAGCCCCTTGTGGGCCACCGCCCCGAGCGGGAAGGCGTCGACGAAGCCGGTGAACTCGCCGAGCACGAAGACCGAGCCGCCCTTGCGGCAGGCGTGCACCGCCTCGCGGACGGCCACGGGCCGCTCGGCGCGGCCGGTGAACCGGTCGGCCAGCGACCGGGGGCCGTGCCCGTTCCAGGCCGCCCCGACCGCCTCGACGCACACGTCGGGGCCCCGCCCGCCGGTGCGCTCCCGCAGCTCGGAGGGGACGTCGGCGAGCCGGTAGTCGATCGTCTCCGCCCCGGCGTGCCGCTCGGCCATCCGCAGCCGGTCGTCCTCGGCGTCGATGACGATCACCCTCTCCGCGCCGAGCAGCCGGGCGGCCCGCGCGGTGAGCTGCCCGACCGCGCCCGCGCCCCAGACCGCCACCACGTCGCCGGGGCGCACCTCGCCGAGGTCAGCGCCCATCCAGCCGGCCGGCGCGGCGTCCGAGGCGAACAGCGCCCGGTCGTCGCTGACCGGCTCCGGCACGGTGAAGGCCCCCACGTCCGCGTACGGCACCCGGACGTACTCCGCGTGGCTGCCAGCGAAGCCACCAGCGGCCCGGGGCTGGCCGAACGCCCCGCCGGTGGGGTGGCCCCAGGCCGCCTCGGCGCCCGCCGGATCGGCGCTGCCGTTGTCGCAGCAGGAGGGCAGGTCGCGCCGGCAGTACCAGCAACTGCCGCAGGCCACCGAGGCGCAGACCACCACCCGGTCGCCGACCCGGTGCCGGCGCACCTCCGGGCCGACCTCGATTACCTCGCCGAGGAACTCGTGCCCGAGCACGTCCCCGGCGGCGAGGAAGGGCGCCCGCCCGGCGAGCATCGGCAGGTCGCCGCCGCAGGTGGCGCTCTGCCGGACCTTGACGATGACGTCGTGGCCGTTGCGCAGCTCCGGGTCGGGCACCTGCCGTACCGCCAACGTGCCGTCGCCCACCCAGCACAGGGCCCTCATCGCGGTGGTCCCGCCGGCCGGTCGACCGGGGACCGGTCCGCCCGGAGCACCTCGCCGGTCTCGGCGAGCTGCCTGACCTCCCACAGCGCCCGGCGGACCAGCAGGTCGGGATCGTTGCCGACGAGGTGGGCGGCGAGCCCGGTGGGGGGCGCCCCACCCGGCCGGCGGCGGGCCGCCAGCTCCGTGCCCCGGCAGCCGGGCGCCGGCCGCAGCTCGACCTGCACCAGGCCGCCGAGGCGACGCAGGGGCTCCGGCCAGCGACCGCCGGGCAGCACCTCGCCGGGCGCGCGGTCGATGGTGACCACCTGCCAGCGCGCGGGCCGCGCACCGGCGGTGGCCGGGCGGGGCGGGGTCGACCCGCGCCGCCGTACGGCGTGTGCCGCCGCCCCGACCGCGAGAGCGAGCGCCGCCCCGCCCGTGCCGACGATTCGTCCCACCCGTCCCCGACGTCCCCGCGTGTCCACCTCGCCCCGCCCTCCCGTCCCGCCCGGGCCGGACGCGCGCCGGTGCGCGCGGCCGGGCACCCGTGTCCGACCAGGGTCGCCCCGGCCGGGGTGAAGCCGGGTCCCCCCGAAGGGGTGAACGGGCCCGGGCCGGGTAACCGCCGGCCGCAGGGCCTGGGGGAGTGGACGCGTCCGTGGGGGTGGGGCCGGATGCCGGAGCAGGTACGGGACACGGGAGCCGTCGTGGTCACCCGGGGGTCGGTCGGCGCGCCGCTGCTGGCGTCCCGGCTGAGCCCGGCGGCGCCGCCGGAGCCGCTGCTGCTGCGGCCCCGGCTGCTGCGGCTGCTGGACGCGGGTACGGCCGGGCCGGTCACCCTGCTCCGGGCTCCCGCGGGCTGGGGCAAGACGACCCTGCTCGCCTCCTGGTTCCGGGCCGCCGGCGAGGCCGGCGCACACCCGGGCCGGGTGGGGGCGGGGCCGGTGACCGCCGCGGCCGAGGGGCCCCGGGACGCCGCGCCGGCCGGTGCCGCCGCTGGCGACTTCGGCGCGGCGGCCGGCCCCCCGGCGGATCCGGGCGGCCCGGGGGCGGCCTGGGTCTCGGTCGAGGCCGGCGACGACGGGGACCGGCTCTGGTGCTACCTCGCGGCGGCGTTGCGTGCGGTCGTGGATCCCGCCGACGACGCGCCGGGGCCGCCCGTGCCCGACCGGTCGCCCCGCCCCGACCAGTTGGAGGTGCTGGCCGCCGCACTCGCCGCCCGGGAGCGGCCGGTGCTGCTGGCCCTGGACGACCTGCACCGGATCACCGACCCGGCGGCGCTGACCGGGCTGGACTTCCTGCTCCGCCACGCCGAGCAGCGGCTGCGGCTGGTGGTCGGCGCCCGCGCCGGTTCGCCGCTGGCGGTGCACCGGCTGCGGCTGGCCGGTGAGCTGACCGAGGTCGGACCCGACGACCTGGGCTTCACCGACGACGAGGTGGCCGACCTGCTGACCGCGCACGGGGTGGCACTGCCGGCGGCGGGGGTGCACCGGCTGCGGGAGCGCACCGGCGGCTGGCCGGCGGCCCTCCGGTTCGCCGCGCTGGCGCTGCGCGGGCAGCCCGACCCCGCCCGGTGGGCCGACCAGTTCGGCGGCGAGCAGCCGGACATGGCCGGCTACCTGCGCGAGGAGGTGCTCGCCGGGCTGGAGCCGGACGCGCGGGACGTGCTGCGCCGCGCCGCCGTGGCCGACGCGGTCTGCGCCGGCCTCGCCGACGCGCTCAGCGGCCGGGCCGACGCCGAGCAGACGCTGGCCGGCCTGGCCGGCGACGGTGGGCTGCTGCGCCGCGACGACAGCCAACCACCGTGGTACCGCTGCCACCCGCTGCTGGCCGACCTGTTGCACGCCGAGCTGGCCCGACTGCCCGCCGACGAGCTGCGCGACCTGCACCTGCGCGCGGCCGGCTGGTACGCCGACAACGGGCGGCCCGCCGAAGGGCTGCGGCACGCCCTGACCGCCGGCGACTACGACCGGGCCACCGCGCTCTTCGTGGCCCGCTGGCCGGAGCTGGTCCCGTACGACCGGGAGGCGCCCGCGGGCCGGGCGCCTGCGCCCCCGCCGCCGGAGGCCGTGACGCGCGACCCGGAGCTGGGGCTGGCCTGCGCCGCCGAACGGGCCCGGGTGGGCGACACGACCGCCGCCGCCGGGCACCTGCGGGGCGCCGTCGAGGCCGCCCGGGCGTTGCCCACGCCCCGCCGGGACCGGTTCCGCCGGCTGGTCACCGCGCTGGAACTCACCCTGGCCCGGCTGGCGGGCGACCCCGAGGCGGTACGCGCCGCCGCGGCCCGGCTGCTCGCCGCCGGTCCCGCCGCCCCGGTGCCACGCGACGCCGGTCCCGCCGCCCCGGTGCCACGCGACGCCGGTCCCGCCGCCCCGGTGTCGCTCGCCACCGGTCCCGCCGTGCCGGTGCCTGCCGACCCGCGGGGCGTCGTGGCCGAGGACGCCGACGTGCGGGCCGTGGCCGGCACCGCCCTGGGCCTGGCCGAGCTGGCCGACGGGGACCTGCCCGCGGCCGGGCTCGCCTTCGCCGGGGCGCTGTCGGCGGCCCGGGAGGCCGGGCGGCCGCGTACGGAGCTGGTCTGCGCCAGCCGGGCGGCCCTGCTGCACGCGGTGCGGGGCGAGCTGCGGGCCGCCGAGACGCTGGCCCGGGACGCCCTCGCCCTGCCGCCCTGCCAGGGCTGGTCCTGCCGGGAGGACTGCGCCCACGCCTACCTGGCGCTGGCCCTGGTCGCGCTGCACCGGGACCAGCCCGAGGAGGCGGAGGCGAACCTGGCACTGGCCGCCCCGGCGACCGGCGAGCCCGTGGTGGCGGCGGTGGCGGGGCTGTGCCGGGCGTACCTGCTGCGGGACGCCGGTGACCTGCCCGGGGCGCACCGGATGCTTGCCGAGGCGCGGGAGCGGCTGGCCGGCCGGACCCGGGCCGACGAGTTGACGCACTGGCTGCTGGCCGCCGAGGCGGACGTGCGCGGGGCCCGGGGCGACCTGGGCACCGCCCGGGACCTGCTCGCCGACCGGGCCGCCCCGCCGCTGGCGGTCGCGCTGGCCCGGGTGGAACTGCGGGCCGGCGACCCGCGCGCGGCCGGGTACGCGTTGCCGGACTGGGAGGCGCCGGAGGCGGCCGGCTGGGCGCTGCCCGTACGGCTCGACGCCGCCGTGCTGGACGCGGCGCTGGCCCGGGAGTCGGGCGACGACCGGCGGGCCGGGCGGACGCTGGAACGGGCCCTGGACCTGGCCGGGCCGGAGGGGTTCCGGCGGGCCTTCACCCGCGCCGAGCCGGGGGTGCGGGACCTGCTCGCCGCCCACCTGGACGCCGGCACCGCGCACTGGCCGACCGTCAGCGACCTGGTCCGGGGCGCCGACGAGCCGCCCGAGCGGGCACCGGCGGCACGGGGCGCGCCGGCGCTGGACGAGCCGCTGACCGAGCGTGAGCTGACCATCCTGCGCTACCTGCAGAGCATCCTGTCCAACGTGGAGATTGCCGCCGAGCTGTCCCTGTCGGTCAACACGGTCAAGACGCACGTGCGCAACATCTACCGCAAGCTCGACGCCACCCGCCGCCGCGAGGCGGTCCGCCGGGCCCGTGACCTCCGCCTGATCTGATCCGTCCCGTGGCCGCCGCTCGCGGCCACGCCGACGAACGACGGATCACGGCGTGGCGGCGTCGACCACGGCGAGGAGGTCCGCCAGGTCGTACTCGCCGTCGTGGCGGGTGCCGTTGACGAACAGGGTCGGGCTGGCGGCCACGCCGCTGCGGATGCCGCCCACGAAGTCCCGGCGCACCCGGTCGCCGTGCGCCTGCCGTTCCACCTCGGCGGAGACCTCGTCGGCGGGCAGGCCGAGCTGCTCGACACCCAGCGACAGGTGCACCGGGTCGAGCTGGTCCTGGTGCTCGTAGAGCCAGTCGTGCATCGCCCAGAACTGCCCGCGCCGGCCGGCCGCCTCGGCCGCCTCGGCGGCCTGTTCGGCGTACGGGTGCATGTTGGTGATCGGGAAGTGCCGGTAGACCAGGCGTACCGTGTCGGCCCGCTGCCGCAGCAGTTCCCGCAGGTTCGCGTACGCGGCCCCGCAGAAGCGGCACTGGAAGTCGCCGTACTCGACGATCGTCACCGGCGCGTCCGCCGGCCCGCGGGCGTGGTCGTCGTCGGTCACCGGGGTCCGCAGGCGGGCGGTGACCTGCAATGGCGTGGTCATCCGGCCGTCACCGCCGATCCGTGCCGGGGTGCCGTGCCGGGACGGCCGGCGGCGAGGAGCCCGGGCGCGACGCACCCGGGCCGGGTCGACCCCTTCGGATCACTCATGTCTGCCAGGCTCTCCGACGGCGGGGTGAGGGCGGTTCACCCGGCCCGGGTGGTTCCGCGCCCACCGCCGGCTCAGCCGAGCACCGGGGCCACCGCGATGTGGTTCTGCACCTCGCGGATGCCCGGCGCGCACCAGACGGTCCGTTCCACCTCGGCCCGCTCCGGCATCGAGTGGACCAGCCCGCCGAGCAGCACCGTGTCGCCGTGCACCCGGACGGTGATCCGCTCCGCCTCGGTGGCCCGGTTGCGGGCCAGCGCGTCGACGATCCGCGCGGCCAGGGCGTGCCCGTCCGGCCGGGTGGCGGGGCGGACGGTGATGCCGTTGCTGACCCCGCGTACGCCCGTCAGCCGGGAGACGGCGCGTTCGGCGGCGCGGCGCTGGTACTCCCAGTCCACCTCGCCGTGCAGGGTCACCCAGCCGTTCGAGACGGTCACGTCGAGCTGTTCCAGCGGGACGAACGCGTCCCACTCCAGGGCGTGCCCGGCCGCGGCGGCGATGTCCGGGTCGGCGCGTTCGGCGCCGGTACCGAGCCGCACCGCCAGGTCGTTGGCGACCGCCCGGACGCGCGCCACCCGGTGCGCCGCCCGTTCGGCCGCCCACTTCTTGGCGTAGCTGTCGACCCGCCCGGTCAGTGTGACCACGCCCTCGGCGACGGTCACGCCGATCTCGTGCGGCCGCACCCGGGGCTCCCAGGTCAGCTCGTCGAGGACGGCGGTCTGGATGTCCTGGTCGGTACGGCTGATCGTCGCGATGGCCATCTGTCACTCCTCACGGGATAGCGGTCGGTGCGCACGGGCCCGCCGGGACCGATCCTGGCGCGGCTGGGGGTGAGGGCTCCTCACCCGTCCCGGGTGGCTCTTGGGAGCGCTTCCAGAGAGGGCTGTGGATCGGTTAGGGTAAGCGCGTTCCTCGGGTGCGGGAGCCGTCGCGCCGATCCTGGAGCCAGGGCAGCTCCGGTGCGATTCCGCACGTCCCCCGTTGCCGGGCGTGGCCGTCACCGTGCCGCTCCCGGCGTCTCCACCCGGAAGGAACCGCAGATGCGGAGAAGTTACGTCGGCGCGGTCGTGTCCGCGCTGGTCGTCGCCGCGGCCGTCGTGGTGGCACCGTTCACCGCGGCCGGCGCGCCCAACGCCGCTGCCGAGCCGTACACCTGGAAGAACGTCCGGATCGACGGCGGCGGCTTCGTCCCCGGCATCGTCTTCAACCCCACCGAGAAGAACCTGATCTACGCCCGCACCGACATCGGCGGCATGTACCGGTGGACGCAGGCCACGCAGTCCTGGACGCCGCTGCTGGACTGGGTCGGCGCCGACAGGTGGGGCTGGAACGGCGTGGTCAGCGTCGCCACCGACCCGGTGCAGACCAACCGGGTGTACGCGGCGGTCGGCATGTACACCAACGACTGGGACCCGAACAACGGCGCGATCCTGCGCTCGGCCGACAAGGGCGCCACCTGGCAGGTCACCGAGCTGCCGTTCAAGAACGGCGGGAACATGCCCGGCCGGGGCATGGGCGAGCGGCTGGCCGTCGACCCCAACCGGAACAGCATCCTCTACTACGGCGCCGAGGGCGGCAACGGCCTGTGGCGCAGCACCGACTTCGGGGCGACCTGGGCCAAGGTGGCCAACTTCCCCAACGTCGGCAACTACCGGGCCGACCCGAGCGACCCGAACGGTTACAACGGCCAGAACCAGGGCCTGACCTGGGTCAGCTTCGACAAGAGCACGGGTACGGCCGGCACCGCCACGCAGACCGTCTACGTGGGCGTGGCGGACAAGGAGAACCCGGTCTACCGCAGCACGAACGGCGGCGCGACCTGGGAGCGGATCGCCGGGCAGCCGACCGGCTACCTCGCCCACAAGGGTGTCGTCGACCCGGTGGGCGGCTTCCTCTACATCGCCACCAGCGACACCGGCGGCCCGTACGACGGCGGCAAGGGTGACGTCTGGAAGTTCGACCGCGCCACCGGCGCCTGGACCCGGATCAGCCCGATCCCGTCCACCAGCACCGACGCCTACTTCGGCTACAGCGGCCTGACCATCGACCGGCAGAAGCCGAACACGCTGATGGTGGCGACCCAGATCTCGTGGTGGCCCGACGCGATCTTCTGGCGCAGCACCGACGGGGGCGCCACCTGGACCCGGATCTGGGAGTTCACCAGCTACCCGAACAGGTCCAAGCGCTACACCATGGACGTCAGCTCGGTGCCGTGGCTGACCTTCGGCAGCAACCCGTCCCCGCCGGAGGAGACCCCGAAGCTGGGCTGGATGAACGAGTCGGTCGAGATCGACCCGCACGACAGCAACCGCTTCATGTACGGCACCGGCGCGACCATCTACGGCAGCACCGACCTCACCAAGTGGGACGCGGGCAGCCAGTTCACCATCAAGCCCATGGTCAAGGGCCTGGAGGAGACCGCGGTGCTCGACCTGGTCAGCCCGCCGTCCGGGGCACCGCTGGTCAGCGCGCTCGGCGACATCGGCGGCTTCCGGCACACCGACCTGGACGCCGTACCGCCGATGCTCTTCACCCAGCCCACCTTCACCAGCACCACCAGCCTCGACTACGCCGAGAAGAATCCGAGCGTGCTGGTGCGGGCCGGCAACTTCGCCGACGCGGACCGGCCGAACGACAGCCACGTCGCCTTCTCCACCGACGGCGGGGCCAACTGGTTCCAGGGCAGCGAGCCGTCCGGCATCAACAGCGGGGGCACGGTCGCCGCGGCGGCCGACGGCAGCCGCTTCGTCTGGGCGCCGGGGGACGCCGGCCAGCAGGTGGTCCACTCCGTCGGGTTCGGCAACTCGTGGACCGCGTCGACGGGCATCCCGGCCAACGCGACCATCGAGTCCGACCGGGTCAACCCGAACAAGTTCTACGGCTTCAGCGGCGGCAGGCTCTACGTCAGCACCAACGGCGGGGCCAGCTTCACCGCCTCGGCCGCCGCCGGCCTGCCGAGCACCGGCAACGTCAAGTTCAAGGCGCTGCCCGGAATCGAGGGCGAGCTGTGGCTGGCCGGTACGGGCGGGCTGTGGCGCTCCACCGACTCCGGGGCCACCTTCACCAAGCAGGGTGGCGTGAGCACCGCCGGCAACGTCGGCTTCGGCAAGGCCGCCCCAGGGCGGACGTACCCGGCGCTGTACCTGTTCGGCACCGTCGACGGCCAGCACGGCGTGCACCGTTCGGACGACACCGGTGCGACCTGGGTACGGATCAACGACGACCAGCACCAGTACGGCAACGCGGGCGAGGCGCTGACCGGCGACCCCCGGGTCTACGGCCGCGTCTACCTGGGCACCAACGGCCGGGGCATCCTGGTGGCGGACCGGCTCGGCGGTACGCCCAGCCCGACGCCGACCGGCTCCACCCCGCCGCCGACCACCCCGCCCCCGACGACCCCACCGCCGACGACCCCGCCCCCGACGACTCCGCCGCCCACGACTCCGCCCCCGACCACGCCGCCCCCGACCAGTGGCTGCACCGCAACCTACCGGATCGTCGGCTCCTGGCAGGGCGGCTTCCAGGGCGAGCTGGTGGTCCGCAACGCCGGCAGCTCCGCGATCGCCGGCTGGACGGTGGGCTGGACGTTCCCCGACGGTCAGACAATCACCCAGCTCTGGGGCGGCAGCCACACCCAGACCGGGGCGACCGTCGCCGTCCGCGACGCCGGCTGGAACGGCGCCCTCGGCGCGGGCGCCAGCGCCACCGCCGGCTTCCTGGCGAACACGACGACGGCGAACAGGCCGCCGGCCACCGTCACCTGCACCGCCCGCTGATCGGGTGTAAGGAAGGGCACCTTCCTATCGCTTTTGCGATAGGAAGGTGCCCTTCCCAACCGCCCGGGGCGTGACGTGCGCGGTCCTGCGGGATCGCCGGTCGGCATCGCACTCCGGTCCGCCGGGGCCCGCCTGAGGGGTCCGGCACCCCGGCGGACCGGGCCCTACCCTCGGAAGTACGCCTGTCTCGAAGGAGGGACCCTCCCGTGAGTCCGATCAGGACGGCCTACCTCACCGCCGCCCGTTCCGCCGTGGACCTGCTCGCCGACCCCGCCGTCGCAGCCCGCTGGGACGAACCGAGCGCCCTGCCCGCCTTCGGCGTCGCGGGCCTGGCCGGCCATCTCGCCAGCCAGGTCCTCGGTGCCCCCGCCGTGCTGGCCGCACCCCTGCCCGCCGACGATCCCGTCGACCTGCTCGACCACTACGCGCGGGGCACCTGGCTCGGTGCGCCGGTCGACGCCACGGTCAACGTCGCCATCCGCCGCGCCGGGGACGGTTTCGCCGCCGACGGCCCCGTCGCCCTGGTCGAGCGGTGCGTCGCCACACTGCGCGAACTGACCGACGCGCTCGCGGCGGAGCAGCCCGAACGGGTGGTCTTCCTGAAGCGGGGCCCGTGGTCGCTCACCCTGGACGACTACCTGACCACCCGGCTGATGGAACTCGTCGTACACGCCGACGATCTCGCGGTCAGCGTCGGCGTACCCACGCCGGAGTTGCCGCCCGAGGCGGTCGACCCGGTGCTGACGCTGCTGGCCCGGCTCGCCGTACGCCGGCACGGGCAACCGGCGGTGCTGCGCGCGCTGAGCCGGTCCGAACGGGCCCCGACGACCGTCGCCGCCCTCTAAGGCCCCCCACCCCCACCCGCCCCGCCCCCGCCCCGCCGCCCCCGCCCGTCCCGAGGCGCGCGATCTTGCACTTTCGGTCCACCTTATGCGCATTGCGCGAAGATTGTCCGGGCCGAAAGTGCAAGATCGCCGAGGAGGTCGGGTGGCGAGGTGGCGAGGTGGCGAGGCGGGGTTGTCGATCGCCCGGCGGTGGTGGTGGGGCCCGGATTGCTGGAGCGTGTGACGCGGGCCCCGGCGACCCTACGAGGTCGGCCGGGGCCCGCGTCGCGTGCGTGTGCCGGGCTAGCCGTCGAGGCCGACGGGGGAGTTGGGGCGGTCGACGTCGACGAACTCGATGTCGTCCACCGCCCGGTCGCCCCGGCTGCCGGCGGCCCGTGCGGCGGTGCCGGCGGCCCAGCCGATCGCCGCACCGACCAGCGCGGCGCCGATCAGCAGGGTCCAGGGCAGCGCGGGCCGGCGGCCGGCCAGCGCGTCGAAGGCCTGGGTGGCCCGGCGGCGGGCCTCGTCCGCCGCGGAGCCCACCAGGTCGCCGGCCTCGTCGGCGAGGCCGGAACCGCCTCGGCGGGCCGACCGGGCGGTGTCGCGGACGCTGTCGCCGGCGGAGCTGACCGCCGACGCCAGGTGCTGCCACGCGTGGTCCGCGATCCGCTCGGGCTTGCTGCGGCGGTCCAGCAGGTTGCTTCCGAACATGGTGGTTACCTCCTCGGGTGCCGAAGCCGGCGGCCACTTCGGACTTCGGCGTCTCACCGGCGTGTGACGGTTCGCTCGTTTCCGCCTGTGCCCGATGGGGCGGCTTCGCAAACCTGGCTGCCGCCGCCGACCCGGGCGGCGTCAGCGGAGGGCGACCGCCGCGGTCACACCACGCGCGAAGTCGTCGTCGTCATCGTCGTCGTCATCGCCCCCACCACCGAATCCGCAGGCCAGTACGAGGGCCAACAGCGCGCCGACCCCGGCCAGCGCGGCGAGTCTCCTGAGCATCGATCGTCCTCCCGGTCGCAGTCGTCGTCTCCGAGCCGATGCTAGGCAGAACGGGCAACCTCGGGGGCGGAAGCGGGACAGGCCACGCCCGGAGGTCGGCTATTGGGCGGCGCGGGCATGGGCCGGCTACCCTGGTGCGGCGACGCGTCAGCGACAGCTGATCGTTGGGTGGACAAAGGTAAATAGTCCGGATAAGGGCGACTTGGTGTGTCCTCGTCCGCGAATTGCTCATCCCGAGGGGTGGCGACCGAGGCCGTCGGAGGAATACTCTCGGTCGCGGCCCGCGTACTGATGAGGCGCCCGTCGGACGGGCGAGTGGAGGTGCTCGCGTGAGCCTGTCGATCGTGAAGTCGGTTCTGCCCGGTGGTGTCATCGAGATCGCCCCACGGGGCGAGATCGACGTCGACACCGCATACGAGGTGCGCGAGGCGATCGCCGAGGTCCTGACCAAGGGGCGTCCCGGCCGGATCGAGCTGAACATGCGGCTCGTGACCTTCATCGACTCGGTCGGCATCAGCGCGATGGTCGCCGGCTTCCAGACCGCCGAGGTGAGCGGCGTCAAGCTCGTCGTCACCGAGCCGAGCCGGTTCGTGCACCGGCAGCTCTGGGTGACCGGCCTGCTCGGCCTCTTCGGCGCCCCCGAGCCCTACTACGCCGGCGCGCCCACCCCCGAGGTCCTGCCCGGCGCCTGACGCGCCCCGGCGACCGGCCGGAGATCATCCGCGCCGTGCCGGTGCCGGTCACAGACGTCGCGGCGTCGAGCAGGAAGGCTCAGCCGGGTCCGTCGCTCAGTCGCCGCCGAGGCCGGACAGGTCGACGTCCGTCACCTCGGTGACCGCGCGGACGGCCGTGACCGAGGCGTACCCCTCGGCCAGCAGGGCCAGGTCGGTGCCCGGCTGCACCGACTGCCCCGGCTCCTCCAGCGACGTGCGGACGAAGCCGTGCCCGGCCTCCGCCACCGTCATCTGCACCTGGCCGAAGCTGGCCAGCGCGCCGCGCCGCACCCCGCGCAGCCGGTTGTGCGGTACGTCCGGCGCGTTCACGTTCAGCACGCTCTCCACGGGTCCGGCGGTGAGCCGGGGCAGCAGGTCCAGGGCGACCCGGGCGGCGGTCGGCCAGTGCCGCTCCGCGTCGCGTACCCGGGCGGCGGCGGCCACCGCGGCGCCCCCGCTGGCGGCGGTGGCCTCGCCGGCCGAGAGCACGTCGAGCGAGACGGCCATCGCCCGGCAGCCGTTGGCGGCGGCGGTGAAGGCGGCACCCACCGTGCCCGAGTGCAGCACCGCACGCCCGGCGTTGGCGCCCCGGTTGATGCCGGAGAGCACCACCGCCGGCGGTGGCCCGAAGGCGCCGTGCAGCGCGATCAGCGTGATGAAGCCGGGGGAGCCACCCACCCCGAACGCCGGCACCCCCGGCAGGTCCGGCAGTGGGTGCTCGCGGACCACCACGTGCCCGTCGCGCTCCACCGCGGTCATCGCGGCGCTGGTGCCGCTCGCCTCCTCCAGCGGTGCGGCGACGACCAGGTCCAGGCCCCGGTCCGCCGCCGCCCGCGCCAGCGCCTGGATCCCCGGCGCCGCGATCCCGTCGTCGTTGGTGATCAGGACCCGGAGCGTCATCGCCCGGCCGCCCGGTCGGCGAGCTCGTCGGGGGTGGTCCGCTCCTGCGGCCGGCCGCCGGCCGGTACGAGTCGCACCCGGTCCACCAGGCCGGTGATCGAGTCGAGCCGCCCGGTGCCCAGGCCGTGCCGCGTCACGTTGAGCGCCCCGGCCGCCGCGCCGGTGCGGATGGCGGTACGCACGTCACCGCCGCGCGCCACCACGGCCGCCACCCCGGCGGTCATCGAGTCGCCGGCCCCGCGCGGGTCGGCGGCCTCCAACCGGGGCATCGCCACCTCGAAGACCTCGCCGTCGACCAGGGCCAGGGCCGGCTTCTCGGCCCGGCTCACCACCACGTTCTCGGCGCCCTCGGCGTGCAGGTCGAACAACGCCCGGGTGAGCTGCTCCTCGTCCTCGCCGTCGGCGCGGCCGTCGGCGATCAGCTCCTCGTGGCTGACCTTGAGGAAGAAGACGCCGCTGCTCAGGACCGCGGTGAGGTGCTCGCCGGAGAGGTCGACCACCACCCGGCTGCCGTTCGCGCCGAGGTCGGCCGCGAACCGCCGGTAGAGGTCGGCCGGGACCAGCGACGGCTCGTTCGGCCCGCTGAGCACGCTGACCGCGGCGCGCAGCCCCTCGCCGAGGGTCAGGTTGTAGAGCTCGTCCAGCTCGTGCCGGCTGAGCGGCTGGCCGGGCACGTCCACGATCTCCCGCCGGGAGCCCTCGCGGCGGTCGTGCACGTATCCGCCGCTGCCGGAGTCGCGCAGCACGACCTTCAGGTCCACCCCCTCGCTGACCAGCAGCGGCTCCAACACCTGGCCGATCTCGCCGCCGAGCGCGGTGCAGAGCACCACGTCGACCCCGAGCGACAACACCATCCGGGCCTGCCACACGCCCTGCCCGCCGGGGTGCAGGTGTAGCTCCGGTGCCTCGCTGGGCTGGTCGACGGTCACCGTCAGCCGGGGCGTGGGCGCGAAGACCATCACGTGCCCGCTCATCCGCCGAATCCGTCCATGCGCACATCCTCCACCGGCCGACACGTGCGGCGACCATCCATCTGCTGACCGTAGTGGGGCGGCTGCGTACACGCCGGCTGACCAGGTGTGATCGGCGCGCCGTTGCCAGCGGGTCGGGCATGGGCGACGATCGGGCGACGATCGGGCGACCACCGAGGGCGGGGGGCCGGCATGCTCAGGCGAGACTCGTTCAGCTACACCGTCCAGGCGTGCTGCTCCCTGCCGGAGGCCGCCGCGTTGCTCGCCGACCCCACCCGGCAGGAGCACCTGCACCCGTTGATCGTGCGGGTCCGCCGGGTGCCGCCCCGCCCCGGCGCCCGTGCCAGCTACGAGATCACCGATCGGCTGGCGGCCGGGCCGGTGCGCCTGCCGGTCACCTACCGGGCCGACGTCGTCGTCGACGACCCGGACGAGGTCGTCATCGTGGCCCGCCAGTGGCCGGCCACCACCGTGCGCAACCACACCCGGTTGCGGGCGGAACCGGACGGGTCGGTCCGGATCGACGTTCAGATCACCCTGACCGCGCCCGCACCGCTCTTCGGCTACGCGTTCCGCCAGGCCCGCGCCGCCCACCTCGGGCTGGCCGCCCGCCTCGCTGCCGCCCTCGGCCCGCATCCGGGCGAGCAGCCGGCCGGCTGACCGCCCGGGCGGCTGCGGGGGCGCGCGGGAGCACCGCCGTCCGTGCGTACGCCGCCGGCCGCGGGCGGCCCCGGTGGCCCGCGCCGGGCGGGTCACCGGGGCCGGAAAGCGTCAGTAGACCGACAGGTGCACGTGGTTGGTGTGGTCGCTGGACGGGTCGCCGTTGGCCCCGCTGTACGACTTCCAGCCGCTGCTGGGCAGCCAGATCTGCCGGTACCAGATCACGTAGAGCACGGCGAGCCGGTCGGCGTTGCGCACGAAGTACGCGGCCAGGTTGTTGCCGTACGTCCGGTCGCCCCCGGTGGCGTCCCCGCCGAAGCCGCCCTTCTGGGCCGCGAAGTCGCAGGCCCGGCCCTTCGGGTGCTCGCCGGAGCCGCCCGAGCGGTAGCAGGAGACGTAGCGGGTGAAGCCCGCCGCCTTGGCCTGGTTGAGCGCGTGCAGGGTGCGCGGGGTGATGCAGCCGTTGGCGGGGGTGGGGTCGTTGACGCTGCACGACTCGGACGGCCAGGAGCCGTCGGGGTTGCGCGGCGCCGCCTTCGCCGTCTTGGTCGAGGTGCCGCCCGGCGAGCCGCCCCCGCCCGCGGCCTGCTGCCGGTTGGCGACCGTCAGCGCCCGCTCGGCCTGTTCCTTGCGCTTGGCCATCACGGTGACCTGCTTGCGCTGCTCCCGGATCTCGCCGTCCAGGGCGAGCTTGGTGCGGGTGGCCTCGTCGCGGGTCCGCTGGAGGTCACGCAGGGCGCGGTCCTCGTTGGCGGCGACCGCGTCGAGGGCGGCGGCCCGGTCCAGGAAGCCGTCCGGCGAGTTGGCGTTGAGCAGGGCGGAGGCGGCGCCGAGCCGGCCGGTGCGGTAGGCGACCCCGGCGATCTCCCCGACCTTCGCGGTGCGGTCGGCCAGCTCGGTCTCGGTCGTCTTGAGCTGGACGGCGAGCTGCTGCTGCCGCTTGGCCGACGTCTCCAGGGCGCGCTTGGCGTCGAGGTAGCCCTTGCTGGCGGCCTCCAACTGGGCCCGCAGAGCGGGGGTGCCGCCCTCCTCGTCCTGCCCGGGTGCCGCGGCCAGCAGGCCGGTGCGGGCCGCGGCCGCCGCCGGGGCGGCGGTGACCGGGGCCACCGCGGCGCCGAGGGCGAGCGTTGCCGCGATCAGGGCCGCCATCCGGGCGGCACGTCGTCGTACGGGGGCCATCACTGGCATACGTGTTCCTTCCGTCAGCCGCCGACCGGGTTAGCTGACGGGTTCGGGACGGAAGATCCCTACCGCTGACGCGGATGCACCCCACGAACGTGGTTCCCCGGTTCGCCCCGAGGGGCGATTAGGCGGCGGCCACCGCCGGCACCGGTGGGGTGCCGCCTGGCGGAGGCCGAAGCCGAGCCTACCGGTGCCCGTGTGGTCGATGTAGCGCACGTGACTCAGCGTGCGCCCATCGAATACGGCCAAACCCGGCAGAAGGCAACAATACTACCGCAGATTTAAGGTTCTGCTCATTACCACTCGACCGCCCCGCAGGCCCCGGTGGCGGCTCCCGGCTCGATCTGCAACGTGGCGTGGTCGATCTGGAAGTCCTCGTGCAGGGCCGCACGGGCGGCGCCCAGCACCGCGCCGACCTCCGCGCCGGGCGCCATGGTCAGGTGCGCCGAGGCCACCTCCATGCCGGAGGTCAGCGTCCAGACGTGCAGGTCGTGCACCTCGGCGACGCCGGGCACGGCGGCCAGCCGGTCGTGCACGGCGGTGACCTGGAGGTGCTCCGGTGCGGCCTGCACCAGGATGCGCAGCGCGGCCCGCCCCAGCCGCCAGGTGCGCGGCAGGATGAACAGCCCGATCGCGACCGCCACCACCGGGTCGGCCCACCACCAGTCGGTGACGGTGATCAGCAGGGCCGCCCCGATCACGCCGAGTGAGCCCAGGAGGTCGCCCAGCACCTCCAGGTACGCGCCGTGGACGTTGATGCTCTCCTTCGCCCCGGAACGCAGCAGCGCGAAGGCGCCGATGTTGGCGAGCAGGCCGAGCACGGCGACGACCAGCATCGGGCCGGCCAGCACCTCGGGCGGGTCGCCGAAGCGCCGCACCGCCTCGATCACGACGTAGACCGCGACGCCGGAGAGCAGCACGGCGTTGGCCAGCGCCGCCAGCACCTCCAGCCGGTAGAGGCCGAAGGTGCGCTGCGGGTCCGCCCCCGCCCGCCGGGTGGCGGTGATCGCCGCGAGCGCCATGCCGATGCCGAGCACGTCGGTGAACATGTGCCCGGCGTCGCTCAGCAGGGCCAGTGAGCCGGTGCGGAAGGCGGCCACCGCCTCCACCACCATCAGGCCGGCGAGCAGCCCGAACGCCGCCCAGAGCCGGCCCTGGTGGCGGTGCGCGGCGTTCGCCACCGAGCCGTGATGGTGGTCATGACCTGCGCCCACGCGACCACCTTCCGTCAGGCGTCCGGATCCGCGTTCAATGTATGTTCACATCGCTATGTGTGCAAGTGAGTGTCGGGCGTCAGTCGGTCGGATCGACGGTGGTCAGCCGCTGGGTCGCCCGGGAGAGCGCGACGTAGAGCGTGCGTACCCCCGAACCCGGATCGGACCGGATCTCGCCCGGGGCGACGAGGACGACGCCGTCGTACTCCATGCCCTTGGCCTCCAGGCTGGTCACCACCTGCAGGCGCGGCGCGGCGAGCGCGCCCAGCCAGCCGGCCACCTCGTCGCGGCGCGGCACCGGCGTGATCACGCCGACGGTGCCCTCGACCTCGGCGAGCAGCGCGGTGGCCGCCGTCACGACGGCGGGCCGGAGCTCGGCCCTCGGCACCGCCAGCTCTACCGGGTCGACGCCGGTGGAGCGCACCGCCCTGGGCAGCGGGAGATCCGGGTGCAGCCGGCGGATCTCGGCCGCCGCCACGGCGAAGATCTCCGCCGAGTTGCGGTAGTTCGTGGTGAGGGTGAAGTGGTGCCGCTTGCGCCGGCCCAACGCCTGGTCCCGGGCCCGCTCCAACTCCTCCGGATCGCCCGTCCAGGCCGTCTGCGCCGGGTCGCCCACCACGGTCCACGAGGCCAGCCGGCCGCGCCGGCCGATCATGCGCCACTGCATCGGCGAGACGTCCTGGGACTCGTCGACCACCACGTGCGCGTACTCCCGGTAGTCCTCCGGACGCTCCCGGGCCGCCTCCCGGGCGGCGCGCTGCCGGTCAGCGAAGGTGCTCAGCTCGCGGACCCCGCCGGCCAGGCGGAACGGGTCCCGCTTCGCCCGGGCCGGCCGCATCGGCTTGCCGAGCAACGCGTCCAGCTCGTCGAGCAGCGCGATGTCGGCGATCGTCAGCCCGGCGTGCTCCAGGCTCCGGTACGCGTCGGCCAGCAGCCGGATCTCGGCCCGGGAGAGAATCCCGGCGGCGTACCGGTGCAGCCGGTCCGGGCGGGCCAGCCAGCCCAGCACGTGCCGGGGGTGCAGCCGGGGCCACCACGCCTTCAGGAACTCCCGGAACTCCGGCCGCTCGGCGATCTCGTCCTCGAACGCGCGCTGCTCCGGCAGCCCGCCGATGCCCAGCCGGCGGGCCTGCGCCCAGAGCGCCGCGAACACCCCGTCGAAGCCGGCCCGGCGCACCTCGTTGCGCCGCGCGCCCCGGGGCATCGCCCGGTCCCGGATGCCGTCCAGCTCGCGGCGCTCCAGGCGCAGCAGCGTCCCCCGGTAGAGCAGGCGCAGCTCGGTCGGGCCGCCCGGCACCGCGTCCCGGGCCGCCCGCTCCAGCACCCGCCGCATCCGCAGCGAGCCCTTGACCGCCGCCACGGCCGGCGGATCGGTGCGGGTGGCGGCCATGCCGGGGAAGAGGGTGCCCAGCGAGTGCAGCGTGGCGGTGTCCTCGCCGAGCGAGGGCAGCACCGAGGCGATGTACTCGACGAAGACCGACGACGGGCCGACCACCAGGATGCCGCCGCCGGCGAACCGGCTGCGATCGGAATAGAGCAGGTACGCGGCCCGGTGCAGCGCCACGGCAGTCTTGCCGGTGCCCGGGCCGCCGGACACCAGCGTCACGCCCGAGCCGGGGGAGCGGATCGCCTCGTCCTGCTCGCGCTGGATGGTGGCGACGATGTCCCGCATGCCCCGGCCGGTGGCCTTTGACAGCGTGGCGAGCAGCGCGCCGTCGCCGACCACCGCCATGTCGCCGGGGGCGGCGACGGGATCGAGCAGGTCGTCCTCGATCCGGGTGACCCGCTCGCCCGAGGACTGGATCGTGCGCCGGCGCACCACGCCCAGCGGTTGCGCCGGGGTGGCCTGGTAGAAGGCGGCGGCGGCCGGGGCCCGCCAGTCGACCACCAGCGTGGCCGCGTCCTCGTCCCGGATGCCGAGCCGCCCGACGTGCAGCACCTGCCGGTCGTGCAGGTCCAGCCGGCCGAAGACCAGCCCTTCGTGCTCGGCGTCCAGCCGGTGCCGCTGCCGCGCGGCGTGGAACACCATCGCGTCCCGCTCGACCAACGCCCCGAAGTTGCCCACCCGGGCGAGCCGGTAGCCCTCCTTCTCGGCGCGGACCGCCGAGCGGCGCAGCTCGGCCAGCCGGGCGTACACCCGGTCGAGATGCCGCTGCTCGACGGCCATCTCCCGCTCCAGGGTGGTCTGGTCGGTCACCGCTCGTTCCTCCTGACGTCGGCGGCGGGCGGGCGCGAACCGCGCGTACCGCGCCAGGCCAACCGCAAGAGGGTACGGCCCGCGCGCAACGGGCAGCGCCACCGGTACGGGAAAGGAACGGGCGTCACATGCCTGCGGAACGCCGCCTCAGCCGGGCCGGGCGTCGCCGGGCACGCCGGACCCGGCGGCGGCGAGCGCCCGGCGGAGCACGCCCGCCACGGCCGCGTTGACCTCGTCGGGGCGCTCCATCATGAGCATGTGCCCGGCCCCCGGGCAGACGGTCAGCTCGGTCGCGGGCAGCGCGGCGGCGATCGACTCGGCGCACGGCGGCGGGGTGAGCCGGTCCCGGTCGCCGACCAGCGCGGCCGCCGGCAGGTGGGTGAGCCCGGTGAGGGTCTCCAGCCGGTGCTGCGACCCGATGGAGGCGCGGAACCCGCCGATCGAGCGCAGCGAGGCACGGGCCACCGCCGAGGTGACCAGCCGGATGTCGTGCGGGTCGCAGCCGTCGCCGAAGAGCATCCAGCGGATGCTCGGGCGCAGCGCGCGCAGCAGCGCCCGGGGCGGGCACCAGGACCCGCACCGGGCCAGCACCCCGGCCCCGGTGGTCTCGGCGAGCCGGATCAACCGGGCGATCCGGGGCGACAGGCCGTAGACGGTGTGCGTGTGGCCCTCGGCCGTCGTGGCGACGAAGACCAGCCCGGCCGTCCGGGCGGCGAAGTGCCCGGGGTGCCGGTGCGCGTACTCCATGATCGTCATGCCGCCCATCGAGTGGCCGACGAGGACCACCCGGCCGGCCGGGGCCACCTCGTCGAGCACCGCGGCGAGGTCGTCGCCGAGCTGGGCCAGGGTGGCGGTGGGCAGCGCCATGCAGCTCGACCGGCCGTGCCCGCGCGCGTCGTAGGCCACCACCCGCACCGCGTCGCCGAACCGGTCCCGCAGGTCGGCGAGCTGGCGGTGCCAGGCCCGCGCGTCCAGCGTCCAGCCGTGCAGCAGCACGACGGTGACCTCGGCGTCGGCCGGCCCGGTGGTCTCGACGTGCAGGCGTACGCCGTCGGGGAGACGTACCTCGACGTGCTCCGGCATCGCCACCTCCCCAGGGCCGGACGGAACCCGTGACACCGGGGAAACCCGGCGGTGACACACCGGCTACCCGCCATGAGACCACGGCAACCGTGTCGGTGAGAAGATTCGTAACCCGCTCCGGGCGCGCGGCGGGCCGGCCAAGCTGGGAGGCATGGGGTCGCCCCGGACCGCGCTGGCCGAGCTGCTCTCCGGCAACCGCCGCTTCGTCAGCGGCCAGCCGGTGCACGGCCACGACGTCACCGCCGCCGCCGCGGCCTCCGGCGACCAGCAGCCGTACGCGGTGCTCCTCGGCTGCATCGACTCGCGGGTGCCGCTGGAAGCGATCTTCGACCAGACCTTCGGCGCGATCTGCGTGATCCGTACCGGTGGGCACGTGCTCGACCGGGCGGTGCTCGGCTCCATCGAGTACGTGGTCGGCGAGCTGGGCGTGACGCTGGTGATGGTGCTCGGGCACGAGCGGTGCGGCGCGGTCGCCTCCACCGTGGACGTGCTGCGCGGCGGACGGTCGCCGGGCGGCGCGCTGGCCCACCTGGTCGACCAGATCGCCCCGGCGGTGACCGAGGTGGGCGTCGACGACCCCCGGGTGCTGCCGATGGCGATCCGGCGGCACGCGCTCCGTACGGTGGCCGCCCTGCGGGCCGACGACCTGTTCGCCGCCCCGGTGGCGGCCGGCCGGCTGGCGGTGGTCGGCGCCCTCTACGACCTCACCACCGGCGAGGTCACCCTGCTCGAGGAGTAAGAAGGGCGCCGGGACGCGGAACCGCCCGCCGGGATGGTCCCGACGGGCGGTTCGGTGTCGCGTGGGGGAGGGCTCAGCCCTCGAAGACGCCGGCCTCGACGAGGCGCTTCTCGGTGGCGTCCCAGCCGTCACCCGGGTGGGTGCTGTTCAGGGTGTTCAGCTCGGCCCGGATCTTCGCGGCGTGGCCGGCGGCGGCCAGCACCCGGATCTCCTCGACGAAGGCCTCGGAGTCGGTGCGCAGGTGCGCGGTCTTGCCGTTGGTCAGGTTCCGCACGTAGGCGTGCTTGCCGCCGTTGAGCGGGATGAGGTACTTGAACTCGCCCAGCACGCTGAGGGCGCCACCCTGGCCAGCCTGGCCGGCCCGGACTGACGCGCGCGCGGTCTTAGAGGTGTTGCTCGCCACGGAGGTACTCCTTGCAAGACGGACGGGAGGACGGAACGTCCGGGGGCTGTGCGGGCGACCCCTGATCTGGGGAGGCCCGCGAAGATGTGCGCGGCACAGGCCGCCGATGGAACTGTACACGACCACGATCCCTGGCTGGTCATCGCGTCGTGAGGGGTCAACGGGGTCACCCGTCCGACTATTCCGACCCGCGAATTCTCCGATTCCCTGGCGCACCATCCGTCACACCAGTCATCATGTGTTCCAGCAACCACTCGGGTGGTCGAGGTCGTAGGGGAAGACGCACCTCGCTCTCCGGGAGGTCACCGTGCCAACGCGTGGCGTCGTATACGTCCACTCGACCCCGCTCGCCGTGTGCTCACACGTCGAGTGGGCGATCGCGCGCGTCCTCGCCGCGCCGGTCAACCTGCAGTGGACGGCCCAGCCCGTCGATCCCGGCGCCCGCCGGGCCGAATGCGGGTGGACCGGCCGTCCAGGAACGGGCGCCGAGCTGGCTGCTGCCCTCCGGCAGTGGCCCATGATCCGTTTCGAGGTCACGGAGGAGCCCAGCCCCGGTGCCGACGGCGAGCGGTTCATGTACGTGCCCGGCCGTGGCCTGTTCCGGGCGACCGTCGGGGCGGCCGGCGACATCCAGCTCGGCGAGGACCGGCTGCGCGGCATCATGGCGGGCGTCCGGGCGCCGGAGGCCCTCGCGCACGCCCTCGACAAGGCGCTCGGCACCGCGTGGGACGCCGAGCTGGAGCCCTACCGGTACGCCGGCGACGGCGCCCCGGTGACCCTGCTCACCCGCGTCGGCTGACCCCGACCCGGGACGGCGGAACGATCCGGCTGGAGGCCAAGTTGCCCCGATAAGGGGTGAACTGGTGGGATGGGCCGCGTGTCGACTACCCCGCGACGTGCCGGCGTCGCGCTCGCCGTTCTGACCGCCCTGCTCGTCTCCGGATGCTCCGGGCCGATGGACCGCCGACCCGACCCCGCGCCGACCAGCCCCGCCGTCGCGGCCACCCCGACACCGGACGCGAGCGACCCCGCCGCCCGCGCCGCCGCTCTCGTCGGCACGCTGGCCGACGAGGATCTCGTCGGCCAGGTGCTGATGCCGTACGCCTACGGCGACGCGGCCACCAGGGTCACGCCCGGCTCGGCCGCCGGCAACCGGGCGCTGGCCGGGGTGGACACCCCCGCCCAGATGGTCGAGAAGTACCGGCTCGGCGGCCTGATCCTGGTCGGCTTCAGCGCCGACGACCCCACCAAGGGCAACCAGGAGACGACGAACGTCGACAACCCGAAGCAGGTCCGCGCGTTGACCGACGGCCTGCGCGGGGCGGCCGGGCGACTGCCGGCCGGTCAGGCGCCGTTCCTGATCGGCACCGACCAGGAGTACGGCGTGGTCACCCGGATCACCGACGGGGTGACGCTGCTGCCCAGCGCCCTCGCCGCCGGTGCGGCCGGAAAGCCCGGGCTGACCGAGGCGGCCTGGCGGGTGGCCGGCGCCGAGCTCGCCGCGATGGGCATCAACCTCGACTTCGCCCCCGTCGCCGACGTGCTCGCCACCCGCAGCACCGTGATCGGCTCCCGGTCGTACGGGGCGGATCCGAAGGCGACGGCGGGGCAGGTCGCGGGCGCGGTCCGCGGGTTGCAGGCGGCGGGCGTGGCGGCCACCGTCAAGCACTTCCCGGGGCACGGGCACAGCGCGGCCGACTCGCACGAGGGCCTGCCGGTGCTCGGCCAGCCCCGCAGGACGCTGGAGACCGGCGCCTGGCCGCCCTTCTCCGCCGGCATCGACGCCGGCGCGATGGCCGTGATGTCCGCTCACCTGGACGCGCGGTCGGTGGACCCGGGCACCGCGGCGACCTTCTCGCACAAGCTGCTGACCGGGGTGCTCCGTGGCCAGCTCGGCTTCCAGGGCGTGGTGATCACCGACGGGATGAACATGCCCCCGGCGAAGCGCTGGTCGCCGGGGGAGGCGGCGGTGCGCGCCCTGAAGGCCGGCAACGACCTGATCCTGATGCCCCCGAACGTCGGCCAGGCGTACGACGGGCTGCTCGCCGCGCTGCGCGACGGGTCGCTGCCCCGGACCCGGCTCGTCGAGGCGGCGACCCGGGTGCTGACGATGAAGTTAAAGCTGGCCGACCGTCCCACGCCCGAGCTGTCCACGCTCGGCGCGCCGGCGCACCGCAAGGCGGTCGAGGAGCTGGCCGCGGCGGCGGTGACGATGCTGCGGGGCGCCTGCGGCAAGGGCGTAAAGGGCCCGGTGACCGTCACCTCCTCCGGCGGGCGGGACCACACCCGGGCGGCCCTGACCGAGGCGCTCACCGCCGCCGGGGTGAAGGTGGTGCCCGCCGGCGGCACGGTGGTGCACCTGGTCGGCTACGGCGACGGCACCGGCGACCTGCGCGCCGACGCCGCCGTCACGGTCGCCATGGACACGCCGTACGTGCTGGCGAAGGCGAAGTCGCCGACCCTGCTGGCGACCTACTCGTCCAGCCGGGCGTCGATGACCGCCCTCGCCGGGGTGCTGGCGGGCAAGGCGCGCCCGGGCGGCCGGTCACCGGTGCCGGTGACCGGGCTGCCCGCCACCACCTGCGGGGCCTGAGGCCCGTCAGTCGCGGTTGATCCGGGCGGACTGCTTCACCAACTGGTACGCCGGCAGCAGTTCCTCCGTGTCCGGGGTGTCCAGGCTCAGCACGATCGGACCGTACAGGGAGGAGACGGCGATGGCCCGGTCGTGGACCGTGCCGCCCGCCTCCTTCAGGTAGCTCGCCTCCACCGCGTCCAGGGTGCCGGCCTTCAGCCGCCGGTACTCCGCGTCTGCCGCCTTCGGCGAGTAGGCGTCGAGGAAGTGCTTCAGGTGCGCCTCGGCGCCGCCCGCGACCCCGTCGACCCGCCACACGCGGAGGAACCCGATGGCGCCGGTCGGCCGGGCGTCGAGCTCGCACACCATGAGGGCCTTGCCCACGCGGGGCTCGCCGAACTTCGCCGAGGTCTTGACCGCCTTGACCTTCCAGTCGGGCGGTACCGAGAAGGTGACCGGCAGCTCGCAGGGCGTTCCCTTCTTGCCCACGGTGGTTCCGGCCGGGGCGGGTGGCACCTCGTCGTGCCAGGGCGGGCCGGGGGTGACCGGCGAGGCGGTGGGACTCGGCGGGGCCGACGGCGAGCCACCGGCCGACGGCGCTTCCTTGCCGTCGGCGCAGCCGCCGGTCAGTCCGACGACGAGAGCCGCGAGCAGGGCGACGTGGGTACGACGTTTCATGGTGTCCATTCCCCGTGTGACGATGAGCCGGCTCATCAAAGCGGTCCGGCCCGCCCCCGTCAATTCGGTCGGGTCACCAGGCCGTGCGCAGCGCGGCGATCAGCCACTCCACGGCGGGCACCGCGGGCGGAAAGGGGGGCCGTCGGTTGAGCACGCCGATCAGCTGCCAGTACCGTTCCACCCGCCGGTCCGTGAACGCGGCCATCCCGTCGGCTAGTGCGAGCCGCTCGTCCCGGGACAGCCCCGGGTCCACCATCTCGTCGAGCACCGCCCGCGCCCGCTCCGAGTCCGGCGGGATGCCGGCGACGAGCGCGGCGCGCGCCGACTCCAGCGAATGCATCGGTGCCGGGGGTGCCGGCGCGGTGCCCGCCGCGCCGGCCTCCGCCATCGCGCGGACCCGCCGACGGAAGGCCGGGTCGGCGACCAGCCCGGCCAGCTCGACCCAGGCGTCCACCTCCTCGTCGGTGGGCTCGTCGGACAGGTCGGCAGGGAGCGTCCGCATGGCGCGGGCCAGCCCGTCGCCGCCGGGGCCGGGCTCCACGCCGTCGAAGACCTCGGCGACGAAGTCGTCGATGATCCGCTGCCGCTCCTGTGCGGAGAGGCGGGCCAGGTCGTTCATCAGTCTCAACTCCTCTGTCGTACTGCCACGTCGGGCGACCGACCGCAGCACCGCCCGGCGCAGCCGTAGGGTGCGGATCTCCGCGTCGAGGGCACGGCTGTGCGCGTGGGCCACCTCCCGCACGCTGGTCCGCCGCTCCAGAATCCGGCGGACGTCGTCCAGGCCGATCCCCAGGTCCCGCAGGCTCCGGACGAGGTCCAGCCGGGCCACGGCCGCCGCGTCGTAGAGCCGGTAACCGCCGGTGGAGCGGGCGGTGGGCGGAAGCAGGTCGAGGTCGGACCAGAAACGGATCGTCCGGACGGGGAGGCCGGTCCGGCGGGCGAGTTGCCCGATGGTGAACAGGTCGGTGGGGTCGTCCACGTCGAAGAGCTTCCTGTCTCCAGCCGGTGGAGAGTCAAGCAGAAAACCGGGTCGCGTTCGTCCGCCCCGCCTGGCACCCTCGCGCCCATGGGGACAGCTGAGGGTTTCGCGTACGTCGAACGGTCGGACGGCACCGTGGTGATCACCCACCACGGCCGGGTGGCGGCCACACTGCGCGGCGGCCGGGCGGCGGAGTTCCTCGCCGAGGTGGACGACGACCCGCAGCTCGCGATGGCCCGGTGGACCGGCAACTACCGCCGGGGCAACGAGCGGACCGCCCGCCAGCACCCCCGCAACCGGGGCTGAGCGACGCCGGAGGGCCCCGCGCTCGCATCGAGCGCGGGGCCCTCTCGGCCGTACGTCACGTCGTGGCGGATCCCGGGCGTCGGCCGCGTTCCGGCCCACCCCCGCTCAGGCGGGGATCTCAGACCCGGGTGAAGACGAGCGCCACGTTGTGCCCGCCAAAGCCGAACGAGTTGTTCAGTGCGGCGGGGATGTCCATGTGGCGTACCTCGTTGGCGGCCACGTCCAGCGTCAGCCCGTCGTCCGGGTCGTCGAGGTTGATGGTCGGCGGGACGACACTGTCGCGGATCGCCAGGATGGTGGCGATCGACTCCAGCGCCCCCGCCGCGCCCAGCAGGTGACCGGACATCGACTTGGTCGAGGTCAGCACCGGGTGGTCGCCCAGCGCCGCCCGCAACGCGCTGATCTCCGCGAGGTCGCCGACGGGAGTCGAGGTGGCATGCGCGTTGACGTGCACGATGTCCAGTTTGGCGACGCCCGCGTCCGCGATCGCCTTCGAGATCGCCCGGATCGCGCCCTCGCCCTCCGGATGCGGCTGGACGATGTCGTACCCGTCGGAGGTGAGGCCGGCACCGGCCAGCCGGGCGTATACCCGGGCGCCCCGGGCGGCGGCGTGGTCCGCCCGCTCCAGCACCACGATGCCCGCGCCCTCACCGAGCACGAAGCCGTCGCGGCTCTTGTCCCACGGACGGGAGGCCAGCTCCGGCTCGTCGTTGCGGGTCGACATCGCCCGCATCGAACTGAAGCCGGCGATCGGCAGCTGGTGGATGACCGCCTCGGTGCCGCCGGCCACCACCACGTCGGCCCGGCCGGCGCGGATCATGTCCAGGCCGAGCGCGATCGACTCGGCGCCGGTCGCGCAGGCGCTGGCCACGGAGTGCACTCCCGCCTTCGCGCCCAGCTCCAACCCCACCCAGGCGGCCGGGCCGTTGGGCATCAGCATCGGGATGGTGTGCGGGGAGACCCGCCGCGGGCCGGACGCCTCCAGGATGTCGTCCTGGGCGAGCAGCGTCAGCGCGCCGCCGATGCCGGAGCCGACGCTCACCCCCAGCCGCTCCGGGTCCAGCCCGGAGTCGGCCAGGCCGGAGTCGGCCCAGGCCTGCTGCGCCGCGATGATCGCGATCGCCTCGGAACGGTCGAGCCGGCGCAGCTTGACCCGGTCGAGCAGGCCGGCCGGCTCGACCGCGAGCTGGGCGGCGATCCGGACCGGCAGTTGCTCGGCCCACTCCTGGGTGAGCGGACTCACCCCGGAGCGGCCGGCGAGCATGGCGTCCCAGGTCGACGCGACGTCCCCGCCCAGCGGGGTGGTCGCGCCGAGCCCGGTGACGACGACGTCGGTGTGAGCCATGATCAGGACTGCGCCTCGATGTAGCTGACGGCGTCGCCAACGGTCTTCAGGTTCTGCACCTCGTTGTCCGGGATCTTCACGCCGAACTTCTCCTCGGCCGCCACCACGACCTCCACCATGGAGAGCGAGTCGACGTCCAGGTCGTCGGTGAAGGACTTCCCCTCGGCCACGTCGTCCGGGCTCACCCCGGCAACCTCTTCGAGGATCTCGGCGAGGCCGGCGGTGATCTCGTCACGGGTCATTGCGGTGTGCTTCCTCTCATCGGTGGATCACTCGACGGCCGACGACGCCGGCCGTCACTCCCCGGCGCAGTACGCCGGAGGGGGTTCAGGGGCAGCGGACGACCTGACCGGCGTAGGTCAGGCCGCCGCCGAAGCCGAAGAGCAGCACCGGGGCGCCGGAGGGCACCTCCCGCCGCTCGACCAGCTTGGACAGGGCCAGCGGCACGCTCGCCGCCGACGTGTTGCCGGACTCGACGATGTCCTTGGCGATGATCGCGTTCGGGATGCCGAGCCGCTTGGCGATGCCGTCGATGATCCGGGCGTTGGCCTGGTGCGGCACGAAGGCGGCCAGCTCCGACGGGTCCACCCCGGCGCGCTCGCACGCCTGCCGGGCCAGCGGCGCCAACTCCGTGGTGGCCCAGCGGAAGACCGACTGCCCCTCCTGCTGGATGTAGGGGCGCCAGCCCTCGATGCGTACCGCGTCGCCCCGCTCCGGCACCGAGCCCCAGACCACCGGGCCGATGCCGGCGGGCTCGTCGTCGGCGACGGCCGACACCACCGCGGCGCCGGCGCCGTCGGCGAAGATGATGCAGGTGGAGCGGTCCGTCCAGTCGATGATGTCGGACAGCTTCTCGGCGCCGATGACGAGGGCGTTGCGCGAGGCGCCGGCCCGGATGGCGTGGTCGACCGTGCCCAGCGCGTAGGCGAAGCCGGAGCACGCCGTGTTCAGGTCGTACGCACCGGGCGCGGTGATGCCCAGCTTGGCGGCGACCCGGCAGGCCACGTTCGGGCTGCGGTCGGCGGAGCTGCAGGTCGCCACCACGACCAGGTCGATGTCGGCGGCGGTGAGGCCGGAGTTGGCCAGCGCCTTGCCGGCGGCGGCGGTGGCCATGTCGGCGACCGACTCACCGTCGGCGATCCGCCGGGTGACGATGCCGACCCGGTCCCGGATCCACTCGTCGTTGGTCTCGACCAGTTGGGCGATGTCGTCGTTGGTGACCACCCGGGAGGGCTGGTAGTGCCCGAGCGCGACGATCCGGCTGCCGGCCATCAGTGCTTTCCTCTCGTTCGCGACTGCGGG
>NZ_JBEYVB010000007.1:130356-267538 GCF_040643815.1 Micromonospora sp. NPDC047074
GGACTCGCAAAACCGGCTCGTTCCTCGCGCTCACGGGGCTGCCTTTCGTTCGCGACTGCGGGACTCGCAAAACCGGCTCGTTCCTCGCGCTCACGGGGCTGCCTTTCGTTCGCGACTGCGGGACTCGCAAAACCGGCTCGTTCCTCGCGCTCACGGCTGACCTCCCGTGCGGGCGATCAGGTCCCGCGCGGCGGGCAGGTCGTCCGGGGTGTTCAGGGTGACGATCTCCGGCACGCCGGTCTCCTTCAGCTCCCGCTTCAGCAGGCCCGCGAGGGTGCCGGCCGGGGGCAGCTCGATCACCCCGGTCACCCCGAGGTCGGCCAGGGTGCGCATGCAGAGGTCCCAGCGCACCGGCGCGGTGACCTGGCGGACGAGACGCTGCACCATGTCGCCCCCGTCGCCGACCGCGGCGCCGTCGAGGTTGGACAGCAGGACCCGGGCCGGGTCGGCGGGGGTGATCCCGGCGGTCGCGGTGGCCAGCGCCGCCTCGGCGGGCGCCATGTACGGCGTGTGGAAGGCGCCGGCCACCTTCAACCGGATGACCCGTGCCTTGGCCGGCGGCTCGGCGGCGAGCTTCGCCAGCCCGTCGACAGAGCCGGCGGCGACGAACTGGCCGGCGCCGTTGCGGTTGGCCGGGTGCAGCCCGTGGGTGGCGATCGTGGTGAGCACCTCGTCCGGGTCACCGCCCAGCACGGCGGCCATCCCGGTCGGCTCCAGCGCGCAGGCCGCCGCCATCTCCCGGCCGCGTACGCCGGCCAGGGTGATCGCCGCCTCCGCCGGGAGCACCCCGGCGAGCGCCGCCGCGCCCAACTCGCCCACGCTGTGGCCGGCGGTCAGGGCGACGTCGTCCATCGGCAGGTGCTCGGCGGCGAGCAGCGCGGCGGCGACCAGCAGCGGCTGCGTGCGGGCGGTGTCCTTGATCTCGTCGGCGTCGGCCGCGGTGCCGAGGTGCAGCAGGTCGACCCCCGCCAGCGCCGACCACGACCGCAGCCGCTCCTCGGTGCCGGTGAGGTCGAGCCAGGGCGACAGGAAGCCGGGCTTCTGGGAGCCCTGGCCAGGCGAGAGTACGGCGAGCACGTCTATGACTCTCCCGGATACGCGCGGGTAGCGCTGTGCCGACCCCGACCAAACCACACTAGAACCTTTGGAGGGATCCTACAAAAATCGGCGAGGATCATCACCTGTGTGTGGCGTTCTACTGACGCTTGCGCTCATTGTCGCGGTTGGGGCCACCGGGACCACCGGGTCGAGCCGGCCGACGGTGAGGGCCACCTGGAGCGCGAACGCGTCACGGGCCGTGAGCGGCGAGAAGCCCGTGACGTCGGAGATCCGGCGCAGCCGGTAACGCACCGTGTTCGGATGCACGAACAGGGTCCGCGCGGCGCTCTCCAGCGTGCCGCCGGCCGCGAAGAAGGCGTCGAGGGTCTCCAGCAACTCCCCGCCGGCCCGTACCAGCGTGGCGTAGACGTCGTGCCGCAACCGGCGACGGGCCTCCGGGTCACCGGCCAGCGCCCGTTCTGGGAGCAGGTCGTCCGCCGGCACCGGCCGGGGCGCGGCGGGCCAGGCCGGCGCGGCCCGGAAACCGGCCAGCGCGGCCCGCGCCGACTCGGTCGCCTCGTCCAGACTCGGCACGGCCGGACCGACCACCACCGGCCCGTCACCGAACGCGTCGAGCAGCTTGCCCGTGGCCGCGATCGGGTCGGCGGCACCCCCGAGCACGATGACCAGACGGTCGCCGTGCACCCCGCCGATCACCTCCGTGCCGACGCGCCGGGCCTGCCGGTGGACGGTGTGCAGGACGGCGGGAACCTCCCCACCGGGGGACCGCCCGACCGCCACCGCCACCGGCGGGGCGTCCGCCCAGCCGAGCGCCGCGGCGCGGCTGGCCAGCACGTCCGGCGAGTCGCCCCGCAGCAGCGCGTCCATCAGCAACGCCTGCAACCGGGCGTCCCAGGAGCCGCGCGACTCGGCGGCCCGCGCGTACACCCGGGCGGCGGCGAAGGCGATCTCGCGGGAGAACCGCAGCACGGCCTCGCGCAACTGCTGTTCCTCGCCCTTCGCCGCCAGGTCCGACACCTGCTCCTCGACGACGTCGATCATGACCTTCACCAGCGCGACGGTCTGCTGGAGGCTGATCGACCGGGCGAGCGCCTGCGGCGCGGTGGCGAAGACCTCGTCGGAGACCTCCCGGGTGCTGTCCGCCGTGCCGCCGCCGTCGCGCAGCCACTGCACCAGCGACCGGGCGCCGGCCTGGGCCACCAGCATCACCCAGGAGCGGTGGTCGGCCGGCAGGTCGCGGAACCAGGGCAGCGTCTCGTCCATCCGGGCCACGCTGGCGGTGGCGAGCGCCCCGGCGGCACGCTCGATCCGACGCAGCGTGGCCGACAGTTGCGTCCCGCCCGGCTCACTCACCGCCCCAGCCTGACACGTGCCCGCCTGGCCTGGCACGCCGGGCGTCCCGGGCCGGCCGGATCAGGCCGGCGGGGGAGCGGGCAGCCCCGTCTCCTGGGCCAGGATGGCGGCCTGCACCCGGCTGCGCAGGTCCAGCTTGGCGAGGATCCGGCTGACGTGGGTCTTGGTGGTGCTCTCGGCCATCGCCAGCCGGTCGGCGATCTGCTGGTTGGACAGCCCGAGCCCGAGGCAGGCGAGCACGTCGCGCTCCCGGGGCGTCAGCGTGTCCACCGCCCCCCGCGCCGTGGCCGAGACGGCCGGAGCGGTCGCCGCGAACTCGGTGATCAGGCGCCGGGTGACCGCCGGGGCGATGAACCCCTCGCCCCGGGCCACCGTCCGCACCGCCGCGACCAGCCCCTCCGCGTCGGTGTGCTTGAGGACGAAACCCGCCGCGCCGGCCCGCAGCGCCCCGAAGACGTACTCGTCGAGGTCGAAGGTGGTGAGCACGAGCACGTCGGCGAGCCGGTCGGCGACGATCTCCCGGGTGGCCGAGATGCCGTCCAGCCGGGGCATCCGCACGTCCAGCACCGCCACGTCCGGACGCAGTCGCCGGCACAGCCGGACCGCTTCGAGGCCGTCGTCGGCCTCGCCGACCACCTCGACGCCCGGCGCGCCGGCCAGGATCAACGCCAGCCCGGCCCGCACCGCCGGCTGGTCGTCGGCGAGCAGTACCCGGATCACCTCGGCCATGACACGTCCCGTTCCCTCACGGTGTCGCCCCGGTCGGCAACTCCACCCGTACCCGCCAGCGACCCCGCTCCGCACCCGCCGAGAACCGGCCGTTCAACAACACCGCCCGCTCCCGCATCCCGATCAGGCCGGCGCCCGCGCCGGTCGGCGCGTTCCGGCCGGCACCCACCGGGTTGTCCACGCCCACCACCACCCCCGCCGGCTCGTACGCGACCAGCAGGTCGGCCTCCCCGGCGCCGTGCTTGAGCGCGTTGGTCAGCGACTCCTGCACGATCCGGTACGCGGCCAGGTCCACCCCCACCGGCAGCGCGCGCGGCTCGCCCCGCCGCGTCACCCGGACGGCCAACCCGGCGGCCCGGGCCCGGTCGACCACCCCGTCGACCTCGCTGAGCCGCGCCCGGGTCGTCTCGTCCGTCGCGTCCACGGTGGGCCCACCGCCCGCCGGCTCCCGCAGCAGGCCGATCATCTGCCGCATCTCGGCCAGCCCCTGCACGCTGCTCTCCCGGATGACCCGCAGCGCCGCCTCGACCTGCGACCGGTCGAGCCCGGGCACGGAGAGCGCGGCCGTGGCGTGGATGGCCACGGCGCTCAGGTGGTTGGCGATCACGTCGTGCAGTTCCCGGGCCATCCGGGCCCGCTCGGCGATCACCGCCTGCCGGCGGTCCAACTCCACCAGCCGCGCCGTCTGCTCGGCCCGGGCCCGTTCGGCCGCCGCCTGGTCGCGGTACTGCCGCACGCTGATCCCGGTGAGCACCGGCATCACCGCCACCAGCACCACCAGCACACCGACGCTCGCGCCCCGCCAGTCACGGGCCAGCAGCATCCCCGTCACGGTGCCGAGCACGGTCAGCCCGACGGCGACCCGCAGCAGCCAGCGCCAGGTCCGCGCCGACCCGAACACGCACGCGTCGTAGAGCACCTGGGTGTAGACCAGGGCGGTGGCCAGCGCACCGCCCATCGCGAGGTCGACCACCGCGGCCACCGTGCCGAGGGCGAGGCTGGTCCGGGTGGCCACCCGGCGCAGGCCCACCGCCACGCAGACCGCCGCGAGGGTCAGCAGGAACAGCGGCTCCGGCGGGTTCAGGTGCCTGGACAGGTACGGCTGGGTGTCCAGGCCGTACAGGACCAGACCGCCGGCCAGGGACACGCCGGCGAGCGCGAGGTCCCGGCCGGCCGTGCCGGGTCCGAGCCAGGTCGGCGGTCGCATGGCCCGATCCCACCACACCCGGCGCCCGCCGGGCTCAGACCGACGGAGGACTCCGCAGCCTCCGCATCCCCCGAAAGACCTACACCCCGCCCCGCCGGTGCGCTGATCCGGGGGTCCGCCTGCACGACCCGTCGGCCCCGGCCAGTACGGTGACAGGGCCCGCCGGAGCGACCGCGGCGGGCGGGGCGAGCAGGAGGAGGCCGGGATGGCGCACGGGGAGGCCGAGCACGGCTGCGCCCAGGGTGAGCCCTGCCGGCCGGGCCACCACGAGCAGCAGGCGGCCGCCAAGCACCGCCGGCCGTCCGGCGGGTTCCCGGCCCACCCGGCGGAGCCCCCGGCCCGCGCACCGGAGCGCGACGACGACGTGGCGGTGCCCCGGCAGCGGGCCGCCGAGCCCGTCCCGCCCCGCGAGAGCGAGCTGCCGGTGGCGCCGGGCTGCCAGAGCGACCTGTCCGGCTGGGCCGGCGCCCACCGGCACGGCCCGGTCCGCCCCCGGCCGCGTGCCCTCCGCCGCGAGCGACCGCCGCGCCGCTGGTGCTGAGCCGCGAGCGACCGCCGCGCCGCTGGTGACCTGACCCACGCCGCCCGGTCGTCGACCTGGGCGGCGGGGGGCGGGCGACGTCGGCGAGCGGGCCGAGCACGGCTGCGCCGCGCGCCCGGGCGGCTGGCTGGTCCGGGAGGTCCGACCGGGACCGGGCGGGGCGACGCGCCGGGGTCAGCGGGTGCGGCGGCGGACCAGCAGCGCGATCCCGGCGAGGCCCGACGTGATGACCAGCACCACCGCGACATTGAGCAGGAGCAGCCGCTGCAACTCGCCGAGCGCCTCGTCGAGGTCCTTCGCCGGGTTGAGGGCGTCCTCCGGGATGACCCGCTCGCCACCGCCGACGCCGCCACTGACGGTGTCGAACTGCCGCTCCAGCGGCACGCCCGCCGTGCGGAGGGTCTCCGACATGCTGAGCCGGCCGAGGAACCAGCCGGCGGCGGTCTTGCGGGAGTCCGGCTGCTTGGCCGGGCGGTAGACGCGCGGCCCGCCGACCGCCTTCGGGTAGAGGTCGTAGGTCTGCTTCGGGACGTCACCGGCGAACACCACGACCGTGTACTTCGGACCGAGGTCGGCCGCCTTCGGGCCCTTGGCCTGCCCCGTGCGGCCCAGGAAGTTCACCTGGTCGATGACCGCCACCACGTGCGTCGGGTGGGCCTCGGCGTGCAGCCGCAGCGGCTCGGTCAGCCCCTCCCCGACGATCTCCACGCCCGCGGGCGCCGGCTTCGGCGCCGCCGTCGCGGCCCCGGGGAGCCCGAGCGACAGGACCGCCGCCGCGAGCCCGCCCGCCACCATCACGACCAGCCGCCGCATCGTTCGGACCATCGCCGCCTCCTCGCCCCGTTCGATGGCTGGCCTTGCTGCAGGGTCACACGTTGATTGGCCGACGGAGTGACCGGACCCGTGCAACAGGTCCCATCCTCAAGACTGCGCAGAACGTCGATCGGTTGCAGCTCGTGGAACAGTATTTGGAACTATCTGTGATCCCGGTCCGACCAATGAACGGTGGCCGTTGATCAGCGGGCGGATCGTACCTTTACGGAGGGGTTCATGGGGGGCAGGTTCCCACGGGTGGCACGTACCTGGCCAGTGGTGCTCGGCGTGGCGCTCGGTGTGTCGTTGCTGTTGCCGGCCGCACCCGCGGCGGCCCACAACTCGCTGACCGGCAGTGATCCGCGTAACGGCGCCCGGGTGGCCGACGCTCCGGCGAAGATCGAGCTGCGTTTTCTGGCGAAGGTGGACCCGGGTACGACGAAGATCACAATTTCCGGGCCGGACAATGTGGTCGCGCTGGGCGGCGCGCCGGCCTTCTCCGGTTCCCGGGTGAGCGTCCCCTTCAAGCCGGGCCGGGCGGGGCTCTACATCGTCGGCTACCAGGTGGCGTCCAGTGACGGGCACCCGGTCTCCGGCGAGGTGCGGTTCACCCTGACCACCGGCACTCCCGCCGAACCGGCGCCGGGCGGGGGCACCGCCGGGTCGAGCGCACCGGCGTCGGTCGCTCCGACCGGGACCGCACAGACCCCGGCACCGTCGCCGACGGACGCGGCCGCGGCGGCGGCCCCGGCGCCGGCGGCGCAGGAGGGCGACGACAGGGCCGGGCGCGGTTGGCTGTGGGCACTCGGTGGGGTGGTGCTTCTCGCGGCCCTGGCGGCTGGTCTGCTGCTCCGGCGCCGCACGGCCCGACGCTGACCGGTTCCGCCGCCTGAGCGGTCGGCGCGGTCGGGTCGACAGAGGAGTGCCCCGGGTCGGTCGGGCCGGCCCGGGGCACTGTCGTACGTCTTGCGGTTCAGAACAGGCGGACCCGGGCGGCGCGCAGCCGGCTCAGGGTGCGCTCGCGGCCGAGCACCTCCAGCGACTCGAACAGCGGCAGCCCGACGGTGCGGCCGGTGACCGCGACGCGCACCGGGGCCTGGGCCTTGCCGAGCTTCAGGCCGCGCTCGGCGCCGACGGCCTCCAGCGTCGACTTCAGCGTCTCCGCGTCCCAGGACTCCAGCGCCTCGAACGCGGCCGTGGCGGCGTCCAGCAGCTCCGCCGAGCCCTCCTTCATCGCCTTGGCCCAGGCGGCCTCGTCGACCAGCGGCGCGGCGAGGAAGAGGAAGTCGACGTTCGGCACGATCTCGCTGAGCACCGCGATCCGGGTCTGCGCGAGCGGGGCCACGGCCGCGAAGGCGTCCGCGTCGAACTCGTCCGGCTGCCACGGCGGCGGGGCGATGGTGCCGGTCCCGACCAGCCACGGCCGGCAGGCCTCGACGAACTCCTCGACTCCGAGCGCCCGGATGTACTCGCCGTTGAACGCGCGCAGCTTCTTCTCGTCGAAGAACGCCGGTGAGGGGTTGACCTCCTCCAGCCGGTACTCCTGCTCGATCACCGACCATCCGACGATCTCCCGGTCGCCCGACGGCGCCCAGCCGAGCAGCATCAGGTAGTTGCGCATCGCCGAGGCCAGGTAGCCCTCGTCCCGGAACGCCTCCAGGGCCACCTTGTCCCGGCGCTTGGAGAGCTTCTGCCGCTTCTCGTTGACCACCACCGGCACGTGCGCCCAGATCGGCGGCTTGACCCCGAGGGCGTCCCAGAGGAGCTGCTGCTTCGGGGTGTTGGGCAGGTGCTCCTCGGCGCGCACCACGTGGGTGATCCCCATGGTCATGTCGTCGACCACGTTGGCCAGCAGGAAGACCGGGGAGCCGTCGCCCCGGGCGATGACGAAGTCCTCGATCAGCTTGTTCTCGAAGGTCGGCTCGCCGCGGATCAGGTCGACCACCACGGTCTCGCCCTCGTCGGGCGTACGGAAGCGCAGGGCCCGCCCCTCGCCGGCCGGCAGGCCCCGGTCCCGGCAGAAGCCGTCGTAGCCCTGGTACTGCGAGCCGGTGCGCGCCTGCACGGCCTCCCGGGTGCAGTCGCAGTAGTACGCGCGGCCGGACTCGTGCAGCCGCGCGGCGGCGGCCCGGTGCTCGCCGGCGTACTCCGACTGGAAGTACGGGCCCTCGTAGCTGCCGCGTTCGATGCCGATCCAGTCCAGCGCGGAGAGGATGCCCTCGGTCCACTCCGGCTTGTTGCGGGCCGCGTCGGTGTCCTCGATGCGGAGCACGAACACCCCGCCCTGCTGCTTGGCGTAGATCCAGTTCTGCAACGCCGAGCGGGCACCGCCGACGTGGAACATACCGGTCGGGGAGGGGGCGAAGCGCACACGTACCGTCACGTCCCCCAGCCTACGGCGGCGCGCACCCGTGTAAGGAAGGGCCCCTTGCAATCGCATAGCGATTGCAAGGGGCCCTTCCTTACACCTCAGGGCACCGAGCGGATCTTCAGGACCAGGACGCTGCCCAGTACGGTGACCGCCGCGGTGACCGCGTAGAGCGCCGGATAGCCGCCGAGATGCACCACGAGCGGGGCGGAGATCGCCGGGCCGAGCACCTGCGGGGCGGAGTTGGCGATGTTGATCACGCCCAGGTCCTTGGCCCGGTCGGCGGCGACCGGCAGCACCTGGGTGATCAGCGCGGCGTCCACCGACAGGTAGACGCCGTAGCCGGCGCCGAGCAGCAGCGCGGCGACCACGGCCACCGGCCACACCGGCGCGACGGCGAGCAGCAGCGCGGCGACCGCGATGATCCCGCCGGCGGTGATGACGAAGACCTTCCTTTTGCCGGACCGGTCCGACAGCCGGCCGGCCACCACGGCGGTGGCCGCCAGGCCGGCCGTGTAGAGCAGGATCAGCACCAGCAGGCCGCCCTCGGGGTCGGGGTGGCGCACCTCGTCGGTGAGGAAGTAGAGCAGGTAGAGCGTGCCGAGCGCGTTGCCGAGCTGCACCAGGAACCGGGTGATCCAGGCCCAGCCGAAGTCGGGGTGGCGGCGCGGCGAGACCCACATCGAGGCGAGCAGGGCGCGCCAGCGCAGCGCCGGGCGGTGCGCCCGGGGCAGCGGGTCGTCGGCGGTGAGCAGCGCGAACGGCAGGGACAGCAGGAGCACCGCCGCCGCCATCGCCAGGTAGCCGGCGGAGGTGCCGCCGACCACTGCGGTGACCAGCACCACGCCGAGCACCAGCCCCAGCGCCTGGGGGATGCCGACCCAGCCGGAGACGCCGCCCCGCTGGGCGACCGGCACCCGGTCCGGCACGGCGGCGGTCAGGCTGGCCAGCATCGCGTTGAAGCAGACCTGGGCGGCGACCCAGCCGAGCGCGACCCCGGCAACGGTGCGCTGCTGCGCCAGCAGCACCAGGGCGAGCGCGCCGAGCAGGGCGCCGCCGGCTGTCCAGACGTGCCGGCGGCCGAACTCGCGCCCGGCCAGCCGCAGGCAGGTCCGGTCCGACAGCGCGCCGGCAAGGGGGTTGGCGAGCACCGCGGCGAGCGCGCCGAGGCCGGTGACCACGGCGAGCATGGACTCCTTGTCGGCCGGCGCGATGCGCTCCAACTGCTGCGGCAGCAGCACCTGGATCGGGGTGAAGAACGCCATCCAGACCCCGAGGTTCGCGGCGAAGATCAGCGCGATCCAGCCCCGCCGGACCGGCACCGTCGGTTCGGCGAGCGCCGCCGGCAGCGACGCGGGTGTCGGATCGACGGTGGTCACGGCCGTGAGATCAGGTCGCGGAACCAGGCGTACGAGGACTTGGGCGTACGGAGCTGGGTGTCGAAGTCGACGTGCACCAGGCCGAAGCGCTTGGTGAAGCCCTCCGCCCACTCCCAGTTGTCCAGCAGCGACCAGACGAAGTAACCGGTGACGTCGACGCCCTCGTCCATCGCGGCACGTACGGCGCGCAGGTGTCCGTCGAGGTAGGCGATCCGCTCCGGGTCGTGCACCCGGCCGTCGGCGTCGGGCGCGTCGTCGTACGCGCAGCCGCTCTCGGTGATCTGGATCGGGGGCAGGTCGTCGCCGTACGTGCGGTGCAGCCAGCCGAGCAGCTCGTGCAGCCCGTCGGGGGCGACCGGCCAGTCGAAGGCGGTGCGCGGGTAGCCCTCGACCGGTGCCAGCTCGAACGGCAGCGGCGAGCCCTCCTGCGGGGCGCGTACGCCTGTGGGGTTGTAGTAGTTGACCCCCAGCACGTCGATCGGGGCGGCGATGACGGCCAGGTCGCCGTCGCGCACCACGGTCCCGTCGGGGCCGAGCCCGTCGGGGTAGCCCCGGCCGAACAGCGGGTCGGTGAAGAGCCGGTTGTGCAGCGCCTCGTACGCCGCGACCGCCGCCCGGTCGGCGGCGGTGTCCCCGGCCGGCCGCACGGGCGTGTAGTTGTTCGCGATGGCGATCGGGCTCGCGGTGCGGGCCCGCAGCGCGGCGACGGCGAGACCGTGGCCGAGGAGCTGGTGGTGGGCGACCGGCAGGGCGTCGAAGAGCAGCGTCCGGCCGGGGGCGTGCTCGCCCGTGGCGTGGCCGAGGCTCAGGTGGATGAACGGCTCGTTGAGGGTGATCCAGAGCTTCACCCGGTCGCCGAGCCGGGCGGCGGTCGCGTCGGCGTACTCGGCGAAGCGGTGGGCGGTGTCCCGGTTCAGCCAGCCGCCGGCGTCCTCGAGGGGCTGGGGCAGGTCCCAGTGGTAGAGGGTGGCGACCGGATCGATGCCCCGGGCGAGCAGGTCGTCGACCAGCCGGTCGTAGAAGTCCAGACCGCGCGTGTCGACCGGGCCGTCGCCGGTGGGCCGCACGCGGGGCCAGGCGATCGAGAAGCGGTACGCCGAGACGCCCAGCCCGGCCAGCAGCGCGACGTCCTCGGCGTGCCGGTGGTAGTGGTCGCAGGCCACGTCGCCGGTGCTGCCGTCGGCGATCCGGCCGGGGGAGCGGGCAAAGGTGTCCCAGATGGACGGTCCACGGCTCTCGGTGCCGCCCTCGATCTGGTGGGCGGAGGTGGACACTCCCCAGCGGAATCCGGCGGGGAACTCGGGCATCGCTGCGGTCGACATGCGCGCTCCCGTCGTACGTGAACAGTGCTCGGACTCTAGGCCGTGGCCGATCGATGCGCCATAGGCCGTACGTCGGCGTAGCGCAATGGTTTTCGGCGTGTCTTTTCCGAACCCGTCCCGGTACGTCCAAATTTGCGCATAGAGTGCCGATATCGTGGGATGTCCTCACTGGAGGAAAGACGGAAATGATCCTCGTGGAACGCAGTGCGCACGTGGTGGCGCCAGTGGAAGCGGTCTGGGACGTCGTGCAGCGGGCCGAGCAGTTGCCGGCCTGGCTGGCGGGGGTCCGCGCGGCCGAGGTGCTCTCGGGAGAGGGCTTCGGGCGGCGACAACTCGTCCAGGCCGGACGTGGCGCGGCGCATGAGGCCGAGGTGATCGCCTTTCAGGAACCGACCCTGATCGGCTGGCGCGAACGCGCCAGGGGCGCCGGTGCCCGAGCGGAGGCGCGCACCGAGATCTACGTCCAGCTCACCGCAAACGAGGAGGAGGAGGGCGGGACGATCGTGCGGCTCATCGTCGTACGGTGGCCGGCTGGCCCGGTCAAGGCCGCCCTGCTCCGCCTCGGCCTGCGCCGGGTCGGCGCCGACCTGGAGGAGTCGCTCGCCCGGCTGACCGACCTGGCCGCCGTCGGCTGAGCCGGGCCGTCCTGGCGTCACCCGCGACGGTGGTGGCCCGGAGTCCCCGCCAGGGACTCCGGGCCACCACCGTTCACCGGTGCCTGACGTGCCGAAGGGCCCGGCGCGGGGTGCGCCGGGCCCTTCGTCGCGTGCGTCCTAGCTGTCGCCGCCGGTCTCGCCGACCGGGGCCGCGTTGACGTCCTCGATGGCGTACTTCTTGGCCGCCTCGGCCGGCACGCTCGCCGGCACCGCGCCGCGCAGGGCGAGCTGCCGCAGCGTCGCGACCACCACCGACTCGGCGTCGACGTGGAAGTGCCGGCGCAGGGCGTGCCGGGTGTCGGACATGCCGAACCCGTCGGTGCCGAGGGAGGTGTAGTCCCCGGGCACCCAGCGGGCGATCAGGTCCGGCACCGCGCGCATCCAGTCGCTGACCGCGACCTTCGGCCCGTCGGCGTCGGCCAGCTTCTGCTGGATGTACGGCACCCGCTGCTCCGCGCCCGGGTTGAGCAGGTTGTGCTCCTCGCACTCCACCGCGTCCCGGCGCAGCTCCGTCCAGGAGGTGACCGACCAGACGTCGGCGGCCACGCCCCAGTCCTGCGCCAGCAGCTGCTGCGCCTTGAGCGCCCACTGCATGCCGGTGCCGGAGGCGAGCACGTTGGCCTTCGGCGCGTCGCCCTCCACCGCCGGGGCGGGGGAGTAGCGGTAGATGCCCCTGAGCAGCCCCTCGACGTCCACGTCCGACGGCTCCGCCGGCTGGAGGATCGGCTCGTTGTAGATCGTCAGGTAGTAGAAGACGTTCTCCTGCGCCTCGCCGTACATCCGGTGCAGGCCGTTCTCCACGATGTGCGCGATCTCGAACGCGAACGCCGGGTCGTACGCGACCACCGCCGGGTTGGTGGCGGCGATCAGGAGCGAGTGGCCGTCCTCGTGCTGGAGCCCCTCGCCGTTGAGCGTGGTGCGGCCGGCGGTGGCGCCGAGCAGGAAGCCCCGGGCCATCTGGTCGGCGGCGGCCCACAGCCCGTCGGCGGTGCGCTGGAACCCGAACATCGAGTAGAAGATGTACATCGGGATCATCGGCTCGTCGTGGGTGGCGTACGCCGAGCCCGCCGCGGTGAACGAGGCGACCGAGCCGGCCTCGTTGATCCCCTCGTGCAGGATCTGCCCGCCGGTGGACTCCTTGTACGACAGGAACAGCTCCCGGTCGACCGAGGTGTAGCGCTGGCCGTGCGGCGAGTAGATCTTCTGCGTGGGGAAGAGCGAGTCCATGCCGAAGGTGCGGGCCTCGTCCGGGATGATCGGCACCCAGCGCTTGCCGAACTCCTTGTCCTTCATCACGTCCTTGAGCAGGCGGACGAAGGCCATCGTGGTGGCCACCTTCTGCTTGCCCGAGCCGCGCTTGACGTCGGCGAAGCGCTCCGGCCCGGGGATGGCCAGCCGCTTCTGCCCCGCCCGCCGCGACGGCAGGTAGCCGCCGAGCTGCTGGCGCCGCTCCTTGAGGTAGGCGATCTCGTCGGACTTCTCGCCCGGGGTGTAGTACGGCGGCAGGTAGGGGTTGTCCTCCAGCGCCTTGTCCGGGATGTCCAGGTAGAGCCGGTCGCGGAAGGTCTTCAGATCGTCCAGCGTCAGCTTCTTCATCTGGTGCGTGGCGTTGCGGCCCTCGAAGTGCGAGCCCAGCGTCCAGCCCTTGATCGTCTTGGCCAGGATCACCGTCGGCTGACCGGTGTGCTCCATCGCCGCCTTGTAGGCCGCGTAGAGCTTGCGGTAGTCGTGCCCACCCCGCTTGAGGTTCCAGATCTCGTCGTCGCTGAGGTCCTCGACCATCTTGCGGGTCCGCTGGTCGCGGCCGAAGAAGTGCTCCCGGACGTACGCCCCGGACTCCGCCTTGTAGGTCTGGTAGTCACCGTCGGGCGTGGTGTTCATCAGGTTGACCAGCGCGCCGTCGGTGTCCGCGGCGAGCAGCGGGTCCCACTCCCGGCCCCAGACCACCTTGATGACGTTCCAGCCGGCGCCCCGGAAGAACGCCTCCAGCTCCTGCATGACCTTGCCGTTGCCGCGCACCGGCCCGTCGAGCCGCTGGAGGTTGCAGTTGATCACGAAGGTGAGGTTGTCCAGCTCCTCGCGGGCGGCCACGCCGATCGCGCCGAGCGTCTCCGGCTCGTCCATCTCGCCGTCGCCCAGGTACGCCCACACGTGCTGGTCCGAGGTGTCCTTGATGCCCCGGTGGTGCAGGTAGCGGTTGAACCGCGCCTGGTAGATCGCGTTCAGCCCGCCCAGGCCCATCGAGACCGTGGGGAACTCCCAGAAGTCCGGCATCAGCCGCGGGTGCGGGTAGGACGGCAGGCCGCCACCCGGGTGGGACAGCTCCTGGCGGAACCCGTCGAGCTGGTGCTCGGTCAGCCGCCCCTCCAGGAACGCCCGCGCGTACATGCCGGGGGAGGCGTGGCCCTGGTAGAAGATGTGGTCGCCGCCGCCCGGGTGGTTCTTGCCCCGGAAGAAGTGGTTGAAGCCCACCTCGTAGAGCGAGGCCGAGCTGGCGAAGGTGGAGATGTGCCCGCCGACGCCGATCTCGGGACGCTGCGCCCGGTGCACCAGCATGGCCGCGTTCCACCGGACGTACGCCCGGATCCGCCGCTCCACGTGCTCGTCACCCGGGAACCAGGGTTCGCGCTCCGGGGGAATGGTGTTGATGTAGTCGGTGGTGGTCAGGGACGGCACCCCGACCTGGCGCTCGCGGGCCCGCTCCAGCAGGCGCAGCATGACGTAGCGGGCGCGCTTTGTCCCGCGCTCGTCGATGACACCGTCGAGCGACTCGACCCATTCGCTGGTCTCTTCAGGGTCGATGTCCGGAAGCTGGCTCGGCAGACCAGCGGTGATCACCGGGCGCTTGCGTTCCGTAGCCACAGGCGTTCCCTCGGTTTCGTGTGGGATAGGTCTCTAGCGCCATCCTGCCTCCTGGTGGCACCCGGCGTCACGCCCACCACCCGGAGACGCGATACGCGACACAGGTACCCGCCAGTAACTTTGCGCGACCGGCCGGCCGGTGCGTAAGGAAGGGCACCTTCCTAACGCTATGAGTTAGGAAGGTGCCCTTCCTTACATCCGGTCGAGCGGCGTCCGGCGGCGGGTGTCGACCCGCTCGGGCAGAATGCGTCGTATGCGCAGTGAGGTGATCACGGTCCAGACCGGGTCCCGGCCGGCCGTCCGGGACATCACGGCGGAGGCCGAGCGGTTCGTCTCCGGGCAGGGCGACGGACTGCTGCACGTCTTCGTGCCGCACGCCACGGCCGGGCTGGCGATCATCGAGACCGGCTCGGGTTCCGACGACGACCTGCTCGCCGCGCTCGACGACCTGCTGCCCACCGACGGCCGCTGGCGGCACCGGCACGGATCGCCCGGCCACGGGCGCGACCACGTGTTGCCCGCGTTCGTCCCCCCGTACGCGACGCTGCCGGTGATCGGCGGGCGGCTGGCGCTGGGCACCTGGCAGTCCGTCTGCCTGGTCGACACCAACGGCGACAACCCGTCCCGCGAGGTCCGCTTCTCGTTCCTCCCGGGCTGAGGCGTCCCCCGCCCGGCGCGGGATCCGGACCAGCGGGCTGAGGCGTTCCCCGGCCCCGGCACGGGATCCGGACTACTGCCGGGAAAGTGTCGGCTCCCGCGCTGGGGGAGGGGACAACTTCCGGGAAGTAGCGTGATCATGGCGGGACGGTCGGCGTGAGCCGTCCCCGCCGGGACCGTCGGCCCTGCCGCCCGGGTGCGGGTCAGGCGGCGGCGAGCTGGGCGACGCGGATGCGGGTGACCAGGGCGTCGAGCAGGCCGCGCAGCAGCGCCTGGGTGGTCTCGTCCTGGACGGCGCCGTCCGGCGTGAGCTTCTCGTGCGCGTTGGTCACGATGATCTCCGGCTTGCTGAGTACGGCGGAGTCGGTCCACAGGAACAGCTGCCGGAGCTGGAGCTGGGCCCGTACGGTGCCCATGCCGGTCGGTGCCGCGCCCATGATGGCCACCGGCTTGTGCGCCAGCGGGGACACCCACGAGGTGATCGGGAAGCTCGGGCGCGACGCCCAGTCGAGGGCGTTCTTCAGCACGCCGGGCACCCCGTAGTTGTACTCCGGAGTGGCGACGAGCAGCGCGTCCGCCGCCGCGATCCGCTCCCGCAGGTCGACCACGGACGCCGGTGGCTCGGCCTCGACGTCCTCGTTGAAGGGCGGGATGGCGCGGAGGCCCTCGTACCTCTCGATGGTCAGCCGCGGTGGGGCGAGGCGCTGTGCGGCCCGGATCAGCGCGGTGTTGAACGACGCGTCGCGCAGGCTGCCGGAGATGGCGAGGACCGAGAAGTCGGACATGGTGTTCTCCTCCGTTCGACGCCCACCGCGATATGCGTGAGCTACTAAACAGTAGAGCTAGTCAACTATTGACCGCAAGTAGGATGTGGGACATGGCGCAGCACACCGTCCCCTCCACCCCGCCGGACCCCGCCGACCGCGCGGCGCTGGCCGGCGACGTGGTGCGCCGCATCACGCACATCGCCGCCGCCCTGCGCCACCACCAGGACGTCGAGATCGCCGAGCTGGGGCTCACCCCCGCGGCCGCCCGGGCGCTGCACGAACTCGACCCCGACCGGCCGCTGCCGGCCCGGGACCTCGCCGAAGGCCTGGGCTGCGACCGGTCCAACGTGACCGCACTGGTCGACAAGCTGGAGCGGGCCGGGCTGGTGGAGCGGCGCGTCGACCCCGCCGACCGGCGGCAGAAGACGCTTGTGGTGACCGAGCCGGGGCGGCGGGTGCGCGCCCGGCTGCGCCAGGTCATGTCGGACTCCCGACTGCTCGCCGGGCTCACCGTCGAGGAGCTGGCGACCCTGCGCGAGCTGGTCTGGAAGGTCTCCGACGGCGGCTGTCCCGAGCGGTGCGACGACGACTGACCACCCCGCGACGTCCGTGTCCGAGTGGGCGTACCGGCCGCTCTTCGGTAATGCTGTCCGACGTGACCACGCCGCAAGATCTCGACGACCGGTTCCGGGAGACACTGGCCGCGCTCGCCGCCCCGCGGCAGCGGCGTGACCCGGCACGGCCGGTCACCGACGACACGACGCTGACCGGCGCGCGGGCGCTGGACCTCTTCGACGCGCAGGCGACCAGCCGCCAGCTCGACCTGGCCGGCCGCTGGCTGCGCAGCTTCGGCGAGGGGTTCTACACGATCGGCTCGGCCGGCCACGAGGGCAACGCCGCGGTCGCCGCCGCCCTGCGGGCCACCGACCCGGCGCTGCTGCACTACCGCTCGGGCGCCTTCTACTGCGTCCGCGCCGCCCAGGCCGCCCAGCCGGGGCCGGCCGACGGGCCGGAGGGAGCCGACCTGCCCGCCGGAGCCGACCTGCCCGCCGGAGCCGACCTGCCCGCCGGAGCCGACCAGCGCGGCACCGGCGGCGGGCCGGTCGGGACCGGCTGGCACGACGCGGCCGGCGAGCCCACCGACGCGACGCGGCCCGGCGCGCTCACCACGCCGCACGACGCGGACGGCGACCCCGACGAGGCCGCGCAGGTCGGGCCGATCCGTCCCGGCGACGGCTACCCGCCGGACGACCCCGAGGCGCCCGGGCCCGTCGCGGACCGGCCATTCTCCCCGGCGTACGCCGAGGCGGCCCGCGACGTGCTGCGGGGCATGGCCGCCTCCACCCGGGAGCCGATCGCGGGCGGGCGACACAAGGTCTTCGGCCGGGCCGACCTGGCCGTCATCCCGACCACCTCCACCATCGCCTCGCACCTGCCCCGCGCCGTCGGGATGGGGCTGGCGGTGGAACGGCTGCGCCGGCTGGACACCGCCGGCCGGCGGGACGGGGTGCGCGTCGGCAGTGGCGGGGAGGCGGCGCAGGCGCCCTGGCCGCCGGACGCCATCGTGGTCTGCTCGTTCGGCGACGCCTCGGTCAACCACGCCAGTGCCACGGCCGCGTTCAACACCGCCGGCTGGTACGACCACACCGGCCTGCGCATCCCGGTGCTCTTCGTCTGCGAGGACAACGGCCTCGGCATCAGCGTCCGCTCCCCGAAGGGATGGGTGGAGACCACCCTGCGCTCGAAGCCGGGCGTCCGCTACTTCTCCGCCGACGGCAGCGACCTGCCCCGGGCGTACGAGGCGGCGGCCGAGGCGGCGGCCTGGGTGCGCCGGCACCGGCGCCCCGCCGTGCTCCACCTGTCGACCGTGCGGCTGATGGGGCACGCCGGTGCGGACGCCGAGACCGCGTACCGCAGCCCCGGGGAGATCGCGGCCGACCTCGCCCGGGACCCGCTGGCCGCCACGGCGCGGCTGCTGGTCGAGGCCGGCCTCGCCACCGGCGAGGAACTGCTGGCCCGCTACGACGAGATCGGCTGGCAGGTGCGCCGGATCGCCGAGGAGGTGCTGGACGAGCCGAAGCTGACCGCCCCCGCCGACGTGGTCGCCCCGCTGGCCCCACGCCGGCCGGTGCGGGTCGCCCGGGCGGTGGCCGACGCGGCGGCCCGGGCCGGCGGCCCCGGCGCAGGTGCCCGGGCGGAGACGTTCGGCGGGAAGCCACCGGAGCTGACCGGCCCGCTGACGCTGGCGCAGAGCATCAACGCCGCGCTCGCCGACGGCATGCTCGACCATCCGCAGATGGCAGTGTTCGGCGAGGACGTCGGGGCCAAGGGCGGCGTCTACGGGGTGACCAAGGGGCTGCGGGACCGCTTCGGGGTCGCCCGGGTCTTCGACACCCTGCTCGACGAGACCTCGATCCTCGGGCTGGGGCTCGGCTCCGGGCTGGCCGGGATGCTGCCCGTGCCCGAGATCCAGTACCTCGCGTACCTGCACAACGCCGAGGACCAGTTGCGCGGCGAGGCCGCCACGATGCAGTTCTTCTCCCAGGGTGCGTTCCGCAACCCGATGGTCGTACGGGTCGCCGGGCTGGCCTACCAGGAGGGCTTCGGGGGGCACTTCCACAACGACAACTCGGTGGCCGTACTCCGGGACGTGCCGGGCCTGGTGATCGCGGTGCCGGCGCGGCCGGACGACGCCGCGCCCATGCTGCGCACCTGCCTGGCCAGCGCGGCGGTCGACGGCAGCGTCTGCGTCTTCCTGGAGCCGATCGCGCTCTACCACACCCGCGACCTCTACACCGAAGGTGACGGTGAGTGGCTGGCCCCCTACGCCGAGCCCGGCGCCTGGACGGGCGGGCACGTGCCGATCGGGCGGGCCCGGGTCTACGGCGTCGGCTCCGCCGAGGACGTCACGATCATCACGTTCGGTAACGGGGTGCCGATGTCGCTGCGCGCGGCGGCGACCCTCGCCGACGAGGGGATCGGCACCCGCGTGGTGGACCTGCGCTGGCTGGCCCCGCTGCCCGTGGCCGACGTGATCCGGGAGGCGGCGGCGACCGGCCGGGTGCTGGTGGTGGACGAGACCCGCCGGTCCGGCGGCGTCGGCGAGGGGGTGATCGCGGCACTGGTGGATGCCGGATATGTCGGTGCGGCGCGGCGGGTGGCCGGAGTTGACTCGTTTGTACCATTAGGTCCGGCGGCCCGTCAGGTTCTGGTTTCCGAGGAAGCCATTACCGAGGGTGCCCGCACGCTCCTGGCGCGGTAAATTCCGTTCCACCCGGTGCGCCACTTGCGCGGGGAGCCACAACTGTGTGGACTTTGCCTGACGGCGTCGCCACGACGCCGCGGGCAAAGATGAGATGAGGAGGCACGCGACAGTGAGCGCGACCGCTGGTCAGGCCGCCGACGGGGTACGCAGCCTGGCGGACCGGTTCGGGATCGAGCCGGGGATGGTCGTCATGGAGATGGGGTACGACGACGACGTCGACCAGGATCTCCGGGACGCCCTGACCGACCGCTGTGGAGAGCTGGTCGACGAGGACACCGACGAGGTCGTCGACGCGGTGCTGGTGTGGTACCGCGACGGCGACGGTGATCTCTTCGAGCTTCTCGTCGACGCCCTCGGCCCGCTGGCCGACAACGGTGTCGTGTGGCTGCTCACGCCCAAGGCCGGGCGCGAGGGGCACGTCGAGCCGAGCGAGATCGCCGAGTCCGCGCCCACCGCCGGCCTCCAGCAGACCTCGACCATCAACGCCGGCCGCGACTGGAGCGGGGCCCGCCTCGTCCTGCGTCGCGGGGCCAAGGGCAAGAAGTAGCCCGCTGCCGGTGATCACCCGGCGGCGGGCGTCGCCGGGTGTGGCAGGCTGTTGCCCATCCGACCCCATCCTGAGGAGCTCGCATGCCGATCGAGGTTGGCGCCGAGGCGCCGGACTTCGTGCTCAAGGACCAGAACAACCAGGAGGTCCGGCTCTCGGACTTCCGTGGCAAGCGCACCGTGCTGCTGGTCTTCTACCCGCTCGCCTTCACCGGGATCTGCCAGGGTGAGCTGTGCGAGGTGCGGGACAACCTCAACGACTACGTCAACGACGACGTCCAGGTGCTGACCGTCAGCGTCGACTCGGTCTACGCCCACAAGATCTGGGCCGACAAGGAGGGCTACCAGTTCCCGCTGCTGGCCGACTTCTGGCCGCACGGCGCGGTCGCCCAGGCGTACGGCGTCTTCAACGACGTCGCCGGCATCGCCAACCGGGGCACCTTCGTGATCGACAAGGCGGGCGTGGTCCGCTTCGCGGAGATGAACATGCCGGGCGAGGCGCGTGACCAGGAGGGCTGGCGCAAGGCCCTGGCCGAGACCGCCGCGGCCTGACGACCGGGCACACCGTACGGCCGGGCCGGCGAGCGGCAGGGTAAGCTTGCCAGCCTCCGGCCCGCCGTACGGGCGATCCGGGCGCGTAGCTCAGTGGGAGAGCACTCGCCTTACAAGCGAGGGGTCGCAGGTTCGAAACCTGCCGCGCCCACACTCTGACCAGCACCCGAGCAGGGCACCGGATGACCGGTGCCCTGCGTCGTCTCAGTTGTCGTCTCAGTTCGTTCGCCGGAGCAGCCCGGCGACCTGCTAAGCGATGCCGGAGATGAGTTCCGGGGCGAGGTGCTGGTAGCGCGGGTACTGTAGCCGCGATCGACCTGGCCGCCAGATTCTCACGGCCGAACCTCGGCCTGGTCGGGTGAGCTGATCATCCCGCTGTGACCGGTGGCCCGCTGTGCGTCGCAGGATCGCCGAGTGCTGGTGCGATGCGTCAGAATCATATTTCCTCGGCCTCGGCCACGTCGCCGACCGGGGCCGGCGGATGAACCGCCCGTCCCGTGCGGCGACCGACCCGGTGGGGCCGGCGGCTCGGAGGACCACGTCGAGGGCCAGATCCGGGTCCGCCTCGTAGGTGCCGCTGGCCCACGCGGAGTTCGTAGGCCTCGCCGATGGCGACCAGGGTGATCTCCCGGCGGGTGAGGTCACGGGGCAGCCCGGTCAGCCAGCCGGGGTCGGCCTCCAGGGGCGCGATCCCGAGCGTCGGTGCGAACGGCGTCGGCGAAGCGTGGCCCCGCATGAAGGTGATCGGCACGCGTCCCGGCGGGCACGTCGAAGGTGCGGAGCTGAACGGTGGGTAGTCCGCGTCGATGGGCGGCGTCGCGTACGCGTTGCGCCGAGGCTGTCAGGCGCGGCGGCAGGACAGCGTCACGGCCCACGATCCTCGCCCACTGCGCCGCCTCCTGCCCAGCGGTTATCCCGCGTCGCCGAGCCACGTACCCCTCCCACCCACCCGAGGCCCGGAGCACGATCGCGCTCGAACGTGGAAGTAGTGCCCTCCAGCGTCTGGGAGGCAACTACATCCAGGAACGAGCGCGATCTTCGAAGGCGGTGGTCCCGCGCCGGACGTCCGGCGCGGGACCATGGGCACCGGCGGGTCAGCTCGCGCAGACGGCGTACGCGCGTACCTTCCAGTTGCTGCTGAAGCCGTCCTCGTCCTCCACGGCGCTGACCGTGACGGTGGTCGAGGTCGTGGCCCGCATCTCGGTGAGGCGCACCTGCCCGTCGCCGCCGAGGATCTCGCCGCCCACCCCGTGCACCCGGCCGCTCGGGCAGGTCGCCACCACCGACCGGGTGGTGGCGGAGCTGTAGAGGCTGTCGTTGATCACCCGCTGCTCGCCGGGCAGCGGGTCGGCGCAGATCGCGGTGGCGTCCAGCCACCACGAGCCGGCGAAGCCGGTGCCGTCCTCGGCACCCGCCACCACGACGCTGGTCTGGTTGATGCGCAGATCCTCCAGGACGACCTCGCTGTTCGACGCCCCGACGACCGCGCCGCCGACCCCGATGGCGTGCTTGCCGGCCGGGCAGGGCTTCTCGAACCAGTTCGACGTGCCGAAGCTGGGCGCCGAGCTGCCGGACACCATCACCAGGCCCGCGGGCGCCGGGGCGCACACCGCGTTCGCCGTGACGGCCCAGTTGCCGGCGACGCCGGTCTCGTCCTCGCGGCCGGTCACCGAGTACGCGTCGCCGCCGATCAGCGGCCGCATGATGTCCATGCCGACCTGCCCGAGACCCGAACCGGTGATCGCGCCGCCACCGCCGATGACCGTGGTGCCGGTCGGGCAGGGGGCGCTCTGCGACTTCGCGGCGCTGTTGCTCGGCCCCGTCGACGTCTTGTAGGTCAGGCCGGGCACCGCCGCCACCGGCCCGGTGAGTGCGATCTGGCCGAGCACGAGCGCGCTCAGCGCGGCCCCGCCGACGGCAGCCGTCCGACGCGTCCACCGGTTGCTGTTGAATCCCTCTCGCATGGTGTCTTCCTCTCCCTGGCGCTGTTCGCTTGCGTTGACACCGGTAGGAGAGAGGTGGGGTCGGGATGCCAACAGAAAGTTCGAAGAAAAATTCTCCGCGGTTCTAATTGACCGGTCGACGAGGAGCGAGGGACTGGATGGACATGGCGGCACCGGACGACATCGCCCTGGTCGAGGCGGTGCGCCGCGGCGAGCGGGCCGGGCTGGAGGGCATGTACCGGCGGTACGCCGACCGGCTGTACACGTACGCCCGGACGATGCTGCGCGAGCCGGAGGCCGCCGCGGACGCCGTGCACGACGCGTTCCTCACCGCCAGCCAGCGCATCGACCAGCTCCGGGAGCCCGACCGGCTGCGTTCCTGGTTGTACGCGATCGTGCGCAACGAGTGCCTCCGGCAGTTGCGCGAGCGGTCCCGCTCGCTGCCGCTGGACGAGGCGGACGAGCCCGTCTCCGACGCCGCCGACCCGGGCACGGGCGTCAACGCCGCGCAGGTACGCGACCTGGTGCACACCGCCGCCGCCGCGCTGAACCCGGGCGACCGCGAGGTGGTCCACCTGGCCATCCGCCACGACCTGTCGTCCGCCGACATCGGCATGGCCCTCGGGGTGCCCGCGAACCACGCGCACGCCCGCCTGTCGCGCGCCCGCTCGCAGCTCGAACGGGCGTTGGGGGCGCTGCTGGTGGCCCGCAGCGGAGGGCGGGACTGCCCGACCCTCGCCGGCCTGATCGACGGCTGGCAGGGGCGGCTCACCCCGACCCTGCGCAAGCGCGTCTCGCGGCACATCGAGAGCTGCGCGGCGTGCGGGCTGCTCCGGCGGGAACAGCTCAGCCCGGCCGCGCTGCTGTCGGCGTACACGGCACCGGCCTTCCTCGTCGCCGCCGACATGGTGTGGCCGAGACTGGCCGAGGCGTACGCGGCCGGCGGCCCGCCCGACGCGCCCAGCGACGCGACGGCCGACGCGCCCAGCGACGCGACGGCCGACCCGCCCAGTGACGCGACGGCCGACGCGGGAGCCGATCCGGCGGGCGCGGTCACGACCGACCTGGCACCGACGACCGACGAACCCGCCGGGTCGGGAGACACCGGGCCGGTCGAGGGGCGTTCCCCGGCCGACGGGCCGGTCACCCCGGACCGCATGTCGGTGGCCCCGGGCGGTCCGGCGCCCGCCCCGGAGCACGTGGCGGTGCCGCCGGACGATCCGATGGCCGCCCCGGTCGTGACGGAGGCCCGGGACGGCTCGGCGGCCACCCCGGAACAGGTGGCGGTCGCCCCCGACGGTGCGGCGGTCCGGCGCGGTGCCGCACACACCGTCCGGACGACCCCGCCGGCGGACCGTGGCCGGCGTCGTCGGCGGATGGCCGCGGGCGCGGCCCTGCTCGTCCTGCTCGCCGTGCTCGGCACCTGGGTACTGGCGTCCGGTCGCCCGACCGCCGGGCGGGACGGTTCCGGTCAGCCGGTGTCCGAGGCGATCGGAACACCGGGCGGCGATCCGGCCGCCGCCGTGCCGCTGCCGTCCGTCACCGTCACGGCGGCCGGGAGTCGGGCCGCCGACCCGCCACCGCCGGCCGGTGCCGTCGATCCGACGTCCGGCACCGCTGCCGTACCGGGAGACGGCGACGGGTCCGCCCGGCCCGACGCGCCCGATGCCGAGCCCGGCAGCCCACCGGCATCGACCCGGCCGCCGGCCGTGCCCCGGCCGACCGGCACACCGCAGATCGCCGCGCCCTTCACAATCTCCGCCACCGCTCACGTGCGGTGCGGCTCGGAGACGTACAGCCTGGTGGTGCAGGCCACCGGCAGCGGCACCCTCGACGGGGCCGAGGTCCGCTGGACACCGGCCGGGGGCCGCACGTCGGTCCGGGCCCTGACGGTGGACGGGTCGACCGCCCGGGTGACCGTCGGGCGGCTGCGCGCGTCGTCGCTGACCTGGTCGGTGCACGCGACCGCAGTGGACGGACGCACGGCGCGAACCCCGATCCGCACGGTCGCCGACCCGTGCGTCCGCCCGGGATAGCCGGAGTCGGCCGCCTGTAGTGAAAGGAAGGGCCCCTTGTTAACGCTATGCGTTAACAAGGGGCCCTTCCTTTCACCAAGACCGCTGGGCGGGTGAAGTCCGGTTCGTGCCTTCCGGGCAGCCTGGTTCGGGCAGCCCACATACCGTGTCGGGGTGACGCTGAGACTTGAGCCGATGACCGACGAGCAGTACCTCCGGTACCGGCAGCGGGCGGAAGCAGGCTACGCGCAGAACATCGCGGACTCCGGGGCGATGCCGCTGCCGGAGGCGCGGGAGAAGGCGGCGGAGGACTACGCGAAGCTGCTGCCCGAGGGGCTGGCGACGCCCGGTCACCACCTGTGGGCCGCCTACGACGGTGACGACGAGGTCGGCATGCTGTGGCTGCACGTCGAAGCGAAGTCGGACGGCGCGCACGCCTTCGGCTACGACTTCGAGGTGCGGCCGGAACTGCGGCGCAAGGGCTACGGGCGGGCCATGGTCCAGGCCGTCGAGCAGCGGTGCCGGGAGTGGGGGGTCGTCTCGATCGGCCTGAGCGTCTTCGGCTTCAACCTTCCCGCCCGGACCCTCTACGAACAGCTGGGCTTCGAGGCGACCGCCATCCAGATGCGCAAGCGGCTGTAGCTCACGGGAGCGGCGGGACGGGGCGCCCGCGACGAGCCGATCGCCCGCGAACGTCGTACGGCCGGGGTTGGATGGGCCAATGAGCTACGCGGAGGTCGGCGGGCTGCGCCTGTGGCACGAGGAGCACGGCAGCGGCCGTCCGCTGCTGTTGTTGCACGGCGGCTTCGGGTCGGTGGAGATGTTCGCGGCGATCCTGCCGGCCCTGGCCGCGCGGCGCCGGGTGATCGCGGTCGACCTCCAGGGCCACGGGCGCACCGCCGACGTCGACCGTCCGCTGCGGTACGAGTCGATGGCCGACGACGTCGCGGCGCTTGTCGACCACCTCGGCCTGGCCGAGGCCGACGTGCTGGGCTACTCGCTCGGCGGGGGCGTGGCGCTGCGCCTCGCGATCCGGCACCGGTCGCGGATCCGCCGGCTGGTCGTCGTCTCCGCGCCGTGCCGGCGGCAGGGCTGGTATCCGGAGGTGCTGGCGGGCATGCCCGAGCCCGACGAGGCGGCGGGCGAGCGGATGCGCGGCACCCCGGCGCACGAGACGTACACGCGCGTCGCGCCCCGCCCCGGCGACTGGCCGCGACTGTGGGCCAAGACGGGCGAGTTGCTGCGCCGCGACTACGACTGGTCGGCCGAGGTGGCCGCCCTCACCGTGCCCACGCTGCTGGTCTTCGCCGACGCCGACTCGGTCAGCACCGCGCACATGGTGGAGTTCTTCGGCCTGCTCGGTGGCGGGCACCGGGACGCCGGCTGGGACGGCACCGACCGGCCGGCGGCCCGGCTGGCCGTGCTGCCGGGGCTCACCCACTACGACATCGTCACCTCGCCGGCGCTGCCCGCGGCCGTCCTGCCCTTCCTCACCCACCCGGCGTCGCCGCCCGGCTGACGGCGACGCCGGCCCCGCCCGCCGAAGGCCGGGATCCGGTGGACGGCCGGCGCGGCGAAGCGGACGGAGGCGGCCCGGCTACGCGGCTTCGGCGGGGCGTGCGTAGTGCAGGATGACCACCCCGCTGTCGAACGGGCGGGTGCCCAGCAGGTCGAACCGGCGGGGGTCGAAGCCCCGGTCGGCGAGCGGGACACCGCTGCCGATCACGTACGGATTGAGCTTGACGATCAGTTCGTCGACCTGGGGCAGGAGTTGCCCGGCGAGTTGCCCCCCGCCGCAGAGCCAGATGTCGCGGCCGGGCTGCCGTTTGAGTGCGCGGACGAACTCCGCCGGGTCGGTGGAGACGATCTCCACCTCCGGTGCGGTCGCGGGCGGCAGGGTGCGGGAGAAGACGTACTGCCTCAGGTGCGCGTACGGGCTGGTGACGCCGATCCTGAGGGCCGGTTCGTAGGTGGCCCGGCCCATCACCACGGCGTCGAAGCGGCCCGCCGGCTCGTCGATGCCGAACTGCGGGTGGGCGAACGTGGGGAGCGTCTGCGACCAGTTCGCCGCCAGGTGCGCGGCCACGTCGGGGTCCAGCCGGAGGAAGTCGGGCGACCCGTCGGGGGCGGCGATGAAGCCGTCGATGCTGCTGGCGATGTAGTACACGAGCTTGCGCAAGGTCGGGATCCCCAATCACTACCGGTGTCGTGGATGAACGTACTACACGTGTCGTGGTTGTTGCTAGGGTGTGCGGCATGGCGCGAAACGTGGAGCGACGGGCGGCCCTGGCGGACGCGGGGCTGCGGGTGCTGGCGGCGACCGGGGCGCGCGGGCTGACCCATCGGGCGGTCGACGCCGAGGCGGACGTGCCGACGGGCACCGCCTCCAACTACTTCCGCTCCCGCGACGCGCTGCTCGGCGCGCTCGGTGAGCGGATCATGGAGCGGTTCGCCCCGGACGAGCGGGTCGTGGCCGAGCTGGCCGCCCGCGAGCCGTCGCTGGAGCTGTTCACCGACTACCTGCGGTACATCGTCGAGCGGACCACCCGGCAGCCGGACCTCACCCGGGCCCTGATCGAGTTGCGGCTGGAGGCGGCCCGCCGCCCCGACCTGGCCCGGATCCTCGGCGACACCCTGCGCCGCGGCTACCACGACGACGTCGCGTTCCACCTCGCAGCCGGATTACCCGGTGGCGCGTTCGAGGTCGCTCTGCTGCACTACGCCATGGACGGGCTGCTGCTCGACCTGCTCGGCACCTCCATCGACGCCGGGTTCGACCCCGACGACGTGGTCGTGGCGTTCGTGTCCCGGCTGGTCGGGAACGCCGACCGGTGAACCGGCAAGGGGGAGTGGTGGAGCTGACACTGGCACCGATGACGGCCGACGAGTTCGCGCGGCTGCGGGAGCCACACGTGCGGTCGTACGCCGAGGCGGTCGTCACCGCCCGCGGCCTGACGCCGGCGGACGCCCTGGAGCGGGCGGAGACCCAGCTGCGGGAGTCGCTTCCCGACGGGGTCGCCACCGTCGGCGCCCTGCTCCGCGTGGCCCGGGTGGGTGACGTCGAGGTGGGGTGGATCTGGGTCGGGCTGCCCCGCGACTCCGGCGGTCCGGCCGGCCCGGACACGGCCTGGATCTACAACGTCGAGGTGCATCCCGGGCACCGGGGACAGGGGCACGGACGGCGGATGATCCAGCTCATCGAGGCCGAACTCGCCGCCCTCGGGGTGCCGGAGCTGGGGCTGAACGTCTTCGGCTCGAACACCGTGGCCATCCACCTCTACCGCGGCCTCGGCTTCCAGGTGGCCGCCCAGCAGATGACGAAGCGGATCGTCCCGCCCGGCTGAGCGGCGCCAGGACTGTTCCCCCGCCCAACGGGAAACCCGCCCCGGACGCACCTGGGGAGGAGCGACGGATGACGCATGGTGGCGGACTGACCATCGGTGTGCTCGGCTCGTACGGCGGTCGCAACCTCGGTGACGAGGCGATCCTGACCGGCCTTTTGGCCGACCTGCGGGAGCAGGAGCCGAACGGCCGGATCATCGTCTTCTCGCGAAACCCGGCGCACACCCGGGTCGCCCATCCCGACGTGGAGGCGGTGCCCTGGGAGGGGGTCAGCCGGGGCGACTCGGCGCTGGTCCTGGCGCAGCTCGACGTGCTGATCCTGGGCGGCGGCGGCATCCTCTACGACCGGGAGGCCCGGCGCTACCTGCGGGTGGTCCGGGTCGCCCAGGAGCGGGGCCTGCCGCTGCTGACGTACGCGGTGGGCGTCGGGCCGCTCAGCGAGAGCGTGGACACCGGCATGGTGCGGGAGACCCTGGCCGGCGCCACCCAGGTGACCGTGCGGGACCAGGAGTCCCGGATGGTGCTGGAGGAGGCGGGGCTGCTCAACCCGATCACCGTGACCGCGGACCCGGCCTTCCTGCTCGAACCGGCGGACTTCCCGGCGGAGTTGCTCCGCGAGGAGGGCGTCCCGGCCGGGAAGCGGCTGGTCGGGATGAGCGTGCGGGAGCCGGGCCGGGCCGCCGAGCGGCTCGACGTCGACGGCTACCACCGGCTGCTGGCCCAGATCGGCGACTTCCTGGTGCACCGGATCGACGCGTACGTGCTCTTCGTTCCGATGGAGCGTGACGACATCCGGCACTCGCACGGCGTGCTGTCGCACATGATCGCCGCCGAGCGGGGCCGGATCCTGCACGGCACCTACTCGCCGCAGCAGGTGCTCGGGCTGATGCGCCACTTCGACCTGGCCGTCGGTATGCGGCTGCACTTCCTGATCTTCGCCGCGATGGTCGGCACGCCGTTCCTGCCGCTGCCGTACGCCGGCAAGGTCTTCGACCTGGCCCAGCGGCTCGGCGTGCCGGCCCTGCGCGGCGTGGAGCGGGAGGTCGAGGGCCCGCTGCTGGCGGAGGTCGACCGGCTCTGGGACGAGCGGGAGCAGCGGGCCGAGGCCACCGCGCGGCGGGTGGCCGAGGTGTGCGAGGAGGCGCGGGGCACCTCGCAGGTCACCCGCTCGGTGCTGGACAGTCTGCGCGCCCGCACCCTGACCGGGGTGGGCTGAGCCGCCTCAGACCGCCGGCCCGCGCCAGCGGTAGCACCACCGGTCGGCCGCGGCGTCGACGGACTCCAGTTCGTAGATCTCCGCCTCGGCCAGTCCCTTCGCACCGAGGTGGTGGTGGGTCAGCGGCGGGCGGCCGTTCGGGTCCAGCTCGACGGTGACGGATTCGCCGTCGGCCACGCCACCCACCAGTGGAATCAATGCCGTTGCTGCCATGCGCCCATCCTGCCCCGCCCGACCCGTCCGCGCAGCGGATAGCGGGGCAGCGGGCCGGGCCGGGCCGGAACTAGAGTCTGTGGATGGCAGAGATTGCGATCGAGCCCGACCTCGGCCCGCTGCTGACCCGTACAGGCGACGAACGGGCCGTCCTCGAATCGTTCCTCGACTTCCACCGGGGCGTCGTGCTGCGCAAGCTGCGCGGGCTCTCCGACGCCGACGCGGCCCGCCGGCTGGTGCCCTCGGCCACCACCGTCGCCGGCCTCGTCAAGCACCTGGCCCTGATCGAGCGGAACTGGTTTCCGTGCCTGTTCGCCCCCGGCCCGGGTGACGTCCACCTCAGCACGGAGGAGGAGGCGGTGGCCAGCTTCACGCTCGCCGACGAGGACACCGTCGAGCGGCTCGCCACGACGTACGAGCAGGCCTGCGCCCGCTCCCGGGAGATCGCCGGGCGCTTCGACCTCGACCACGTCGTGCCGCACCCGCAGCTCGGCGACGTCTCGCTGCGCTGGGTCCTCGTGCACATGATCGAGGAGACCGCCCGGCACGCCGGGCACGCCGACATCCTCCGCGAGCTGACCGACGGGGCCACCGGCACGATCTGACCGGCGCGGCACGCGGCGGGCCGGCGACGGCCCTGGCGCCCACGGCCGGGGCCACGGTACCGGGCGAATCGTGCGGTCAGCGACGCGGCAGCAGGTCGAGCGGATACTCCATGCCGTCGTGGGTGCAGGCCGCCGCGGCGACCCGGGCGGCGTACGCCGCGGCGTCAGCCGTCGGCACACCGCGCAGCCGAGCGGCGATCACGCCCGCCGCGAAGGCGTCCCCCGCGCCGTTGGTGTCGACCACCGGGGCGGGCGGCTCGGCGACGGGTACCCGCGTCGGGCCGCCCGCGCCCGTGTGCGCCTCGGCGCCGTCCGCGCCGTGGGTCACCAGCACGGTGCGGGGCGCCAGCGCGGCGGCGAGCGCCCCGGCCTCCAGGCCCAGCCGCACCCCGCTGACGAAGACCAGGTCGGCGACCTCGGCGAAGGGCCGGTGGTAGGCGTTCGCGCCGTCCCAGTCGTGCAGGTCGGTGGAGAGGGCGGCCCCGTCGGCCAGCCCGGCACGCAGGGCGGGCAGCAGGGGGAGCGTCCAGTCCATGATCGACAGATGCACGTGTGCCGCGTCCCGGGCCAGCGCGGTCAGCTCGGCCGCCGGGAACGGCGCCGGTCCCCGCCACGGGCGCGCGTCGTAGAGCGACATCCGCCGGCCGCCCGGGTCGACCAGGTTCACCGACCGCCGGGTGCCCGCCGGGGCGTCGCGCAGCACGGCGTGCACGGTGGTGCGGGCCAGCGCCGTCCGCACCACGTCGCCGGCCGGATCGGCGCCGATGACGTCGACCACCGCCACCCGCAGCCCGAGCGCGTGCCCGGCGAGTGCCACCCCGGCACCCGTGTTGCCGATGCGCAGGTCGATCGGGTCGACGGTGACGGAGTCGGCGGCGGGCAGCGGGATGGCGGGGACCCGTACCCGCACGTCGACGCCGAGGCCGCCGATCACCAGGAGGTCGTACACGCTGCGACCCTAGCCGGCCCGCCCCGGGCGGTCACTCCAGCAGCCGCGCCCGAGGGTGCCGGGTGTGGGGGCGGTGCGCCCGACGGGCCGACCGGGCCCGCCCCGGTATCCTCGCCGAGTCGTCGCGAGGAGGGGGACGCGTGCTGGTCGTCCACGGGATCTGGCGCCCGGGTGCCGGGCTCGCCGTCTGGGCCGAGGACAGCACGTTGCCGGGCCACGCGCCGCGCCGCCCCGGCCGGGCGCCCCGGGAGCGGCCACATCCGTTCGCCGCCGACCACGCGGCGCTGGCCGCCGCGCTGACCGGGGTGGCCGAGCCGACCGGCCTCGACACGCTGGCGGTGACCCTTCCCACCCGGGTCGGCGGGCCGCTGGACTCCCCGGAGCTGGTCCGCGCCGACGTCACCGGGCCGGCCCGTGGGTCCGTCACCCTCGCCGGGTGGCGGGTCCCCGTCCTCTGGTACGCCCCCGACGCCGCCCTGCCCCTGCTGCGGGGCGTCGACGCGGTGACCGCCGTGCCCGGCGCGACCCTGCGACACCTCGCCGAGCTGGCCGGCTTCGTGGTCGACCTGGTGACCCGGGGCCGGGTCCTGCCCGGCCTCGCCGAGCCGCTTGTGGCGTCGACCCGGCCCGCCGTCGACGGCGTCGCGGCGTCCACCCGGCCCGGCACCGGCGTCGTGGCCACCCGGCCCGGCACCGGCGTCGTGGCCACCTGGCCCAGCACCGGCATCGTGGCCACCCGGCCCGGGGCGCGGCGCGCCGTCCGGTCCCCGGCGGGTGGCGACCGGGCCGAGGCCCGGGCGGTGTGGCGTCCGCTGCTGACCGGCACCGACGCCGCCTGGGCGCGGGCACTGGCGCTGGCCCTGCCGCCGGCCGCCCGCGCCGACACCGGATCCGACGAGCCGGGGACGGTTGTCGCCGACGCGCTCGACGCGCTCACCGACGCCGCCGTCCGGGCGGCGCTGGCGGAGACCGCGCTGGCCCGGGGCGTACGCCCGAACGGCGCGGTGCCGGCCTGGCTGGCCGCGCTCACCGGGCCGGTGCGGGACTTCACCACCGACCCGGCGGCGCTGGGGACGCTCCGTGCCGAACTGGAGGCCTGGCAGCGCGACGCGGCCGGGGGCGCGGTGCGGGCGAGCTTCCGCCTGGTCGAGCCGCCGGCCGACGAGGTCGTCGAGGAACTGCTGGTGGTGCCCGCCGACCCGACGGCGACGGTGGAGCGGTCCGGGTGGTGGCGGGTGGAGTTCGGCCTCCAGTCGGCCGACGAGCCGAGCCTGCACGTGGACGCCGGGCAGGTCTGGCGGGCACCGGAGACCGTCACCGGGCTGGCCGGGGGCAACCCGCAGGAGACCCTGCTCGCCGAGCTCGGCCGCGCCAGCCGGCTCTGGCCCGAGTTGGACACCGCCCTGCGTACGGCCACGCCGGAGGCGCTGGAGCTGGATGTCGAGGGGGCGCACCGGTTCCTCCGCGAGGGTGCGCCGGTGCTGCACGCCGCCGGGTTCGCCGTGCTGCTGCCCTCCTGGTGGCGGCGCCCGTCGTCCCGGCTCGGCGCCCGGTTGCAGGCCCGCAGCCGCACCGCCCCGGGCACCGTCGCCACCGCCGCCGGCGGGGTCGGGCTGGACGCCCTGGTCGACTACCGCTGGGAGGTGGCCCTCGGCGACCAGCCCCTGACGGCCGAGGAACTCGCGGCGCTGGCCGCGCGGAAGACGCCGCTGGTGCGGCTGCGCGGCCAGTGGGTGGAACTGGACCCCAGACGGCTGGCGGCCGGCCTGCGGCTGCTCCGCTCCTCCGGCGAGCTGACCGTCGCCGACCTGCTCCGGCTCGGCCTGGCCGACGCGGAGCAGCCCGACGCGTTGCCGGTGCTGGAGGTCGGCGCCGACGGCGCGCTGGGCGACCTGCTCGCCGGGGCGGTGGAGCGGCGGCTCACCCCGCTGGACCCGCCGACCACGTTCCAGGGGACGCTGCGGCCGTACCAGCGCCGGGGCCTGGCCTGGCTGGCGTTCCTCCAGTCCCTGGGGCTCGGCGGGGTGCTCGCCGACGACATGGGGCTGGGCAAGACGGTGCAGTTGCTGGCCCTGCTCGCCGGGGACCCGCCGGACGCCGGCCCGACCCTGCTGGTCTGCCCGATGTCGCTGGTGGGCAACTGGCAGCGCGAGGCGGCACGGTTCACGCCGGAGCTGCGCGTACACGTGCACCACGGCGCGGAACGGGCGCGGGGAGCGGCCTTCGGCACGGCCGTGCACGACGCGGACCTGGTCCTCACCACCTACTCGGTCGCGGCCCGGGACGCGGTCGACCTGGCCGGGATCGACTGGCACCGGGTGGTCGTCGACGAGGCCCAGGCGATCAAGAACGCCGCCACCCGGCAGGCCGAGGCGGTCCGCGCGCTGCCCGCCCGGCACCGGATCGCCGTCACCGGCACGCCGGTGGAGAACCGCCTCGCCGACCTCTGGTCGATCATGCAGTTCGCCAATCCCGGCCTGCTGGGCCCCGCGGCGACCTTCAAGAAGGCGTACGCCGAGCCGATCGAGCGGCACGGCGACGCCGAGGCGGCCGAGCGGCTGCGCCGGATCACCGGGCCGTTCGTGCTGCGCCGGCTCAAGACCGACTCCTCGATCATCTCGGACCTGCCGGAGAAGCTGGAGATGGAGGTGCTCTGCAACCTCACCGCCGAGCAGGCCTCGCTCTACCAGGCGGTGGTCGACGACATGCTGGCGCGGATCGAGTCCAGCGACGGCATCGAGCGGCGCGGGCTCGTGCTGGCCGCCATGACCCGGCTCAAGCAGGTCTGCAACCACCCGGCGCAGCTGTTGCGCGACGGCTCGGCGCTGGCCGGCCGCTCCGGCAAGCTGGCCCGCCTGGAGGAGATCCTGGACGAGGTCCTCGCGGTGGGGGAGCGGGCCCTGCTCTTCACCCAGTACGCCGAGTTCGGCGGCATGCTGCGCGGCCACCTGTCGGCCCGGTTCGGCCGGGAGGTGCTCTTCCTGCACGGCGGGGTCGGCAAGGCGGACCGGGACGCCATGGTCACCCGGTTCCAGTCCGCGCAGGGGCCGCCGATCTTCGTGCTGTCGCTCAAGGCCGGCGGCACCGGGCTCACCCTCACCGAGGCCAACCACGTGGTGCACGTCGACCGGTGGTGGAACCCGGCCGTCGAGGACCAGGCCACCGACCGGGCGTTCCGGATCGGCCAGCGGCGCCGGGTGCAGGTCCGCAAGTTCGTCTGCGCCGGCACGGTGGAGGAGAAGGTGGCGGCACTGATCGCCGACAAGCGCAGCCTCGCCGCCTCGGTCGTCGGCACCGGCGAGCAGTGGGTCACCGAGCTGTCCACGGCGCAGCTGCGTGAACTGTTCACCCTGGAGGCCGGGGCGGTGGTGGAGTGACCGGCCAGCCGGAGCGCGGCGCCGAGGCGACCGGCAGGTTCGCCGACTACGGCCCGCCGCGCCGGGTCGACGGTGGGCTGCGGGCCCGCAGCACCCGGGGCGCCATCGGCAGTTCCTGGTGGTCCCGGCGCTTCCTGGAGGTGCTGGAGTCCTTCGCCCTCGGCACCCGGTTGACCCGCGGGCGGTCGTACGCGCGGGCCGGCCAGGTCGTCAGCCTCGACATCGCCCCCGGCACGGTCAGCGCCGTGGTGCAGGGGTCCCGCGCGCGGCCGTACGAGGTGAGCATCGCGCTGGACCCGTTCCCGGCGGCGCTCTGGTCCCGCGTCGAGGCGGAGTTGGCCGCGCAGGCGTTCTTCAGTGCCCGGCTGCTCGCCGGCGACCTGCCCGCGGAGCTGGAGGAGCTGTTCGCCGCCACCGGCGCCCCGCTCTTCCCGGCCGAGGTGACGCAGCTACGGCAGCGGTGCGACTGCCCCGACTTCGCCGTCCCCTGCAAGCACCTCGCGGCCACCTTCTACCTGCTCGCCGAGGCGTTCGACGCCGACCCGTTCCAGCTGCTGCACTGGCGGGGTCGAGGCCGGGCGGAGTTGCTCGACCGGCTGCGTGTCCTGCGGTCGACCGGCACCGGGCCGGTCGGCGACCAGCCGGGCACCCCCGTCGCCGGGACACCGTCCACCCGGGACGGTGACGCCGCCGTGGAAACCCCGCCCGTCGGGGCGGCGCGGGCGCTCGCCGGCCTGCCGTCGGCGCCGTTGGCCGAGGCGGTCGACCGCTTCTGGCTGCCACCCGTCCCGTTGCCCGACCGGCCACCGAGCCTGCTGACCGGGCCGGACCTGCTACTGCGGCAGCTCGGCGCGCCGGCCCCCGCCATCGGGGGGCCCGGCCTGGTCGAACGGCTGCGACGGGCGTACCGGCTCTTCGGCCGGTGAGACGGCCCGGCAGGGTGTCGGGCGGGCTGGCGCGCACCCGCCGTGACGGCCGGGGTGTGGCGCGGGGCACGCGGGCTACAACCAGCGGCGGCGGAACCGCCACATCAGCGCGGCGTTGGCCACCAGGACCACCGCGCAGATGGCCCCGGCCACCCGCCCGGCCAGCACGGTCATCGCCGGCAGCGAGGCCCACAGCACGATGGTCAACAGCATCAGCCATCGCCCACGGCGGGCCCGGGCCCGGCTGTCGAGCCGGGCGAAGAACGCCGGATCACTCTCCCGGAGCTGACGGGTGATCTGCTCGAATCTGCGCTGATCCTCTTTGCTGAGCATGTGCCTTCCCCTCACGTGTTCAGCGGTTCGGCGGCATACCCGCTGGGGCGGCGGCTCACGCTCTCCTCCTGCTGCCACTTTGCCGCCGCGCCCCACCGACGCGGCCGGTCGCGCCCGGATGCCGCCGTCGTCCCCCGCGGGTGGTACGAACCCACCGGGCTCCGGCCGCGCACGCCGTAGATCCGGCCGGGGAGGGGCGTCTCAGCGCAGGCTTAGCCGAACCTTAAATTTACCTGTGCCGATGCAGGTGGGTGTCCCTGCGCCGGATCGGCCGCAACGGCGGGTCTGGCCCGGCGTGTGCCACGTACGCCCTGCTCGTGAGGTCCGTGCCCGGCCGGGCCCCCGGCCGGCCCCGGCGACCAGCGCTGAGCGGCGTCTTAAGTGCCGTCGTGCGGGCTTCCGGTGCTGCTTGAAGGCATCTGGACGCTTCACTACCTTCCGGTGCAACCCCCTCAGGCACCAGTCGCCGCGCCTGCACCCCTTCCCCGTGCCCGGTTGCCAGTCGTCGCGGCGCGGCAGAAACGGATTGGTACATGGCCGACCAGAATGTGCCACCACGTCAACCGTGGGACGACCGCGGTGGGGACGGGCGCCGGTACCCCGCCACCGGCGGACACGCCCCCTCCCCGTACGGCCACGACACGCCCCCGCGCCGGCAGGACGGCCAACCGGTCGGGCCCCCGGGGCCGTACGCGCACCCCGGGCAGTCGGCGGCGGCGCGCGGGCCGCAGTGGGTCGGGCCGGAGGGCTTCGCGCGCCGGGCCGGCACGGCCCCGGCCGACGGCGGACTGCCCAACCTGGACGATGACGACGAGCCGGGCCGTGGGGTCCGCCGCCGCAGGGCGCTCGCGGCCCTCGGCGGCACCGCGGCCGTGGTCGCCGGTGGTGCCGCCCTGGCGATGGTCCCGCAGATCCGCGAGCTCCTCGGCGACGACCCGGCGGCCGGCGACGCCACCCGCACCACGGCCACCGACGGCACCCCCGCCCGCCCGAGCGGCCAGCAGCCGAGCACCGTGCGCACCTACACCGAGCAGAACGAGAGCTACATGGGCTCCCGGGCCGGCGAGGTGCTGAAGAAGAACACCCCGGCCGGCGGCCGGACCTTCGCCGGGCCGGCGGCCGCCGCCGAGGCGACCGAGGTGACCGTGAAGACGGTCCTCGCCAAGGACCCGGTCCTGCACCTGGCCCGCCGGGCCACCTTCGGCGTCACCCCACAGGTGGTCGCCGAGATCAAGGAGCGGGGCATCGACGGCTGGCTGCGCTGGCAGCTCGATCCCGACAAGATCGCCCCGACGAGGGCCGAACTGAAGCTCGCGGACCTGCCGACGCTGAAGCTGAGCACGGCGCAGTTGCGCGAGCAGCGCGACCAGCTCAACGAGCGGGGCGCGCAGCCGGAGAAGGAGATGGTGGACGCCACCGTCGCCCGGCAGATCTGGTCGGACCGGCAGCTCTTCGAGGTCATGGTCGACTTCTGGAACGACTTCCTGCACGTCGCCGCGGACTTCGACGGCGGCGAGGTGTACCGCGCGTCCTTCGACCGGGACGTCGTCCGGGCGCACGCCCTCGGCAGCTACCCCGAGATGCTGCTCGCCGCGAACCGGCACCCGGCGCTGCTGCTCTACCTGAACCAGAACGACTCGCGCGCCGACGCGGTCAACGAGAACCTGGCCCGGGAGAACCTGGAGCTCTACTCGGTGGGCGTCGACGGCGGATACACCGAGAAGGACGTCCGGCAGGCGGCCCTGTTGCAGACCGGCCGGGGCGTCAACGACGGCAAGTACGTGTTCCGCCCCGAGCGGCACTACGTCGGCAAGGTGAAGATCCTCGGCTTCACCAACGCCAACAGCTCGAAGGACCCGAAGAAGGCCGAGGCGGCCATCGACGCGTACCTGACGTACATCGCGCTGCACGCCTCCACCGCGAAGTACGTGGCACAGAGCCTGGCCACCCGGTTCGTCTCGGACACCCCGTCGAAGTCCCTGGTGGAGCGGCTGGCGAAGGCCTACAGCGCCAACAAGGGCAGGATCAAGCCGGTGCTGATGACGTTGTTCAGCTCCTCGGAGTTCTGGGCCGCGGTGGGCCAGAAGGTACGCCGGCCGATGGAGTACCTGGTCGCCACGTACCGGACCCTGGGGGTGTCGCCGGAGGCGTCGCCGAAGCACGACAACGGCGACAGCAGGCGCACCCCGTACGCCCGGGGGCTGCGCCAGATCCACGACAAGATGCGCGAGCTGGGCCAGTACCCGATGGGCCAGCCCACCCCCGACGGCTACCCGGACGTCTATCCGGCGTGGACCTCCGCCGGCACGATGGTCAACGGCTGGAACGAGGCGGGCGAGCTGCTCGCCGGCCGGCGCACCATCTTCACGTACACCCCGGCGGAGAAGCTGGTGGCCCGGCCGCCGGCCACGGCGGGCGCCTACGTGGACGCGCTGGCCCGGCGGCTGCTGGGCCAGAAGCTGAGCGCCAGGGAGCGGTCCCTGATCCTCGGCGTGGCCGGGGTGTCGGCCGGTGACCGGGTCGACGCCACGTTCGACGGGGCCGTCACCGCGGTCGCGCGGGCGATCCTCGCTTCCCCCCAGCACCACCTCCGGTGAGGCATCCGATGGAGAAGACTGTGCACACGTTCCCCCTGCACCCCGAATGCCCCGACCTGCGGCGGCTGGCCGACGACCCGGCCGAGGCGCTGCTGCGGGCTGAGGCCGACATCGTGGCCGCCGAGAACGCCGCCGAGGCCGACCGCTACCGGCGGCTGGAGGACCTGGAGGAGGCCCAGCAGGACGGACGCGGCGTCACCCGGCGCACGTTCGTGGCCGGCGCCGCCGCCACGGCCACCGCGCTCGCCACCGCCCAGTTCGTCACCACCTCGGCCTCGTTCGCGGCCACCAAGACCGGCACCCTGATCCACGTCTTCCTCTACGGCGGGCTGGACGGGCTGAGCCTCGTCGCCCCGGCGGACGACCCGGTGCTCGCCAAGGCCCGCCCCGACCTGCTGCTCGGCGACGACTCCCTGGCGGTGGGCCGCGGGTTCAAGCTCACCAGCGCGTTCAAGCCGCTGGAGAAGTGGCTGAAGAGCGGCAACCTCGGCTTCGTCCCGGCGGTCTCCGACGAGCGGCTGTCCCGCAGCCACTTCCAGGCCGCCGACGCCTGCAACCTCGGCGGCCTGCCCAGCCAGACCGGCGGCCGGGGCTGGCTCGACAGCCTGGTCGACACGCTCGGCAAGGGCACCGCGTTCCGCAGCGTCGGCATCGGCAGCACGCTGCCCCGGTCGCTGGTCGGCACCAACGGCGCGCTCTCCCTCAACAACGTCGGCTCGCTGCGGCTCAACGGCGACGACCGGTACCGGGCCGCGACCGAGAAGGCGATCAAGGGGCTCTTCACCGGGATCAACCACCCGGTGCAGGACGCCGTGCAGGACGGCCTGGGCGCGCTGGCCACCGCGCAGCGGCTCGCCGCGAAGCCGTACCAGCCGGCCGAGGGGGTCGAGTACCGGGGCGTCGGCAACGCGTTCCAGCAGCTCGCCCAGCTCATCAAGGGCGGGGCGAACGTCCGGGTCGCCACCGTCGGGATGGGCGGCTACGACACCCACGAGAACCAGGGCACCCGCGACGGCGGTCAGCTGCACCGGCGGCTGAACGAGCTGGCCGGCGCCATGGCCGCGTTCTTCACCGACCTGGGGGAGCGGTCCGCCGACGTCACGATCATGGTGTCCAGCGAGTTCGGCCGGCGGGTCGCCTCCAACGGCGGCGGCACCGACCACGGCCACGGCGGGGTGGTCACCGTGCTCTCCGGCCGCAAGCTCGCCGGCTCGCTGCTCGGCACCTGGAACGGGCTGGACGACCTGGACTCCGGCGACGTGCCCGAGTACAACAACATGTTCAACGTCTACGGCGCCGTCGCGCAGGGCCGGTTCGGGCTCACCAACGCGGAGGTGGAGAAGATCTTCCCCCGGCAGAAGTACACCCCGATGAAGCTGTACGCGTGACGTACCCGCGCGCCCACGCCGCCGGCCGCCGGGCCGGGACGACCCCGTCCCGGTCCGGCGGCCGTCCGGCTGGGGACGTACGCCCGCTGGTGCCGCCGCGCCGGGGACCCGGCGGCCGGCGGCTGATGGCCGTGCTGCTCGTCGTCGGCCTGCTCGCCAGCGTGCTGCCCTGGTGGCTGGACACCCCGGCCGGGTCGCTGCGCAGCACCGCCGCCACGGTCACCGCCGCCGGCCGGATCACCGGGCTGGTCGCCGGCTACCTGCTGCTCGTGCAGGTGCTGATGATGAGCCGCCTGCGGGTGCTGGAACGCTGGATCGGCGGCGAACGGATCGCCCGGTGGCACCGCGACGTCGGCGCCACCCTGCTGGTCGCGGTGCTCGCGCACGTGTCGCTGATCCTGGTCGGCTACGCCGGCCTGGAGGACAACTCCGTGCTCACCGAGGCCGGGGTGCTGCTGCGCGACTACGAGGACATGGTCTCCGCGTTCGCCGCCGCCGGCATCCTGGTGCTGGTCGGCCTCACCAGCGTCCGTGCCATCCGGACGGCGCTGCCCTACGAGCTGTGGCACGTCCTGCACCTGTCGAGCTACGCGGTCCTGCTGCTCGGTTTCGGCCACCAGTTCAGCAACGGCGCGCAGCTCTTCCGGCCCGGCCCGGTGCGCACCGGTTGGCTCGCGATGTACGCGCTGGTGGTCGCCGCCCTGCTGTGGGGCCGGGTGCTCGCGCCGCTCGCGTTCAACCTGCGGTACCGGCTGCGGGTCGCCGAGGTGGTCGCGGAGAACCGGGACACCATCTCGATCTACCTGAGCGGGGAGCGGCTGGAGCGGCTGGACCTGCTCGGCGGGCAGTTCTTCCGCTGGCGCTTCCTCACCCCGGGCTGCTGGTGGCAGTCGCACCCGTTCTCGGTCTCCGCCGCCACCAACGGCCGCTGGCTACGGCTCACGGTCAAGGTGGTCGGCGCGCACACCGCCGACCTGCGGGATCTCGACCCGGGCACCCGGGTGTGGGCGGAGGGGCCGTCGGGCACCTTCACCGCCGCCCACCGGACCCGGGACCGGGCTCTGCTGATCGCCGGCGGCAGCGGGATCACCCCGATCCGGGCGATGCTGGAGGAACTGCCGCCCGGCGCCGCGCTGATCTACCGCGCCCGCACCGCGGACGACGTGCTGCTGCACCGGGAGCTGGGCTGGCTCGCCGAGGCCCGGGACACCTCCGTCTGGTACGTCGTGGGCTCCCGTGACGACGCCGGCCCCCGCCAGGTGATGAGCCCGGAAGGGCTGCGCCGGCTGGTGCCCGACGTCGCCCGCCGCGACGTCTACCTCTGCGGGCCGCCCGGCCTCGTCGAGCAGTCGCTCCGGGCGCTCCGCCAGGCCGGCGTGCCCCGGCGGCAGATCCACCTCGCCACGTTCGAGCTGTAGGAAGGCATCCATGCGTCGCGCCCTGCTCGCGATCACCGGCCTGGCGGCCGGCACCACCGCCATGGTGGTGCTGAAGGGCTCGCCGGGCACCAACCAGGTCGCCCAGGACCTGCCGGCCGCCCGCCCGCCGGTCGTGCCCGCGCCGGCCGGTCCGACCCCGGCCGGGGGCGACGTCTCCGCCGCGCCGGCGCCGTCCGGCACCACCGCCGCCCCCCGGCCCAGCCGCACGGCCACCCGGGCACCGACGGCCCGGCCCAGGGCCACCGGCCGGGCGCCGTCCGCCCCGCGCACCACCACCAAGCCGCCGCCCGCCCCCACGACCCGCACCGTCACCGGTCCCGTCGTGGAGAACGAGTACGGCAACGTCCAGGTCCAGGTGACCTTCTCCGGTACGCGGATCGTCGACGTCGTGGCGCTGGAACTGCCCGAGGAGACCGCCCAGTCGGACCAGCGCAGCGAGCAGGTCGACGGCCGCTACAGCGGCAGCTCCGGGCTGGTGGTGCAGCGGCAGAGCGCCGACGTGGACACCGTCTCGGGGGCGACCGCCACCAGCACCTCGTACAGGCAGTCGTTGCAGGCCGCGATCGACCGGGCGAACTGACGGTGCCGGCGGGCCGGCCGGGGCTGCGCCGGGTCGAGCAGGTCATGGGCACCGCGATCAGCCTCGACCTCGCCGACGACCTGCCCGCCGCCGAGCTGGACGCGCTGGCCGAAGGCGTGTTCGCCTGGCTGCGCGAGGTCGACGCCCGGTTCAGCACGTACCGGGCCGACAGCGAGGTGTGCCGCGTCGGCCGGGGCGAGCTGCGGCCCGCCGAGGCCAGCGCCGACCTGCGGGCCGTGCTGGCACGCTGCGCCGACCTGTGGGGCGTCACCGACGGCTACTTCGACGCGTACGCCACCGGCCGGCTCGACCCGTCCGGCTACGTCAAGGGCTGGGCGGTGCAGCTCGCCTCGGACCGGCTGCTCGCGGCCGGCGCGCCGAACCACTGCCTCAACGCGGGCGGTGACGTGCGGGTGCGGGGCCACTCGTCGGCCGGGTCGGCGTGGCGGATCGGCGTCCGGCATCCGTGGGACGCGACGGCCACCTGTCTGGTGCTCACCGGCACCGACCTGGCCGTGGCCACCTCCGGTGTCTACGAGCGCGGCCACCACGTGCTCGATCCACGCCAGGGTACGCCGGCCCGGGGGCTGCGCTCGGTCACCGTCGTCGGGGCGGACCTCGGACTGGCCGACGCGTACGCCACCGCGGCCGTGGCGATGGGCCCCGCGGGCGTGAACTGGCTCGCCGGCCTCCCCGACCACCAGCACGCGATCGTCACCGACGACGCCCGCCTGATCCTCTCCCCGGCCCTCCAGGCGGGGTGAGCGCCGTCGCGACGGTCCTTCCGCGGTGACCCGGGTCGTCCGGCGAGCGGCTGCGGTTCCGGCCGACCATGGCCGGATCTGTGGGTCGGCCGTCGTTGCCGGGTCAAGACGCGTCCTTCGATACTCGCTGCATGACAGCTCCGCCTCCGCGCGTTGACGGTGCTCGGGACGTGGTCATCGCGGCGGGCGACGGCGCGGTGCTGCTGGACGTCGCCGGGCCGTTGCAGGTGTTCGCGCTCGCGGCGAGGTGCGGTGGCGGCTACCGGGTCCGACTCGCATCGCCCGACGGCCGGCCGGTCCACACCCGGGAAGGGGTGCAGCTCGGCGTCGACACGGCCCTGGACGCGGTGACCGGCCCGGTGCACATCCTGCTCGTCGCCGGGTGCGACCCCGCACCGGACGGCACCGCGTTGGTGCCGCTCGCACAGGCGGTGCACCGGGCCCGCGAGCGGTGCACGGTGGTGGCGTCGGTGTGCATCGGCGCGTTCGTGCTGGCCGAGGCCGGCGTGCTCGACGGCCGGCGGGCGACCACCCACTGGGCCTCCTGCCGGGAGCTGGCCGGCCGGTACCCGCAGGTCACCGTCGAGTCCGACGGCATGTACGTGCGCGACGGCGACGTCTACACCGCCGCCGGGGTCACCGCCGGCATCGACCTCGCCCTGGCCCTGGTGGAACGCGACCACGGCGCTGCGCTCGCCCGTCAGGTCGCCCAGTGGCTGGTGGTCTTCCTGCAACGGCCGGCCGGCCAGTCGCAACTGTCGGTGCGCGGCCGCGCCCGGCCGTCACGCCAACCGGCGCTGCGGGCGGTGCTCGACGCGGTCGCCGCGCAGCCACACGCGGACCACTCGCTGGAGACGATGGCCGCCCGCGCCGCGGTGAGCCCGCGCCACCTGTCCCGCCTGTTCACGCAGGTGCTGGGCACCACGCCCGGCCAGTACGTCCAGCGGATCCGCGTCGAGGCGGCCCAGCAGCTCCTCGAAGCCGGCAACGACCCCGTCGACGTCGTGGCCAAACGTTGCGGCTTCCGCAGCGTCGAAACCATGCGGCAGACCTTCCACCGGGTCCTGGGGATCACCCCGACCACGTACCGCCACCAATCGCAGAAAGGTGCGACCGATGCCTGACAACCCGAACCGGCGGCAGTTGCTGACTCTCGGGGCCGCGCTCGCCGCGACCGGCCTCACCGTGGGCGGCGCCGTCCCGGCCGCGGCCCACCACAACGCACCGGCGGGTGGCGAGGAGCCGCTCGACATCGCGTTCCTGGTCTTCGACGGGCTCGTCCCGCTCGACCTGATCGGCCCGCTGAGCGTCCTCGGCGCCACCGGGCGCGCGGGCGGACCACCGGCCCGCCTGCACTTCGTCGGCCCGGACCTCACGCCGATACCCGGTGGCGACGGCGGCATGCAGTGGGTGCCGACCGCCACCTACGACACGCTGCCCCGGCCCGACGTGCTCGTCGTGCCCGGGCCGGGGCAGCCGAGCATCCTGATGCAGGACCGGCGCATCCTGGACTACATCCGTGCCGTGCACCCGCACACCCGTGTCACGTTCGGCATCTGCACCGGCGTGCTGCTGCTGGCCGCCGCGGGCATCCTGCAGGGCCGCTCGGCGACCACCTACTGGGCGTTCGCCGACGAGCTGCCCCTGTCGGGCGCGCGGTTCAAGCGGCGCCGCTGGGTCGTCGACGGGCGGATCGTCACCAGCGCCGGCGTCAGCGCCGGAATGGACGCCGCTCTGGTGGTGGCCGCGCACCTGTGGGGGGAGCGGGCCGCCGGCCGGGGACAGGCGTTCCTGGAGTACGACCCCGAGCCCCCGTTCGACTACGGCCGGGTCGAGAACCTGCCGGACGCGGACGAGAACCACATGTGGAGCCTGTTCCAGTCGGAGCGAGATCGCGTCCGCGACGTCCTCACCTGAGCCCCCCCGCCCTCTCCCTCCCGCCCTCCCCCCCCACGCCCTCTCCCCCGCGATCTTGCACTTGTGGCCCTTGATATGTCGCTTATGGCTGGTATGTATGGGCCGCAAGTGCAAGATCAACGGGGTTCAGGGGAGAGGGAGGGGAGGGGAGGGGAGGGGTCAGCGGTAGGGGCGGGTGGTGGCGGGGCGGGAGCCGAGGGGGCGGGGGCGGCCCGGGCGGGAGCCGACGGGCCGGGTGGCCGGCCAGCGGCGGCGTGGCCGGTGGTGGCGGGGCGGCGGCTCGGCCCCACCCGGCTGGCGCGTGGTGTCGTCGGTGGACATGTAACCCCCGCTCCCGGCGCGGCGCGCCGTCGCCGTACTCAACGAGCGCCGCCCCGTCGGCGTCGCTGCCGAGTCGTCCTCACATGCCCCGGCGGGGCAGCGGCAGGTGCCCGGGGAGCAGGTCGGGGGTGATCGTGACCCCGGTGGCCCGCAGGGCGTCGATCAGCGCGTTCTGCACCAGGTAGGAGTCCGGCAGTTGCCAGCGGGCCTGCTCGGGCGCGACCGCCCAGCGGACCGTGCCCTCCGGCAGCCGGGTCGGGGGCGCCGGGATCCACGACCCGGGGCCGTGCCGGACCACGTGGAAGCAGTGCTCCAACTCGGGGCGGAGCGGATCGCCGGGGCGGACGAGGAACATCCAGCGGCCGGTCGGGGTCACCAGCACCGGCCCGCGTACGCCGACGCCGGCCGGGTGCGTCCGGACCGCGTCCAGCACGTGCCGGCCGAGGTGCGTGGGGACCTCCAGCACGTCGAACGCCCGGCCGGTGGGCAACAGGATGCCGTGCGGCCGGGTGCGCCACCAGGTGGCCACCCGGGCCGGGTCGGTGCTCGCCGCGTGCTCCCAGTCCTCCAGGGCGGGATGGCAGCCGACCGTCGGGCAGCCGGCACGCCCGCAGACGAAGCGGCTGCGGGCGAGGCAGGCGCCCGGGGTGACGTCCCAGCCGTGCAGGGCGTACCGCACGGCGACCCGGCGCAGTCGCACCCGCTCCAACGGGGACAGTTGAACGACGCGCGGCGCGACATTTCCCCACATGTGCCATTTCCCCTCGCCGGACCCGGTCGGGTGTCCAGGCCGTATGTTGAGCACCGTCACTGCCGTAACCCGCGATCGTTTTAGCTGACGAACGGCTGATGCAACTTGCACGAAAACTATGAGAACTGGCTGTACGGCTGACGTACACGCTGTGCGACCAGCGAAAACCTGAAGGCGTACGGATCGCCGCACCCGGACGGACCGGCCAGCACATCGGCCGGAGCAGGCACATGGGGAGGACGGGGAGATGGACGAGTTACCCATCGGGCGGCGGGTGGCCTACTGGCGGGGGCGGCGCAAGATGTCGCAGCAGGTCTTCGCCGACCGGCTGGGCAAGTCGAAGAGCTGGGTGGACAAGGTCGAGCGCGGGGTGCGCCGGCTGGACAAGTTCTCCGTCCTCTACGAGATCGCCGACATCCTCCAGGTCGACGTGCAACTGCTGCTCGGCAAGGACCCGGAGCGGCGTACGGACGCGCTGAACTGCATCGACCAGATCGAGGTGCAGGAGATCCGGGCGGCCCTGGAGCGGTACGACTCGATGAGCGCGTACTTCAGCGCCGCGCCCTGCCCGCCCCCGCTGGCCGACATGCGCAAGGCCGTCAACCACGCCTGGCTCACCTACCAGTACGGCCGCTACGGGATGCTGACCCGGGCACTGCCGAAGCTGCTGCGCGACGCCCAGGCCGCCGACGCCGGCCATGGCGGCGACCAGGCCCGCGAGGCGGCCCACCTGCTCGGGCAGGTCTACCAGATCGCCTCGTCGGTGCTGCGCAAGCTGGGCGAGTGCGACCTGGCCTGGTTGGCCGCCGACCGCTCGATGGCGGTCGCCCAACGCGCCGACGACCCGCTGCTGGCCGGCATCGCCACCACCCGGGTCTGCAACGCGCTGGTGGCGATGGGCCGTCCCCGCCCCGCCCTCGAACTCAACGTGACCATCGCCAACCGGCTCGCCCCCGGCTTCGGCACCGAGGCTTCCCCGGCGTTGCTCTCCGTCTACGGGATGCTGCTGCTCCAGGGCGCGATGGCCGCCGCCCGGATCGGCGACTCCGGCACGGTCGACGACCTGATCAACGGCGCGCATGAGGCGGCCCTCCTGCTCGGCGGCGACCAGAACCACTACTGGACCTCCTTCGGGCCGACCAACGTCGAGTTGCACCGGGCAGCGGCGGCGGTCGAGCTGGGCGACGGCGGCCGGGCGGTGGAGGTGCACCAGCAGCGGATCCAGGAGGTGACGTTCAACGCGCTGCTGCCCGAGCGCCGGGCCCACCACCTGCTCGACATCGCCCGGGGCTTCGCCCAGGTCGGCGACGTGGCCAACGCCGGCGAGATGCTGCTGCGCGGCGACCGCCTCGCCGCGTCGGAGATCCGCTGCCGGCCGATCGCCCACGAGGTGATGTCCGACATCCTGCGTCGCACACGTGGTGCGCCGCCTTCTCCGATTGCGGAGTTGGCTGAGCACATGGGAGTAGGGGTATGAGCGCGGAGGCGGCCTGATGACCGGCCCGCACCCGAGCAACGGGCGCCGTGAGGTGCTCTACGTCATCGCCTGCGGTTCGCCGCTGGCCCGCAACATCGGCCGGCTCGTCGAGCTGGCCCACCAGGAAGGTTGGGACGTCTGCGTGGTGACCACGCCGGATGGCGCGAAGTTCGTCGACCGGGCCGCGCTGGCCCGGCAGACCGGCCATCCGGTCCGCACCCACTACAAGAATCCTGGTGACCTCGACGTGTTGCCGCCGGCCGACGCGATGATCGTCTGTCCGGCGACGGTCAACACCGTCAACAAGTGGGCGGCCGGGATCACCGACACACTCGCCCTCGGCCTGCTGGTCGAGGCGCAGGGCATGGGTGTACCGGTGGTGGCGGTGCCGTACACGAACGCGGCGATGGCTGCCCACCCGGCCTTCCAGGCCGGCCTGGCCCGGCTCGCCGAGTGGGGGGTGACGGTGCTCTTCGGCGACCACGTCGTCCCGCTGCACCCGCCCGGCACGGGCGAGCGCCACCTGCACGCCTTCCCCTGGGCCGTGGGCCTGGCCGCCGTACGGGACAGGCTCTGCCCCGTCGCCTGACGGGTAAGGAAGGGCACCTTCCTAACGCTATGCGTTAGGAAGGTGCCCTTCCTTACACCCGGGACACGCCGTCGCGTCGGTGGGCGACACCCTCGGGCACGGCACGCGCCGGTAAGCTGGCCCGCCGTGAGCACCAACGCAGTCCCGCCGACCGTCGCCGACGTGGTCGCCGAGCTGGAACGGCGCTATCCACCGGCCTGGGCCGAGGACTGGGACCGGGTCGGGCTGGTGCTCGGCGAGCCGTGCGCCCCGGTACGCCGGATCCTCTGCGTGGTCGACGTGGTGCCCGAGACGGTCGCCGAGGCGCTCGACGCCGGTGCCGACATGATCGTCGCCCACCACCCGCTGTGGCTGCGTGGCGTCTCCTCGGTGGCGCCCACGACCTTCAAGGGCCGGATCGCCCACCGGCTGATCAAGTCCGACGTGGCGCTGTACGTCGCGCACACCAACGCCGACGTGGCCGACCCCGGGGTGTCCGACGCTCTCGCCGCCCGGTTCGGGCTGACCGGGCTGCGCCCACTGCACCGGCCTGCGCCCGGCGCACCGGCGGCCGGCGACGGCCGGGGGATCGGCCGGATCGGCGAGCTGCCGACGCCGATGACCCTCGCGGAGTTGGCCCGGCACGCCGCCGCCGTGCTGCCCGCCACCGCCTGGGGAGTTCGCGCCGCCGGGGATCCCGGGCGTATGGTTCGTACCCTCGCGGTCAGCGGCGGCTCGGGAGACGGCTTCCTCGCCGACGCGACGGCGGCCGGCGTGGACGCGTTCCTCACCTCCGACCTGCGTCACCACCCGGCCGGCGAGCACCTGGCCGCCGAGGGCCCGGCCCTGCTCGACGCCGCCCACTGGGCGACCGAACGACCGTGGCTGGACGACCTGGCCGTCCTCCTCCGGGAGGCGACGGGTGTCGAGACGCTGGTGTCCGACCTGGACACCGACCCGTGGACCGTACACGCCGCCCCACCCGCGGTGGACGACAAGGAGCCCCGACCGTGAAGGCTGACCCGCAGGTCCAGCGCCGCCTGCTCGACCTACAGGCGATCGACACCTCCCTCGCCCAGCTCGCCCACCGCCGTCGCGCGCTGCCCGAGCGGGCCGAGCTGGACGCGCTGGCCCGGGAGCTGTCCGCGCTGGAGGACGAGCGGGTTCGCGCCCAGGTGGCGGTCGACGACCTGGATCGGGACATCGCCCGCCTGGAGAAGGACGTCGACCAGGTGCGGGCGCGCAAGTCGAAGAACGAGGACCGCCTCGCCGCCGGCACCGGCCCGGCCCGGGAGCTGGAGGCCCTCCAGCACGAGCTGGTGTCGCTCAACCGCCGCCAGGGCGACCTGGAGGACGCCGAGCTGGAGCTGATGGAGCAGCGGGAGACCGCCCAGGGGGTGTTGGAGGGCGTCGAGCAGCGGATCGCCGAGGTGCGGGAGCGGCGGGACGCCGCCGAGCGGCGCCGCGACGACGCCCTGGCCGAGATCGCCAAGGAGGAGGAGTTCAAGCGCGGCGCCCGCCAGCCGCTGGCGGGCGACCTCCCGGCCGACCTGGTCAAGCTGTACGACAAGATCCGCGAGGACACCGGGCTCGGCGCGGCGCTGTTGACCGCCGGCCGGTGCGGTGGCTGTCGGCTGGAGCTGTCCGGCGCCGACGTGGCCCGGATCCGCGAGGCCGCCCCGGACGAGGTCGTCCGCTGCGAGGACTGCCGGCGGATCATGGTGCGTACCAACGAGTCCGGCCTGTAGCCCGTGGCACCGCGCGCGGTCGTCGTCGAGGCCGACGGCGGGTCCCGGGGCAACCCCGGCCCCGCCGGCTACGGCGCGGTGGTCCGCGATCCGGACACCGGTGAGGTGCTGGCCGAGCGGAGCGAGTCGATCGGCGTCGCCACCAACAACGTCGCCGAGTACCGGGGGCTGATCGCCGGGCTGGAGGCCGCCGCCGAGCTGGGCGCCGCCGAGGTCGAGGCCAGGATGGACTCGAAGCTGGTGGTCGAGCAGATGTCCGGCCGCTGGCAGATCAAGCACCCGGGGCTGCGACCGCTCGCCGCGCAGGCCGCCGGCCTGGTGGGCCGCTTCGCCGCCGTCCGCTTCAGCTGGATCCCCCGGGAGCGCAACCGGCACGCCGACGCCCTCGCCAACGCCGCCATGGACGCCGCCGCCGGCCAGGCCCCGCCCCGGGCCGCCGTCGAGCCGCCGCGCGCCGAGGAGCACCCGCGGGAGGTCGCCGGCCCCGACTCGCCGGCCCGGGCGAGGGCCCGCGAGGCCGCCGCCCGCGCCGCGTCGGCGGCGACCACCGGCACCGACCCGGCGACCGCCCCCGCCTCCTGGGAGCCCCGGCCGAGCTTCACCACCACCCGGCTGATCCTGGTCCGGCACGGCGAGACCGCCTTCACCGAGCAGCGCCGCTACTCCGGCCGTGGCGACGTGCCCCTGTCGGAGCGCGGCCGGGCCCAGGCCCGGGCCACGGCCGCCCGCGTGGCCGCGCTGGCCCCGTCCGTCGCGGCCGTGGTCAGCTCACCGCTGTCCCGGTGTACGGCGACCGCGGAGGCGATCGCCAAGGCGCTCGGCGGCGTGCCGGTACGCCGTGAGGACGACCTGATCGAGTGCGACTTCGGGGCCTGGGAGGGGCGCACCTTCGCCGACGTCCGCCAGGAGTGGCCGGGGGAGATGGACGCGTGGCTCGCCTCGACCCGGGTGGCCCCGCCGGGTGGCGAGTCGTTCGCCGAGGTCGCCGAGCGTTGCCGCCGCGCAATCGACGGGCTGTGCCGGGCGTACCCCGGGGAGACCGTGGTGGTGGTCTCGCACGTCTCGCCGATCAAGCTGGTGCTGCGCGACGCGCTCGCGGCCGGCGACGGATTCCTGCACCGGCTGTTCCTGGACGCGGCCGGCATCTCGGTGCTGGACACCTGGCCCGACGGTGGCGTCGCCGTCCGTACGGTCAACGACACCGCACACCTCGCCGCCATCCGCTGACGCTCCGCCGGGCGGGCACCGCCCCGCGGAGCCACCCGCGTCCCGCTCGGCGGCCAGGGGACTACTTCTAGGAAAGTGTGGTCATCCAGGGCTGGACTGCCACTGTTTCCCTGAGCTAGCGCGATCTACTCCGGCGCACTGGTGCGCCACGGACGCTTTGTGGCGGGCGCGGCCGTGACCATCACCGCCCCGGCGCTCAGCTGGGCCCGGCGCACGGTGTCCAGCTTTCCCGGTGCCGGCACCCAGCGTTCTTCCGGCTGACGTCCAGCTTGCCGGGACGGGGCGGTGGCAGGGCGCGCGATCGGCCGTTCGGCGCATGCCGACGGCCGTTCGGCGCAGCATTCTCCGCTGGCAGAACGTGACGGGGCTCACATGGTCGTAGCCTCCGGCCGTCATCACTGCCGATCTATGACCCGCGGAGGTTTGTCGCAATGGCCGCACCCGAACCGGAGGCGCCGACAGCGGCGCGGTCCAGGGCGAAGGACCACAGCCCCTGGAACTGGTTGCTCTTCATCCCCATCGTGGTGCCGCTGATCCCGGTGTTCTTCAACGCGGACTCGCCCCGGTTCCTCGGCTTCCCGCGCTTCTACTGGCTCCAGTTGGCCTACATCCTGCTCGGCGTGGCCACCACCACGCTGGTCTACCAGATGACGAAGAAGCGGGGTGACCGCTAGTGTGGCGCGACCACCTCACCGAGATCATCGTCTTCTCGTTGCTCTTCCTGCTGGTCAGCGCCATGGGGTTCGTGGCGGCCCGGTGGCGGGCGCCGAAGGACATGGCCCACCTCGACGAGTGGGGCCTGGGCGGGCGCAACTTCGGCGGCTGGATCACCTGGTTCCTGGTCGGCGGTGACCTCTACACCGCGTACACCTTCGTGGCGGTGCCCGCGCTGATGTTCGGGGCCGGCGCGGCCGGCTTCTTCGCCGTCCCGTACACCATCGTCATCTACCCGCTGGTCTTCCTGGTGCTGTGCCGGCTCTGGTCGGTCTCGCACCGGCACGGCTTCGTCACCCCGGCGGACTTCGTCCGCAAGCGGTTCGACTCGCCGGTGCTCGCGCTGCTCATCGCGATCACCGGCATCGTGGCGACGATGCCGTACATCGCGCTGCAACTGGTCGGCATCGAGGCGGTCCTCAAGACCATGGGGGTCACCGGCGAGAGCACCCTGGCCCGGCACCTGCCGATCATCGTCGCCTTCGCGATCCTGGCCGCGTACACGTACCAGTCCGGGCTGCGCGCGCCGGCGCTGATCGCGTTCGTCAAGGACACGCTGATCTACATCGTGATCCTGGTGGCGGTGCTGTACCTGCCTTACAAGCTGGGCGGCTGGGGCGAGATCTTCGACGCCGCGGACGCGAAGTTCGACGCGACGCCGAACCCCAACGACGGGGTGCTGCTCAACGCCAACAACCAGCTCCAGTACATGACGCTGGCGTTCGGTTCGGCGCTGGCGCTCTTCCTCTACCCGCACAGCATCACCGGCGTGCTGGCCAGCCGGAACCGCGACGTGATCAAGCGGAACATGTCGGCGCTGCCCGCGTACAGCCTGCTGCTCGGGCTGATCGCGCTGCTCGGCTTCATGGCCATCGCGGCCGGGGTGAAGCCGCTGCCCGGGTCGAAGGAGGGCACCGTCGACAGCAACACGGTGGTGCCGGTCCTGTTCGACCAGCAGTTCCCCGACTGGTTCGCCGGCGTGGCGTACGCGGCCATCGGCATCGGCGCGCTGGTGCCGGCGGCGATCATGTCGATCGCGGCGGCGAACCTGTTCACCCGCAACATCTACAAGGAGTACCTGAAGCGGGACGCCAGCCCGGCGCAGGAGGCGAACGTCTCGAAGATCACCTCGCTGGTGGTGAAGGTCGGCGCGGTGGCCTGCATCGTCTTCCTCGACCCGCAGTTCTCCATCGACCTCCAGCTCATCGGCGGCGTGATCATCCTCCAGACGTTGCCGGCGGTGGCGCTGGGCCTCTACACCCGCTGGTTCCACCGCGACGCGCTGATCGCCGGCTGGGTCGCGGGCATGGGGCTGGGCATGTGGATGCTCTACCAGATCCCGAACGCCGCGACCGGCCGCAAGCACTTCGGCGGCTCGGCGTTCCCGCTGGCCGACTTCGGCTTCGACACCCCGAAGACGATCTACGTGGGCATCGTGGCGGTACTGGTCAACCTGGCGGTCGCGGCGCTGCTGACGGTGGTGCTACGGGCCGTGAAGGTGCGCGACGGCGGCGACGGCACCACGTCGGACGACTACTTCGCCGACGAGGGCGACCCGCGCGTCGTACCCGGCCCCCGCCGGGACGCCGACGCCGCCCCGGAGCCGGTCGCCTGAAAGGAAGGGCCCCCTGCTATCGCATTTCGATGTGCAGGGGGCCCTTCCCAACACCCGGGCCGGCGGCTGGCAGCGGTCAGCGCAGCGCGCGCCAGAGCAGGTAGAGGCCGATCACCGTGCCGAAGACCACGATCAGCACCTTGAGCACCACCGGCGGCAGCCGCCGGACCAGCCGGGCCCCGACGTACCCGCCGACCAGCGTCGCCGGGGCGACCAGCGCGACCGCCGCCCAGTTCACCGGCCCGAACAGCGCGAAGACCACGAGCGTGGTCAGCCCGACCAGCGCGGAGAGCAAATTCTTGACCGCGCTCACCCGGGCCAGCGTCGCGTCCAGCACCAGGGCCAGGCCGGCGACCAGCATCACCCCGAGCGCCGCGCCGAAGTAGCCGCCGTACACCGCGCCGACCGCGACCATGGCCTGCACGGTGACCGTACGGCGGCGCGGCGACAGGTCGCGCGGATGCCCGACCAGCCGGCGCAGCGGATCCTGGAACGCGAGCACCGCCGTCGCCCCCAGCACCAGGAAGGGCACCACCAGCTCGAACGCCCGGGCCGGGGTGGCCAGCAGCAGCAGGGCACCGGCGATCGTGCCGGCGATCGTGGTGGGCACCAGCATGGCCAGCGTCCGCCGCGGCGGCAGATCCTGCCGGCTGCCCGCCACACTCGCCACGTACCCGGGGAAGACCGCCACCGAGTTGCTCACGTTGGCCGGCACCGGGGGCAGGCCCACCGCGATCATCGCCGGGAAGGTGATGAGCGAGCCACCGCCGGCCACCGCGTTGACCGTGCCGGCGGCGAGACCGGCGGCGAGCAGCAACGCGGCGGCGGAGAGGTCCATGATCCCCAGAGGCTAGTACGCCCCCGACCCGCCCGCGCCCCGGGCCACGACCCCGCGCCGCCTGGACGTGTCGCGCGGACACCCAGGGGGACTGTTTCCCGGAAATAGTGATCATCCGGGACCGGGAGGCCACTATTTCCCGGAAGTAGTGCGATCGGCCCGGCGCGGGTTCGCTGCCGGCGGGGCCGGGGTGGCAATAGGCGCGAGGTGGGCGTCGTTAGGATGAGTGCGCGACGGACGAGTCGACCGGGCGGTCGCGTCGGCGGGCCCCGGCCTGCCGCCGAGGAACGTCCGGACTCCACAGGGCAGGGTGGTTGCTAACGGCAACCCGGGGCGACCCGCGGGACAGTGCCACAGAAAACAAACCGCCGGCCCCATCGGGGACGGTAAGGGTGAAACGGTGGGGTAAGAGCCCACCAGCACCCCGGGTGACCGGGGTGGCTCGGTAAACCCCACCCGGAGCAAGGCCAAGAAAGGGCCGTCACCAGCATGATGACGACCCGCGCAGACGCTTGAGGGCGGCCCGCCCGATGTCTGCGGGTAGGCCGCTTGAGCCTGCCGGCGACGGTAGGCCTAGATGGATGGCCGCCGCCGGCGTGAGCCCTTCGGGGCGCGCGCCGGTCACAGAATCCGGCGTACAGGTCGACTCGTCCGTCGCCCACCAGCTCAGAGCCCTGATCAAGGCTCTGAGCTGGTCGTTTATCTGGTGCCGTTGGTTGTCCTTGGTCATCGTTAGGTGGCGTTTGACGGCCTGGCCACGGCCTGAGACGGCCTGGAGACGGCCTGAGCGGGGTATCAGTGGACCGCCTCGTCCTGGCGCGTGCTGTCCCGTCGTGAGGGCTTCCGGAGCGGCTTGGCGGGGCCTGCGCGTTGCCGACGCGGTAAACGGGGCTGGGCACGTCCTGGCGGTGGAGTTGCTACCGCGACTCGGTGACACGGTGGCAAGCCAGTCCCGGGGTTGGACTGGCGCGGCAGCCGGAAGCCCCAACCACTCGACCAGGCCGACCCGCTGGCTTCCGTCACGGCCTCTCTGAGGCTGGTCCTGCTTGCGGTGGGGGCGGTGTCCCGGCGGCTGTCGGTGGCTCACCGCCCCGGCGCCGTAGGCGGCCGGGGCGGCTTGCCGCCGGCCGGGCTTGCCGCCCCGCACCGCGCGGAGCGCGGTGCCTTGATCCAAAAGAGGTGAATTCGGCAACCATCGAGTTCGTGCTTGGCGAGGGGTGGCATGTGCTTGCCGTACGCTCGCCACGTGATGGTCAGCCCAGTGGAGATGCTAGAGCCGATGCCGGGGGATGGGGGCACGGCACTCGCCCCGATCTCGGCCGATGCTGTGAAGCACGGCGAGGTGTTCACGCGACAGTGGGTCGTGGATCTGATCCTTGATCTTGCCGGGTATCGGTCGGACCTCGACCTTGCCTCAATGGTGGTAGTCGAGCCCGCGTGCGGAACTGGAGCCTTTCTCGGCCCCATTGTTGCCCGGCTAAGCACCTCATGCCGTCAACACGGCCGTTCCCTGTCAGAAGCGAGGCCGGCCATTCGAGCCTTCGATTTGCTCGCCCGGAATGTAGAAGCCAGTAGGCTTCTGGTCGAAAAGGTCCTCCTTGACGATGGCTGGCCATGTGACGACGCCTCCGCCGCCGCTGCCGCCTGGGTGCGCCAGGGTGATTACCTCCTAGAACATCGTGACGACGAGGTGGCCGACTTCGTCCTTGGTAATCCGCCATACATTCGCTTAGAAGAGGTGCCAAGCAGCAGGATGGCCGCTTATCGGGCGGCCTGTCTTACGATGACTGGGCGGGCTGACGTCTACGTCGGCTTCTTCGAGGTTGGCCTTAAGTCACTCAAAGCGGGAGGAGTTCTTGGCTTTATCTGCGCAGACCGTTGGATGCGTAATCAGTACGGGCGCCACCTCCGTCAGCTTATTAGCGACAGGTATAGCGTAGATGTGACTATCTCGATGCATGACGTGGACGCCTTCGAGGAACAGGTTTCGGCTTATCCTGCGATCTCGATAGTGCGGCGCAACCGACAGGGAACGGCAGTGGTTGCAGATACGCGCCGGTTCTTTAGCTCGCGAGACGCCTCTGCCTTACTGGAATGGACCCGGAAGAGCGCAGCCGTTTCCGTATCGAGTGAACGCTATGAGATTGCCCGGCTGCCCCACTGGTTTGAGGGCTCCGACTCATGGCCGTCTGGGACGCCCAGCCAGCTCGCCTTGATCGAGGACCTCAATGACCGTTTTCCGCTCCTGCAAAGCGAAGAAACCGGTACCCGGGTCGGAATTGGTGTAGCCACGGGCGCTGACAGCGTCTTCATCACGAAGGATGCGGACGTAGAGTCGGAGAGGCTTCTGCCGCTCTCCATGGTCCGTGATACGACTTCGGGTGGCCTGCAATGGTCCGGGCACCACCTCGTCAACCCGTGGGATGCCCGAGGGCAGCTCGTTGATCTAGACAGTTACCCGCGACTGCGGGACTATTACGAGAAGCATGGCTACATCCTCCGGAAGCGGCATGTTGCTATTAAGCGGCCCGCAAATTGGTATCGCACGATCGATAAGGTTGATCATGCCTTGACAGGGCGGCCCAAGCTGCTATTTCCTGATATGAAGATGTCGATACATCCTGTCTTGGATGAGGGCGGCCATTACCCCCACCACAATTTGTACTACATTGTCTCCGATTCCTGGGATCTTCGGGTGCTCGGTGGTTTACTCCTTTCCCGTGTGGCTCAGCTCTTCATCGAGTCGTACGCCGTAAAGATGCGCGGCGGCACTCTTCGCTTTCAGGCCCAATATCTTCGCCGCCTTCGCGTGCCCCGGCCGGACGCAATTTCGAAACGAGACCGCGCGCTGCTTACTGATGCCTTCGAAAGGCGAAGCAGCGCGGCGGCGACGGAAGTTGCAGCCCGTGTGTACGGCGTCGATCCAGGAGCTCTCTCAGAACCAGGGATGCACTAGTCGAGCATGCTGCGGACGAGATTCACGCGTCCTTGCACCGCTACTCGGAAGCTTCTTCCACTCGCGGTAGCAAGCGGCTCTGCGTATGTCACTGAACCATCTTCACGCGATTGGGTCGTGATGAACCAGCCGGCTTGGTAGACGTTGTCCCCGACGAAACGCGATATCATCTCCTGGTATCGCTGGTTTGGGGACAGGTTGGCAAATGCCTTATCAACCGGAAAGATCGCCGTGGTGTTATATTTGCCTGGCTTCTCCGTTTCTTTCGTCTCTTCGAGCACGAATACATACCCGAGCCAGGGAGGAACTTCGCCGAAACTGCCGTTTTTGATTTGGGCGGCCCACGTGTCCGTGCTGGTGCCCAAAGCTTCCTCGAACCTGTTATTGATATTCTTGGCGACGCTTCCAACCTGCGATTTAAATTCGATTGCTGCGACTAGGCTTCCTTTGTATCGAACAGCTAGATCCCAGCGCTTTCGGGGTCTGTAGTATCCCGGAAGGTAAGGCTCCATGATGATGGAGCTTTCAGGCATCCCCGCGTCAATGAAGATCCCTGCAACGAGATCTCTGACTCCATTCATGTGCGCCCCGCCGCGCGCCTCGCCTCCGGCCTTTCCCTCGTCGTCCAGCTTGGATCGTTGTTTGCGCCGGCTCGTCCAGAAGGCCAAGACTGCGGCCTGAGTCGCGTCGTGTGGCTCGGCGTCGGGGCTGAGGGTCAAGGTCGCTGCTCCTAGAGTCGGCGAGGTGCACTAGAAGCTCAAGATCCTAGCGCTGGGAAGCGCAAGGCGTTGGCCCTCTAGAGTCGCCGTCTAGTCGCGGCGGGCCGGGGCGAGAGCGGCCGATCTCCGAGTGCCTCGGGCTCATCGCGAGGCGATAGCCGTCGGCGGGCTGTTCGACGGATGCCCTGATGCCGTGACCTGCGTTTTCGTCGGATATCTGACGCATATTCACATGCCTGTTAAATGGTGTAATGCCTAATTCTGAGCTGGCTGTCGTCGCGGCGCTTGTGGCTGTGAGATAGAGGGCGCGTCCACCAGCCTCACTCCTGCTGCAAGGACGTACACCTCTCTGCGAGCTACGGCGTCGCCCCGCGCATCGAGTTGGTAGCCGTCCAGCCACACCCAACCTTCGTAGGTGTGTAGCTCTGTGCGGATCTTGATTAGGCGGAAGGAGATTGGGCGTGTGAACTGAGGGCTTGCCGCACGGGTCAGGTGCAGCACGTCACCGGCCTTCACGTCGGCTCTTCCTGTCTCGCCAGGCGCGTAGGGTCTCGCCGGCCTCTGTCAGGCGTGGGCATCCATCGCCTGAGCACTGCGAGCAGGTAGCGCGGTTGTGGAAGTCGACGACGTTGCCGGCCATCAGAACGAGGAACGGGGGCTCCGGTCGCTGCTGCGGGATCGACATGGCCTACCTCTGGTTGAGGCGCGTCGCGGCGTTCCTGGAGCGCCAGAGTCCTGCCTTGGTCATCAGGGGAGGTTCTGGTGCGGGGACGGCGGCGCGACCAGTCCATCTCTGCGGCTCCCGGCCGTACCTGGATGGGGCTGGCTCGCCGGCCACGTAGTCGACAGGTTGGTCGGGGCGTTGGAACCACTTGAACCTAGTCATGCGTAAAGGGTAAGCGACTAGTGCATCCGCTAACTAGGTGTCCATCAACTTGACTCATGCCTAGTCGGCAGGTGCCTAGCGTCAGCGTCATGGGCAAGAAGCTGCGGTTGGTGGGTTCGGGGGAGATCCGGATCATGCTCGGCGGCGTCTCGCGCCAGCGCGTCTACCAGATCACCAACCGGCGCGACTTCCCGGAACCCGTGGCCACGCTCCAGATGGGCAACGTCTGGCTTGCCGAAGACGTTGAGGCGTGGATCGCTGCCAAGCGCGGGGACCTGGACTAGCTCCAAGGTGGCTCCACCGCGACCCCGGGCCGGGGTGAACCGACGACACGAGAAACGCCCCGGTGATGATCTCCCGGGGCGCTCGCGTGCGAAGTGGTGGTGCTACAGCTCGTCGACGGCGAAGGCGGTCACCAGTTCGGCCATGCTGTCGATGACGACATCAGCGGCGGCGAACCGCTCGCGCTTGCCGGGCTTGTTGGCGTATCCGATGGCGGCGACTCCGGCGGCGTGGGCGGCCTCGATGTCGCTGACCGAGTCACCGACCAGGACGCATTCCGCCGGCTCCGCGCCCAGCTCCCGTACGGCTGCGAGTACAGGGAACGGGTCCGGCTTCATCCGCTCGGGCGCTGCCTCGGGGCGTCCGATGACCGGGTGCACGTAAGAGGTGAGGCGTCGGGTGCTCAGGTAGGCGTGGACGGAGGCGGCCGAGTTGTTGGACACCACGGCGATCCGGCGGCCGGTCTGGTGGGCGGCGACGATGACTTCCCGGCCGTACGGGGTCGGCTCGGCGGTGCGGGCCGCGGTGATTTCCTCGCGGGTCATGGCCTCGTCGACCAGGCGGACGACGGCAGGGCGTCTAAGGGTGGCGGTGAAGCGGAGCACGGCGAGCGGGTCGCGTTCGGCCAGGATCTCGGGCGGCAGGGTGACGGCCTGGTCGACGAGCAGCCGGCGCAACGCATGGGCGACGGTCGACGCGGAGTGTTGGGCGAAGATGCTGCACACAGGGCCGTCGAAGTCGAGCAGGATCACGCGGACGCGATCGATCACCTTGGCCAGGTCGACGGCGGTCACGAGGCGTACTCACGGGCGATGGTCCCCCACATGCTGTCGAACCAGGCGCGGGCCTGCTCGACGTAGAGGGCGTCGTTGCTGGCGTCCTCGTCGCTGGGCGTGAACGGGAAGAGGATCGCGTCCTTGCCCATCGCGTCGTAGATCGCCATCGGCTTGCCCTCGACGGAGACGGTGTGCTCGACGACCGGGTAGAAGCCGAAGAACGCTTCCTGCTCGTTGATGATGAACAGCTTGAACAGCGGGGCGGCCCTGTGGACGCGTACCTCGGTGGTGGCGGTCTTGACCAATCCGAGGTCGGCAAGTTCCTGGACGGCGTCGGTGAGGGCGTGGATCGAGCGATCGGTGATGCGGCGGGCTCGGGCGCGGATGCCGGGGTCGTCGGCCTGGTCCTCGGCGCGGCAGGGGATCGCCATCGGTGACGTCATGTCGGAGATCAGGACCCGCACCCGGATCGACTCCGGGGTGAGGCGCCCGATGCGGACCTTGTCCAAGGTCTCCTGGATCGCGTTGTACATCGTCTCTCCTGAGAAGCCGGCGAAGTCGATCGTGACGTTCGTGGCCTCGAAGGCTCGTTCGATGTGCGGCCGTAGTCCGACCGGGCGTTCCGTGTTGGCGCGGACGAAGGTGCCGCTGCCCTGACGGGTGACGATCAAGCGTTCATCTTGCAGCTTCCGTAGCGCTGCCTTGATCGTCTCGCGGGCGACGCTGAACCGCTCGACGAGGTCGTGTTGCGACGGCAACTTCTCGCCCGGTGTGAACTTCCCTGTCTTGATCTCTGCGCGAAGTGTGGCCGCGATCTGTTGCGACGGCGTGCGCGGGTCGTCTGGGTCAAGAGCCATGAAGGGACGGTACCGCTGACTAGCCAGGCTAGGAAAGTTTCGACACTGTCGTTGACATGACTAGCCAAGCCGGCCTACCTTTGATCCACACCACCTGACTAGTCAGGACAGTCAGGTGAAGTCAGGAGGTTGAGCTATGGCTCTGCGTGGCGGTACGAGGTTCGCCGTGCGTTGTGAGGACGTGTTCCCGGCGGGGTGCGCGTTGGTGCCCGAGTCACTGGGTGAGGTGGAGGACTACGACGAGAAGACGGGCCGTCGCTCGCCGGCGAAGGACAAGCTGACCGGCCAGCGGGTGTGGCAGGTCCGCGTGATGGACCTGGACCCGGAACTCGGGAAGCGGTCGCGGGAGACGACGGTGAAGATCTCGGCGGACTACCAGCCGGTTCCGCCGACGGGGGCGCCGTTCGAGGGCGTCGAGTTCGAGGGCATGACGGTCACGCCGTACGTATCGAACAACGGTCGGATGGCGTACTCGCTGCGGGCGACCGGGATGCGTGCCCCGGCGGGCGTGGCCGGCAAGGCGGCGGCGTAGCTGCTTCGAGTGTGGGCGGGGCTGTCTGATCTTGGCGGACGGCAGCCCCGCCCTTCTCTGTCTCTTCCCCCTGCTCTGTCGAGAGAGGTAGTGACGTGTCCAAGGGTAGGCGTCGGGCTGGCCGTGGCTGGCCCCGGTGTGGTGTGTGTCAGGTCCGAGTCGACCCGGTCAGTGGTGCTGACGGCCGCTGCGGTGTCTGCGTCGGGCAGCTCGTTCTTCCGTTCCCTCCGGTCCGCGACGCATCGGGACGGTTCGTGTCGCTGCGGGGTGCCAAGTGATCGGGCGGCCTCGCGGTGAAGTGGTGATGACCTCGGCCGGGGATCTGCTGGTGATCCGGCCCAAGCGGTTCGAGTTGCCAGTCTGGGCGGCGCTGCTCTGGCTGGTGCTGCGTTGGTCCGGGCGGGTGCTCTGGTGGTGCCTGCGTCACCCGGTGGCCACCGTCTCGGCCGTGCTGGCGCTCTGGCTGTACGTCGAGTTCGGCTGGTCCGGCCTGGTGGTGCCGCTCGTCCTGGCGTCGGCGGTCGCGGCGGTGTGGCGCTGGCGGGATGAGTCGTCCTGGTGGTCTTGGCTGGCGGGTCCGCTGCTCGGCTCGTTCCGGCGGGTGTTCGTCTACCGGCGGGTCTGGCGTGAGGCCATGACGCTGTGCGGGCTCGCCGAGACGTACGACCACCGCAAGGTTCTGCCCGAACTCCTGCGGGTCCGCTCGGACCAGGCGCTCGACGTGCTGACCGTCCGCATGGTGCGGGGGCAGACGCCGGAGCAGTTTCAGAAGGCGAGTGCCCACCTGGCGTACGCCTTCGGCCGGCGGCACGCCCGGGTATACGCGGAACGTCCCGACGAGGCGCCGACCCGGATCGGCCGGGGTGCCTGGCTGCTTCGGCTCGTCGACCGGGTGCGGTACCGGGACCGGCCGACCGTCGTCTACCTGGCGCTGGTGCGTACCGATGCGCTGCGGACGGTGGTTCCGCCGTTCCCGGTGCCGGCGGTGCCGGACTTCACCGCGCTGCCGCTGGCCCGGCGGGAGGACCTGCGTACCTGGTCGCTTCACCTGCTCGCCACTCACGTCCTGGTGGGCGGTGCCACCCGATCGGGGAAGGGCTCGGTGCTCTGGTCGCTCGTCCGGGTCCTCGGTGGCGGGATCGCCTCCGGTCTGGTGCGGCTCTGGGTGATCGACCCCAAGGGCGGCATGGAGTTCGCGCTTGGTCGGCCGATGTTCGCCCGGTTCGCCTGCAAGTCGTTCGAGGCCATGGCGGACCTGCTCGACGAGGCCGTGACCGTTCTGCGCGAGCGTCAGACCCGGTTGGCCGGAACGGTCCGGGTGCACACCCCGACTGAGGCTGACCCCCTGGTCGTGGTCGTCGTCGACGAGATGGCGGCGCTGACGGCGTACCTCCAGGATGCCGACCTGCGGAAGCGCATCGCGTCCTCGCTGGGGCTGTTGCTGTCGCAGGGTGCCGGCGTCGGTGTCCTGGTCGTGGCGGCGTTGCAGGACCCGCGCAAGGAGGTGCTGCCGTTTCGGGACCTGTTCCCGACTCGCATCGCGCTCGGCCTCACTGAGGCGTCGCAAGTCGATCTGGTCCTTGGCGACGGTGCCCGCAACCGGGGCGCGCTGGCCGACCAGATGCCCCGATGGGCCAAGGGCGTCGGGTACGTGATCCTCGACGGTACCCCCGAACCGATGCGGGTCCGGTTCTCGTACGTCAGCGACGACGACATCCGCGACATGGCGCGGCAGTACCCGGCGCCCGTCGACGCGTCGGACATCCTCGCGCAGGTCGGCCGGGAAACCGCCACCGAACCGGTACGCCTTCCGCTGCCCCGCAAGCCGTCCGGGCCGCTGCTGCCCGACGCGTTGCGCAACCTGCTCGACCGGGACGGCGGGGGTGAGCCGCGGTGACCGCCACCCCGACCGGCCGCCGGTTCTATCGACTCCGCACCCCCGAACCGACTACCGCCGTCTCCGTCCGGGTCGACCCCGAACGGCCCGACCCGTATCCGGTCTATCTGGCGGTCGGTGCGGGCCGGCGGCGGATGTCCCTTACCCCCGACGAGGCGTGGGCGCTGTGGCGATGCCTCTCCGAAGCGGTCGCCGCGCTCGGCACCCCTCCCGACTACATCCGCACCGACATCCGACCGGCCCGGAGGTAACCGCTGTGACCCCCCTCATCCGCCTGACCAACCGCCTCCGGCGTCCGCTTCACATCCAGCTCGTCGGGCCGGCCGACCAGACCGCCGCCGCGCTGCGCGGGCTCGCCCACTTCATCAACCGCCGCCGCGACATGGACGGCCGGCGCATCCGGATCGACGTGACCATCCGCGAGAAGCCAAAGGGGGAGCAGCGATGAGCCAACGCACGGAATCCGCCGTACGCCTGGTGATCCTGCTCGCCATCGGCACGATGGCCGGCGCCGCCGCCTTCACCCACGTACATGACCTCTCCGTTGCCCACGGTCAGCCGCACTGGATCGGCTGGGCCAACGCCGTGGCGGTCGAGCTGATGGCGATCTACCTCGGCCTGGAGATCCGCGCCCGGCGGCGTGCCGGTCGCCCCGTCGGCCTGGTCGGCTCGCTCCTGGTGGCGTTTGCGCTCCTGTCGCTCGCGGCCCAGGTCGCGGAAGCCGAACCGTCGGTGTGGGGCTGGATCGTGGCGGCCGTGCCGTCGCTGGCCTTCCTCGCCCTGGTGAAGGTCGTCCTGTCCAACGCCCCGGTCACCCCGCCGGCTGTCGAGCCGGACCAGCCGACCGCGTACCAGTACGAGGAACCAGAACAGACCACCGCCGTCGAACCGGTCCGCCCGGCTGAGCCGACGTCGGCCGTCGTCCCCGCCCCGGCGGCGGTTCTGCCTCCGCGTGGTGTCGTCCAGTCCAACCGGCCGCACGTCGTCGGGATCATTCGATGACTACGCCGACCCTGCCCGGCCTCGCGCCGGCCGCCCCGACTCCGGTTGCTCCTCGGCCGGGGTCGCGGGCGGCCCGCATGGCGCTCCCTCGCTCGGTCGACGTACTCAAAGAGATCGCGGCCGAGTACGGCGTCTGCGTCCGGCCGCTCGCCATGCGGCGCACGGATCTCGACACCGGCCGTACCGAGGTCATCGACCTGCCCTGCGGCGCGACGCGGGAGGACAAGTGCGCGCCGTGTGCCAAGAAGAACCGGCGGTTGCGGCAGGCCCAGATCCGCGAGGGCTGGCACCGGGACGACGAGCCGCTGCCGCCCCCTGAACCCGCGACCGAGGAACAGAAGGCGCTGATCCTGCTGCGCGGGCACCTGGAGTTCTCCCGCGACGAGGCGTCTCGTGCGTGCCAGTGGGACCAGGTCGCCGACCTCGACGAGGCGATCACGGAGGTGGAAGAGGCGATCACCGCCGAAGGTCTGCGGGGCCGGGTCGCGCCGCCGCACTCGACCGGCGACGAGGACCAGGGCGACGAGGACAACGGCCGACGCCGGAAGCGGTCGACCAAGCGGCGTCAGGATGCCCCGGACCTGCCCCGGCGCAAGGTCGAGCGGCGCACGGTCGGCAAGACGTACACCGCCCCGGACGGGTCGACCTACCGGCCGTCGATGTGGCTGACGCTGACGCTCGACTCGTACGGGCCTGTCCGCCCGGATGGAACCCCGGTCAACCCCGACCGGTACGACTACCGGCGGGCCGCCTGGGATGCGGTCCACTTCCCCCGACTGCTCGATCGGTTCTGGCAAAACCTGCGGCGGTGCGAGGGCTGGAACGTCCAGTACGCGGGCTGCGTCGAGCCTCAGCGCCGCTTGGCCCCACACGCTCACTTCGCCATCCGGGGGACCATCCCCCGGGACATCCTGCGCACCGTGGCGGCGGCGACGTACCACCAGGTGTGGTGGCCCTCGGTTGACGTCCAGCGGTACACCGCCGACCGGCCTCCGGTGTGGGACGAGGATGCCTCGGCGTGGGTCGACCCGGACACCGGCCAGCCCTTGACCACCTGGGCCGAAGCGCTCGACGTGATCGACGAGGACCCGGACGCGGAACCGGTGCACGTGGTCCGCTTCGGCGCCCAGGTCGACGCGCGCGGCGTCATGCCCGGCACCGAGGACGCGGAACGCACCATCCGGTACGTCACGAAGTACATCACCAAGCACACCGGCGACTGCCACAAGATCACGAGTGGTCGGCAGCGTGCTCACCTCGACCGGCTGTGGCAGGAACTGCGCGTCACCCCGTGCACCGATCGCTGCGCGAACTGGCTGCTCTACGGCGTCCAGCCGAAGAAGGCGCACGCCAAGCTCAGGCCGGGCCGCTGCAAGGGCAAGGTGCACCAGCGGGACACCCTCGGCATCGGCGGTCGGCGCATCCTCATCTCGCGCGACTGGTCGGGCAAGACGCTGACCGACCACAAGCACGACGTGCGGGCCTGGGTGCGGGCGCTGCTCGGCGTGACCGTCGGCCTGGATGGCGTTGACGACCAGGGCGCCGCCGTCGAACCGGTCCGGCACGCCTGGGAACTCGCCCGGCCCGACGACCCCGACGTGCCGGCCATGGCGCACCGCCTCCTGCGGTCGATCAGTGAACGCGCCCGCTGGCGCTCCGAACTGCTCGCCGCGAAGGACCGGGCCGCACAGCCGCCGTCGAGCACATCACCGGACGGATCGACGCACGACACGGGGGAGGGGCAGCGATGAAGACGGTCGACGAGCTGTGGACGATCCGGGACGTGTCGGCGTACCTGCGGGTGCCCGCTGAGACGCTGTACCGCTGGCGCAAGGTCAAGTACGGTCCGCCGGCAGCCCGGGTCGGTCGACACCTCCGGTACGAGCCGGATTCGGTTCGGGCGTGGGTACGCGAGCAGGCGGCGGCCTGATGGGACACGTAGAAGATCGCTGGTACAAGGTGATCCGACACCCCGGCGGTCGCAAGGAGCGGATCAAGTCGGATCTGTTCGGCAAAGGGATGCGCTACCGGGTGCGGTACATCGGCCCGGACGGCAGGGAACGTAGCCAGTCCTTCCCGGACCGGGCCAAGCGCGACGCTGACGCCTTCCTCGTCTCCACGGAGACGGACAAGCTCCGTGGCTCTTACGTCGACCCGTCCGCCGGCCGGATCACCTTCGCCGAGTACGCCGAGAGCTGGTTGCGTACGCGCTCCTTCGACGAGTCGACCCGGGAGAGCACGGAGTTCCGGGTACGGAAGCACCTGCTGCCGTTCTTCGGCTCTCGGCAACTGGCGTCGATCAAGCCGGGCCACATCCGGGAGTGGGATGCCGGGATGGTCGGCAAGCTAGCCCCGGCGACCCGGGCCGTCGTCTTCGCTCACCTGCGGACCATCCTCGGCGCGGCTGTCGATGACGAGCGCATCGCCAAGAACCCCTGCTCGGCCGCCTCCGTCAAGCCGCCCCGACCGGTGCAACGTCGCGTCGTTCCGTGGCGTGCCGACGAGGTTTCGGCAATCCGCGGTGGCCTCGCTGAGCGGTACCGCCCGATGGTCGACCTGGGCGCCGGCTGCGGGATGCGACAGGGGGAGATCTTCGGGCTCGGCGTCGATGACGTCGACTTCGCGTCGGGCTCCGTCCACGTCGTTCGGCAAGTCAAGGTGGTCCGCTCCCGGCTGGTCTTCGGCCTGCCCAAGAACGATCGGGATCGTCGCGTGCCGCTGCCCAGCTCGGTGGCAAAGTCGCTCAAGGAGCACGCCAAGAAGTACGACCCGCTCTCGATCACCCTGCCGTGGGAGGACCCGTTCAGCGACGAGCGGGTGACTGTACCCCTGATCTTCACCACCACCCGGCGAGGTGCGATCAAGCGGGCCACCTTCGACGGCAAGAGCTGGCGTCCAGCGGTGGAAGCGGCCGGCATCGTCCCGACCCGGGCGACCGGGATGCACGCGCTCCGGCACTTCTACGCCTCGGCGCTGCTCGACGCGGGGGAGAGCATCAAGGCCCTTGCCTCGTACCTCGGGCACTCCGACCCGGGTTTCACTCTCCGCGTGTACACCCACCTGATGCCAGCCAGCGAGGAACGCACCCGCCGGGCTATCGACGATCTATTTAACAATTCAGAAGAACGCTGATGGCCGGGTGACGGCCTAGACAGGCTCAGTCTCCGGCCCGCTCGACACAGGTGAACTGAACTCTGCGCATGACCGCGAGGAAGGCTGTCAGGAACGCGTCAAACATACAAGGTCAAGACCATCCCTTGTAGAGTTTCAGGTGCCACTCCCTGCGTCCCGTCCGCGCGGTGGCCCTCATCTCAGCACCGCTGACCCCACGCCACAATTGGAGATAATGTGAAGTTGACCGGAATGGCAATTCAGAAATATCGGTCAATTAAGCGGACTTCGCGGCTCAATCTTGGAGACCTGACGGTACTTGTCGGCCCCAATAATGAGGGCAAGTCAAACATCCTCCGAGCTTTGGTGATTAGTATGCGGCTGCTGAGGCGATATGGCCTGATGCAGAGTCAGCGGAATCCCGAGAATGCCAAGCTTCGGATCCTCAATGAATATGATTGGGTGGATGACTATCCAAAAGATCTGCAGGCGCGGAGTGTTGCAGGTAACACAATAATAGATTTATGGTTTGAGCTTGACGAGGGGGAGCGGGAGAGATTCCGTCGCCTCACGGGCTCCAGATTGAAGACCGAGTTGCCAATCCGGCTTACGATCGGTAAGACAGTGGAATTCACGGTCCGAAAGCAAGGGCCGGGTCGAGAGGCGCTGACCAGTCAATCCGGTAAGATTGCTCAATTTGTTGGTCGGGCGTTGCGTATTGAATACGTGGAATCAGTTCGGACCGCCTCTAGGGCTGCGGCCGTAGTGAGGGACATGGTTAGCTACGAGCTGGAGGAACTGTCGGAGCGGCCGGAAATTACGGCGGTAATGAAGACGCTATCCTCTGCGCTTAAGCCCGTGGCGAATCGACTCTCCAAGGAGCTTGTGGCAACGCTGCGAGATTTCCTGCCGGATGTCAACAACGTGCAAATAGAGTTTGAGACAGAGAACATCCTTGCGGTGCTTTCCGAGCGGGCGCGGATCATGGTCAACGACGGCGTCTCGACGGAACTCATGCACAAGGGTGATGGAGTTCAAAGCCTGGCGGCGTTGGCGCTTGTTCGGAAAGTTGCAGCTCAACGGCGTGCCGCTCTATTTCTGGCAGTGGAAGAGCCGGAAGCTCATCTGCACCCCCGAGCAATTCATCAGCTCAGGGGAGTCCTAGGCGATATTGCCAGCAAGCAGCAGGTGGCATACACCACCCACAGTCCATTGCTGGTGGACCGCTACAATTTGGCGAGCAATATCATAGTTCGTAGTAATCGGGCTGCCCCAGCCAAGAGTATTGTTGAGTTGAGAGATGCGCTTGGCGTCCGAATCTCGGATAATCTCTCAAATGCCGCGCTCGTGCTACTCGTTGAGGGCGGTTGCGACGCGGCGGCGATTGAAGCGCTCCTCCTCGAATCTTCCAAGGAACTCAGCGGAGCACTGGCAGCTGGTGCTCTTGCGGTTGAGTCCTTGGGCAGCGCCTCGAATTTATCTGCGAGATTGGACTTCCTGAGAAGTCAACTGTGCCTCTATCACGTCCTGCTTGACAATGATGACGCCGGGAAGCTCGCAGCCGGAAAGGCGAGGAGCGACGGTCTTCTGCGGCCCAATGAGGAAAACTTTGTTATCGTCCCGGGTCAGAGTGAATCCGAATTCGAAGATGCGCTCGATCCGGTAATTTATGAGCAAGGAATAATTGATCAGTTCGGAGTTAGGACTTCGGCCAAGGAGTTCAGGAGCGCGAAGGGCAAATGGTCGCACAGGCTTGAGGCGACATTTCGGGCTCAGGGGAAGAACTGGGACGACAAGGTGAAGCTCAAGGCAAAGCAGTTAGTTGCGGAGAAGCTCAAGCAAGCGCCAGCAGTTGCTCTGCATCCCCAGCGATCTTCGAGCATTGAATCGCTAATTCGCGAGCTGGAGCGAAGGCTTGCTAGTGAAGGCCGCCTGTAGATGACCTGCTGCCCGCCGTGGCCCTGACGGCCTGGCGACGGCCTACAGCGGCTGTCGCCAGGCTCCGTCCCTGGTCAGCAGGGGTGATCGGATCTTAATCCGGCGTACAGGTCGACTCGTCCGTCGCCCACCAGCTCAGAGCCGTGATCAAGGCTCTGAGCTGGTTCTATGTCCGGGTCTCCGATGGTCGTCCTTGGCAGAAGAGGGCGCTCCCGGGAGGATCATTCAGACGGCCTGACCCAGTCGTAGCAGGATGGCTGATGCCGTCGAGAAGGCATCACCCGACCCGTACTTGATACTGAAAGGCAGTTCTCTTGGAGGGCACGCCGGTCACCCTCAGCCCGTACGACCCGCAATGGGCTGTGCTGTTCGAGCAGGAGCGGGTCACCCTCGAAGCCGCTCTGGCGCAATGGCTGGTCGGGCCGGTCGAGCACATCGGCTCTACATCGGTTCCCGGGCTGGCAGCAAAGCCGATCATCGACATGATGGCGCCGGTGCGCAGCCTGTCAGAGGCAGTAGCCGCCATCGAGGTGGTGACCGCTCTCGGCTACCGCAACGGCGTGCACCGTCCGGAGGAAGCGCACTACTTCTTCAAGCCGGAGACAGACAACTGGTGGGAGCGCACCTACCAGCTTCATCTCACCGAGCCGGCCTCCCTGCTGTGGCGACGACGAGTCGCGTTTCGCGACGCGCTGCGGTGCCGGGCGGATTACCGGTCCCGGTACGAGTGCCTCAAGCGCGATCTCGCGCACGCTCACGGCGCTGACCTCATGGCCTACGCGCGCAACAAGGACGGCTTCGTCAACGAGGTCCTCGGTGCGTGCGACAAGACGCAAGCTCCAACCGTCAGCTACACCCGGAAACCGTGACGGTCTCTGACGCCCGACGGCTGGCAACAAACGTTTGCAAATTCTAGGCAGATCCGGTCCGGATCCCAGAAGCATCGGGAAGACTTTGACCTAATTATCCCAATGGAAGGGCCTCGAACTGTTCCTTTTGTCCGACTCGTGATCGCCGACGCCCATTGACAACGGTGCAAGGGGTTGCACTATTTTGGGTCATCCACGCTTCACAAGGTCGATCGAGGAGGCTAGGCGTGCTCGTCACCATCCGTGGCGTTGCTCGTGGGTCTGGCATGCACATCCCGGCCGCTTCGCACGAGACGGTGTTGGAGATGGCCTCCAGCAGGTCGACGGCCAGCATGGATCTGCAGTCGGGGGTGGTGCGGTGACCCGCGCGGAACAACGTCTCCGGTCACTCGGCGAGGCCGACCCGAGCCGGGAGGCCCTGCCGATCCGGATCCTCCAGGTCGGCGCCGGCAACTTCCTGCGCGGCTTCGCCGACTGGATGGTGCACCGGGCCAATGACGCAGGCGTCCTGCGGCACGGGATCGCAGTCATGAAAGCCACGCCGCGGCCCGACCAGGTCACCGCGCGGCTCACCGAGCAGGCCGGGATGTACCACGTCCTGCTCGACGGCGTCCGGGACGGACTTCCGTTCACGGAGACCACCCTGGTGACGGCGGTGCAGTCGGTCGTCGACGCGCACCAGGACTGGGACCGCTGTCGTGATCTGGTGCGCGGGGAGGCGCTGGGCCTGGTCATCTCCAACACCACGGAGGCCGGCATCACCTATGCCGCCGACGACCTGGCTGCCGCACCGCCCACGTCGTTCCCCGCCAAGATGACGGCGCTGCTGCACGAACGCTGGAGCCACTTCGCCGGGGACCCCCGGCGGGGCCTGTCGTTCCTGCCCTGTGAGCTCATCGAGAACAACGGTGCGACGCTGCGTTCCCTGGTGGTGCGACATGCCACCGAGGCGGCGCTCGCCCCGGGGTTCATCGACTGGGTCACCCGCCACTGCCACTTCTACGACACTCTCGTCGACCGGATCGTGCCAGGGCTACCAGAGCGCGAGGCCGCCGAACTCCGCGCATCGCTGGGCTTCGACGACCGGTTGATCGTCCGTGGCGAGCACTATGCCGACTGGGCGATCGCCGGCGGACCGGCGATCCGTGACGAGTTCCCGCTCGACCGTGCCGGCCTGCCCGTGCGGTTCATGTCCGACATCCGGCCCTACCGCGAACGGAAGGTACGCGTCCTGAACGGCGCGCACACGGCGATAGCGGCCGTCGGTCCGCTGGTGGACTGCCGCACCGTGCTCGACGCCGTACAACACCCGGCGGTCGGCGCCTACCTGCGGCACCTGCTCCATGACGAGGTGCTGCCATCGCTGCCGGCGGGCTCCGGGGACCGGGCGGAACTGCGGCAGTACGCCGCCGCCATCCTCGACCGGTTCCAGAATCCCGCGCTGCAGCACCGGCTCGCCGACATCCGACTCAACGCGCTCGCCAAGTGGCGGACGAGGAACCTGCCGGTGGTGCTCGACGCGTGGTCGCAAGGGCGGCGGGCTGAACTCGGGGTGTTCGCTTTCGCCTGCCTGCTGACCACCTACGCGGGTGCCTTCGGCGAGGTGGAGGTTCGCGACGACGAGACGCTCCTGACCCGACTGCGGGCCGGCTTCGACGCGGCCCGGCCCGGCCCGTGGATCGCGGACTTCGTCGCATCGCTCGACTGGTCCGAGCTGCATGACACCGCGACGACGGCGCGCCTCACCGCGGAGACCAGTGCCCACGTACGCGCACTGCTCGCGAACGAACCGGCCCGCGTCCTGGCCGCGCTGCTGGCGGAGCGAGAAGCCGGGCCGACCTGACGGCTTGGCGACGAATCGGCCTCGGGAACCGGGCCGGATGCTCTCGCGGCGCACGGTGCCGTGCTTGCCGACGCCGGTCAGCCGCGCGAGCACATCCCGATCTACCTCGCCGCCGTCCGCCCGACCACCTCGAAGAGGATCGCATCCCTGCCCGTCGCGTCGTGGATCGTCATCGGCTGCCAGCTCGTTGCCGCGACCACCGACGGGTGCCAGGATCCTCCGATGACCTTGCTCAATCTGATCGAGACGACCCCAGGGCAGTATTCGTTGTTGCTGGACGCGGGGACCACCCCGGTTGACGCCCTGGTCGAAGAGCTCGGTCACGAGCCCAACGGGTACTTCTGGGAAGGCGTCGCGCAGGTTCTCGTCAGCACCGAGGCTCAGACGCTCGACGGACGGTTCGCCTACGACCCCGAGGGTGGCATGTTCTGCGCCTACGGCACCGATCGAAGCGCGCTGGAAGAGCTGGAGGCTCGGATGAACGTTGTCGCGACCGACGGCGAACGCATGCGGCGGCTGATCACGGAAGCCGAGGCGAGCGGGTTCGAGTTCGACGACTGACAGCCAGGGTGGCCGGGAATTGCTGTCGCTCCTGCTCGTCAGGGCAGGCCGAGGGGTCCGTCAGCGGATGCTGTCGGTGAGGTGGCGCCCGCTCCACTGCGCCCGGTCCGCCCGGTCGCTCACCCGCAGGCAGCAGCGCCCACCGCACGGCGTGCCGGATCGGAGGGTCAGCGCAGGGCGCCGTGGGCGTCGGTGAGGAAGCGGTCGCGGTCGTCGCCGTGCGCGATCGCCGCGTTGTACACGGCGTCGATCGCGGCGACCAGCGGATCGTCGTTGGCCAGGGCGATCAGGGCGGGGAACGCGGCGGCCTGCTGGAGTATCTCGGTGACGCCGCCTCTGCCGAACGCTCCTGGGTCCCGGCGGAGCGGGACGGTGGTGCGCGGCACCTCGGGATCGGACAGGAGCCGGTGGAAGGCGGCGCCGCCCTGCTCGGTGAAGGATCGGGGCAGTGGGCGGTCGGCCTCGGCGGCGGCGAGCGCGTCGGCGATCCACCCGATCTGCTCCAGCCCGGCCACCCGCATCGCGCGGCGGGCCGCCCAGCAGGCTGCCTCGCGCTGGCGGGCGGCGGGCAACGCGTCGAGGCGGTCGAGCAACGGGCGGTCGATCCGGGCCAGGGACCGCGCCTGGCCGAAAAGCCCGCGGACACGGTCGGACGGCGGAGCGCCTCCCCACTCTGCGGCTTCGCGCTCGGCCCGCAGGCGGCGGGTCCGCTCGGCCAGCGCGGTCGCCTCGGCGGCCTGCCCACGCAAGGTTTCCATCCACGGGTACGACCCGGGGTCGTCGAGCAGGTGGTCCCAGATCAGGCCGAGGGCGAAGGCGTGCCGGCCCAGCACTCCCTCGTGCCTGAGCCTGAAGCCGTCGGGGCCGGGCGTCAGGCGTACCGTGCTCGGCTCGCCGTCCGGCAGCGTGGCCAGCGGATGCGGGAAGATCGGCTCGTCGGCGGTGGCCCACGACCACACGAGGGTGTCGCCGTCGACCCGCTCCAGCCGGACCTCGAGGTCGCCGGCGGGCAGCACTCCCGCCGGGACGTCGACCGGCGCGGGCCGGTGGCGGACCACCGCCACCCGGGCCGGGCCGGCGTCGTCCTCGTACGGGTCGGATGGTGGCGGAGGCAGGAGGGCCGCACGGGCGGACGGGCGCGGTACCAGTGACAGCATCGCCCGCTCGGCGGCCCTCGCCGGTTTCTGTTCCCAGTCGTGGCCTCCCGGGTCGGCCAGCACGGTGCGCCACGGCGTCTCCTCGGACACCGCCCAGACGTGCAGCTCGTGCCGCTCGGGCGGGTCGTCGTCGGTGCGTACGGTCTCGTGCAGTCGGTCGCGCGCGTGCACCCGCACCCGGATCAGCCCGCGCGGAACGGCGACGCCGGTGAGGGCCTCCGCCCCGTCGCCCATCAGGCCGACGACCGACAGCCGGCCGCCGGGACTCCAGAGGGTCGCCTCACTGATCGCGTCCCAGCCGTCTTCGGCCTCGGTCGGAGGCTCGGGCCGGACACGGATGCGTGCCTCGATCCAGCCGGTGTGTATGCCGCAGAAGCCGGTGAACCGACTCGGCCCACCGACGTGCAGCAGGTCGTCGCCGAGGGTGTAGATCTCCATGTCGGACACGCCCGGCACTGTGGACACGTCGTACTGGCAGTAGCTGACGAACAGCCGCGCCCACTCGGTGACGGATGCCGGAGTTCGATGATCCGCGCCAGGTGAACCGTCCACTCCCAGATCCTATGGCCGTCGTCGGCGACCTGTGAGGCACGGATTCGACGGGAGGTCCGTGCCCGGCAGCGACTCCGAAATCGATAGCCATGTCGACCCGGCCGGTGCGATGATCGACATCTGGGTCGCTAGCTCAACTGGCAGAGCATTCGGATGAGTAGCGCGTCCGCTCACCGCCTGTGCGGTCATGGAGGCGCTTCCTTCTCCTTGTTTAATCGAATGGTTCGGGGTTCGAGTCCCCGGCGACCCACTGTGCCGCGGCTACATGCCGGCAACTGCCGAAGTCGACCGGAGGTGGGACCACGTGCTCGAAAAGCTGATCATCCAGAAGACACTGCGTGTGCCGGCCAGCACCGGCGCGGCCGGCGACGGCACGTCGGTGGCCCGGCAACTGGACGCGACGCTGCTCGATGTCGGGTTCTCGGCGTCGCGGGCTCTGCTGGAGCACATCGGCACCCTGGCGCCCGCGCCGGCGATGGATCTCGCTGCCACGGTCGTCACGGCGGTGCGCGAGCTGGTGGGCGACCACGTCCAGCACAACGCCTATTTCATCGGCTTTCCGCACGACGTGCCGGACACGATCGAGTTCTGGACGGACCGGCTGCGGGCGGCCGTACTCGCCGGCGGGGGCACGGCCACCGACGCGCAGCTGCGGGCCGCCGTCGCCTCGGGCGGGCTGAACCTGCTCGACCTGCCGGCCTACGGGACCTACCAGCACACCTATGCCGAGCTGTTGGCCGCGCACGACGACCTGGTCAGCGCAGCCGGTGACCGGGTGACCCTGCTGCGCCTCGGTGCCGCCGCCGACGTGGAGGCGGAGCGCCTCTACCTGGCCCTGGCCGAAAGCGCGACACCACACGGCGAGGCGGACCTCGCGATCCTCAGCGAGCTCGCGGTCGCCTGCGTCGACGGCCCGCAACCGGCCGGGATCCCGGTACGCGAGAACCGTGCCGTGCTCAACGGAATCCGGCTCGTCCTCGGCCGGCCGCTGGTCGGCGTGGACACGACGACCGACGTGCTGCGCCTCGCCTGCCAGGTCTCCGGCGGGGACGCCTCACTCGTGACGCCCACGCGGTTCCGCGCCTTCCGACGCCCGGAGCGGCGGATGCTGCTGGCCGCGCTGAACGAGGTCGTCCGTGCGAACCCGGACAAGCTCGGTGACGTCGTGCGCCACGCGGAGCGGTGGAAGCGGCTCGGGGAACGGCTGCACCCGCACGAGTACGGCCAGTGGCCGCATGCGCAGGAGGTGTTCGCGGTCGCGCGCGGTGAGCGGCGGGTACGCAACCTCGCCGGCCGCGCGGAGGCGGCGATCCGTGCCGGGGCCATCGGTCCGGCCGCAGCGGCGCTGTCGGCGGCGCCGGGCCTGCTCCTGCGATCCGCGGACCGGCTGCTGCGGCTGGCGTCGGCGTCGGAGCGGACCACTGTCGTCGAGGCGGTCACCGGTGCGCTCGACTCGGCGTCGGGCCGGGTGCTCCTCTCGCTGCGGGAGCATGTCGACAACCGGCTGGCGCCCGCGTCCGCCCGGATGTACGCGAACCGATCGCGCACCGCGTGGGTCGGGCCCGACGAGCGGCCACCGCTACCGGCCGGGCTGGTGGCCGAGCTGTCGTCGCTGCTCGACGCCGAGATCAGCGCCCGGCTGCCGGCACCGGAGCGACCGCTGGTGGTGGATCCCGAGGTGCTCGACGTCGCCCTGCCGCTGTCCGGCAAGGCGGCCGAGGGCGGTTTCGCGGTTCTGCCGAGGGGCTCGCGGGCGTCGGTGTCCGGTGAACTGCTGCGCTTCTTCATGTACTGGCGCCAGACCAGTCGTCGCACCGACTACGACCTGTCGGTGCTGCTGCTCGATGACGAGTTCCACAGCGCGGGCCAGGTGTCCTGGACGAACTACCAGCACGACGGGATAGTGCATTCCGGCGACATCACCGACGCGCGCAACGGTGCGACCGAGTTCATCGACGTGCCCCTGACAGCCCGCGGGCGCTATGTGGTTCCGCAGGTCAACATCTATTCGGGCGAGTCGTTCGACGAGGTCGCCGAGTCGATGTTCGGGTACCAGACCCGCACGCGGGACCAGCTCGGCGCCCCGTTCGACGCACGGACCGTGCGGGCGCGTTCGCACCTGCGCGGCCAGGGCCGGGTCGCGCTGCCGATGGTGTTCGCCAGGAACGAGCATGGCTGGCAGGCCGTGTGGCTGCACCTGTACCTGCGGGGCAGGCCGTCGTTCAACCGGGTGGAGGGAAACGCGTTCACCACCGCCGACCGGGTACGCGCCCTGATGGAGCGGCGTCACCTCACCATGTCCTACCTTGTCGACCGGTGGCGGACGCGGGCCGAGGTGCTGACGTGGAACGGCCGGCTGCCGGACGAGCCGGTCACCTTCGTCGGCATCGAGGCGCCCGCCGGCCTGCCGGACGGATCGGAGGCGTACACCCTGGACCGGCTCAGTGAGCTGATACCCGGCTAGCGACGACAACCGAGGCCATGTGGGCGCTTCCTGCTGTTCCGTTCGACTCGGTACCTCCGCGCGAGCGGAGGATCTGGTATTCAGCGCCCGCGCTCTCCTCGGCCCTCGCCAGCGAGCCACAGGAAGAAGTTAGCACCCCTGTCCGGTGGGTAGTCGGCGTGCGCTCCTATCAGTGGCCGGGGAGGTCGGATGACGGCGACCAGCGCCTTCTTCGAGCAGTTGACGGCTGTTGGCCACGACCCACGGTTGTGCAAGGTGCGTGGCAGCGTCCGGTTCGACATCCGGGACGGGGAGCAGGTGGAGCAGTGGCTGCTCGACATCGACCACGGGCAGATGCGGGTGACACAGGGTGCCGGTCCCGCCGGCACCGTCATCACGGTGTCCGCGGAGGTCGCGGAGGCGATGACGCGGGGTGAGATGAACGGTCTCGCTGCGATCATCCGGGGCGACATCCTGGTCGACGGGGACATCGGCCTGGCCATGCGGGTCGGGCGGTTGTTCCCGAAGGCGTCCGAGTCGCAGGAGCAGGCCGGTTCAGGTTCGCGGGCGCAGGCGGACTCCGGTTCGCGGGAGCAGGCCGACCCCGGGCGCGGGAAGTGATCTGATGAAGGACATCGCGGGCACCGTGTCGTGCATCGACGGCAACACCTTCATCGTGTCGGACACCAGCGGGGACGTGGAGTCGTCACCCGCCGCCCCGGTCGGGCTGTTCGCCGCCGACACCCGGTTCCTGTCCCGATGGGTGCTCACCGTCAACGGCGAGCGGTTGACCGCGCTGTCGGTGGACGACAGCCAGTACTACGAGGTGGCGTTCTTCGTGGTGCCGGGTGGGCCGGTCGACTACGTGCAGGCCGACGTGTCGGCGATCCGGCGGCGGCGGATCGGGGCGGACCTGACCGAGTCGCTGACGCTGTTCAACTACGGCGATCGGGACGTCGACCTCGACGTACGCCTGGAGGTGGCGTCCGACTTCGCCGACATCTTCGAGATCAAGTTCGCCGTCGGTGACAAGGCCGGCAGCCACTACACCCATGTCGGTCCGAGCGAGTTGCGGCTGGGCTACCGGCGCGGCACGTTCCAGCGGGAGGTGTCCGTGTCGGCGAGCGAGCCGGCCACCTTCGAGCCGGGTGGCCTCCGGTTCACGCCCCGGCTGCGGCCCGGAGACCGGTGGTCCACGCAGTTGCGGGTGGAGATGCGGGCGCTGCGTCCCGACGGCGTCGACCTCCGGGCCGCGGCGCGGGCGCTGCGCCCGGACGAGACCACCCTGCCGGAGAGCGTGCGGGCGTGGGTCGCGCAGGCCCCGACGCTGGACACCGAGAGCGCCGCGCTCCAGCAGGTGTACCACCGCAGCCTGGTGGACCTGGCGGCGCTGCGCTTCGCGCCGCTCTCGCTCGGCGGCGCGACCGTGCCCGCGGCCGGCCTGCCCTGGTTCATGACCCTGTTCGGCCGGGACAGCCTGCTGACCTGCCTGCAGGCCCTGCCCGTCATGCCGTCGATGACCCCGCCGACGCTGCGGATCCTCGCCTCGCTCCAGGGCGCCCGCAACGACGACGTCCTGGAGGAGGATCCCGGCCGGATTCTGCACGAACTGCGCTACGGCGAGTCGGCGGCGTTCGAGGAACAGCCGCACTCGCCGTACTACGGCACCGCGGACGCCTCACAGTTGTTCGTGGTGCTGCTCGACGAGTACGAGCGGTGGAGCGGCGACGCGGCGTTGGTCATGGAGTTGGAGCAGGAGGTCCGGGCGATCCTGGCGTGGATCGACCAGTACGCGGACCTGACGTCCACCGGCTACGTCTGGTACGAGCGACGCAACCGGGCCACCGGCCTGGAGAACCAGTGCTGGAAGGACTCCTGGGACAGCATCTCCTATGCCGACGGCAGGCTGCCGGGCTTTCCCCGGGCCACCTGCGAGTTGCAGGGGTACGCATACGACGCCAAGATCCGCGCGGCGCGGCTGGCCCGTACGTTCTGGGGTGACCCGGGCTACGCCGACCGGCTGGAACGCGAGGCGGCGGCGCTGTACGAACGTTTCAACCGGGACTTCTGGCTCGACGACCGCGGCTACTACGCCCTCGCGCTCGACCACGACGGCACTCCCGTCGACAGCCTGTCCTCCAACATCGGGCACCTGCTGTGGAGCGGGATCGTGCCGCCGGAGCGTGCCGCGCGGGTCGTCGAGCACCTGATGGGTCCGGCGCTCTTCTCCGGCTGGGGCGTGCGCACCCTCGCCGAGGGGCAGGGCCGCTACAACCCGCTCGGGTACCACAACGGCACGGTCTGGCCGTTCGACAACTCGTTCATCGCCTGGGGCCTGCGCCGGTACGGGTTCGCCGCCGAGGCGGGCCGCATCGCCGAGGGCATCCTCGACGCCGCCACCTACTTCCAGGGCCGGCTTCCCGAGGCCTTCGGCGGATTCGAGCGGCACGTCACGCGCTACCCGGTCCGGTATCCGACCGCCGGTAGCCCGCAGGCCTGGTCCAGCGGGACGTCGCTGCTGCTCATCCGGACCATGCTCGGCCTCGAGCCGCACCAGGACCACCTCGCCGTGGCCCCCGCGCTGCCGCCCGCCTTCGACCGGATCGCGCTGATGGACATCCCCGGCCGCTGGGGCAGGGTCGACGCCTTCGCCCGCCACCGCCCGGACGAGCCGTCCGACCGCGGGCACCATCCCGCATCCTCCATCGAGTAGCGCGGCGTCCGCGCTCGCTTCGGGATCGACGGCGGGCCGCTCGCCGTCAGCCCGCGGTGCTGACCCCGCCGAGGGCGCCGTGCGGGACGGCCCCGCAGGGCTGTGACCAGGAAACACCCGCGACATCCACCGAGCGGGGGATTCCTGGTCACCCTGAGTGACGCGTGCCACTACCTCTCGTTTTCCCCTATGTCAACCATCCACTTCACGGGGGATTACATGAGAGAGACCTCTTCGCCGCCCAGACGGGGCGGCATCTACGCACGGGTGGCGGCGTTCGCGCTGCTCGTCGGTGCCCTGGTGCTCACGGGCGGTTCGCCGGCGGCTGCCGCGTCGACGATCAACATCAACCCGGGGAACGTGCCGACGACGGCGGACCAGGCCACCCAGAACTGCGATCCCAACCTCGGTGGCGGGCCCTTCGCCAACGAGGACGTGTGGGTGTTCAACCTGCCGGGCAACCCGCAGACCAGCGGTGTCTTCCAGACGATCACGGCGACGTTCAGCACGCCGCAGGGCAACGTCACGAGGACGATCCCCACCGACCCCAACAGCGCCATCGTCAACGACATGGGCACCAGCAAGGCGTGGATCCGGCTCCCGGCCGGCTGGACGCTGACCGGCGCCACCGCGGTGATCTCCGGTACCGCGAACTTCTTCGTGCTCACCCACACCTGCGCGGCGTCGAACCCGCAGGTGAACCCGGAGTTGCACCTGACCAAGACCGGCTCCCCGGCCAAGGGCCTGAAGGCCGGCGACGAGGTCACCTACACCTACACGGTGACGAACCAGAGCACGGGCACGACCGGCCCGATCACCGACATCACCGTCACGGACGACAAGGCCACCGGCATCATCTGCGAGGACGACTCGCTCACGCCGGGGGAGAGCACCACCTGCACCGGCAAGTACACGGTCACGAAGGCCGACGTGAAGAACGGCAAGATCGTCAACACCGCCGAGGCGACCGGGTTGTTCTTCCAGCAGACGGTGCCGTCCAACGAGGCGACCTTCACCGTCACCACCAAGCCGGCCCCGCCGAAGCAGGCCAGCCTGTCGATCGACAAGAAGGCCCGGGTCGAGTCGGACTGCCACAAGAAGTGTGCGGACGACGGCCACGCCGCCAAGGGCGACAAGATCTTCTACACCTACCGGGTGGCGAACACCGGCACGGTCACCATCACCAACGTCGGCGTCAAGGACCCGAAGGCCGGAAAGGTGGTCTGCAAGAGCACCACCCTGGCGCGGGGCACGAGCACCGACTGCCACGCCGTCAAGCCGCACGTGGTGACGAAGGCCGACGTCAAGGCCGGGAAGGTGGTCAACACGGCCCGGGCGTTCGGCAAGTACTACGGCCGCCTCGTGATCTCCGCCCCGGACACGGTCACCGTCTGCGTCCGTGACGGCAAGCACGACCACAAGCACGACAAGGACCAGGACGAGCTGCCGGTCACCGGCGACAGCTCCACCACGGCCCTCTCCCTGGGTGGCGGCCTGCTGGCCGCCGGCGGTCTCCTGATCGGGGCCAGCCGGATCCGCCGCAGGGCGTACATCCAGGCCTGACCGGCACAAAAGACACTCCGGGCACCGCACCTGGTGCCCGGAGTGTCTTTCTGCGTCCCTCCCTCCGGCTCTCGTGGAGCAGCCTGCCGCGGCAACCTGACCGATCCGGGCACAGCATGTCGGGTCGGGAACATGGCGTCGCGCCTAGCGTCATTGCTCGAAAGGGAAGGAGAACCGGGTGCTGGAGCGGCTCAACCAGGCCATGGAGCACATCGAGCGGCACCTCGACCAGCCGATCGAGGTGGACGAGCTGGCGCGGATCGCGGTGACGTCGGAATACCACCTCCGGCGGATCTTCTCCGCGCTGGCGGGCGTGGGGCTGTCCGAGTACATCCGGCGCCGGCGGCTGACCGTCGCGGGCGCGGAGGTGCTCGCGGGGGAGCGGACGCTGCTCGACATCGCCGTCCGCTACGGCTACGGCTCCACCGAGGCGTTCGCCCGGGCGTTCCACGCAGTGCACGGCGTGGGCCCCGGCGACGCCCGGCGTACGGGGGCGGCGCTGCGCTCCCAGCCCCGGATGTCCTTCCGACTCGTCATCGAAGGGAGCAGCAGTATGCGATACCGGATCGTACGCAAGGACGGGTTCCGCCTGGTGGGCCGCAAGGCGCGGCTGCCGCTCGTGCACGAGGGCATGAACCCGGCGATCGTCGCCTTCGTCAGGAGCATCGGCCCCGAGACGGTGAGCCGGATCGAGGCGCTGTCCGACCAGGAGCCGCAGGGCGTCGTCAATGTCAGCGACAAGGTGGCCGACAGCCGCGCGGAGGGCACCGAGCTGGACTACTGGTACGGCGTGGTGACGGGCGCGGAGGTGCCGGAGGACCTGGACGCGCTGGAGGTGCCGGCGGGCACCTGGGCGGTGTTCGAGGCCTCCGGGGCGTTCCCGCAGGCGGTGCAGTACCTGTGGCGGGACGTGTTCACCCAGTGGTTCCCGTCCAACCCGTACCGCAGCCGGCCGGGACCGGAGATCTCCCGTACGCGGGTGTCGGCGGACGGCACGGAGGCGGACGCCGAGCTGTGGATCCCGGTGGAGCCGGTGCCGGCCTGATCCCGGTGGAGCACGGCCGCCCGACCGCCGTCATGCCGCCCCGGCGCGGATCTCTGTCAGGACCCGGCGCTGGAAGGCGCGCGCCTCCAGGCCGCCGGGCGGCGTCCCACCCGCCCGCGCCGCGATCGACCGTTCGATCAGGCCGCCCGGCCAACCGTCGACGTGTGGACCGCTCGTCCGGTCGGTCGCGGCCCGGCCGGCTGCGATCGGGTCGCCCGCGGACCGGCCGGGCGAGACCGGATCGGCGGCGATCGGCTCGGCCGGCCAGCCGTCGGCGATCAGCCGGCGGCCGGCGTCGACCTTCGACAGCCAGCCGCCGTGGCGGACCTTGACCAGGGCGCGGCAGGCGCCGAGCACCGCGTCCTCGGCGCCGGGGGCGGGGTCGTCGCCGGGCGGGGTCGGCAGTGCCAGCCACCAGCACAGCGCTTCGGTCAGCAGGCGACGCAGGTCGGCGGGGGAGAGGTCGGCGAAAGTCGCGGCGGCCGGTGGCCCGAGCAGGGCGTGGCCGCACTGGTGCAGGATGCTGCGGTCGAGGCCGTACCAGAACAGGCCGTCCCCGGCCGGTCGGTCGGCGGCGGCCCACGTCGCCCGGAAGGGCATCCGCGCCCCGGTGTTCAGCTCGACCTCGAACCCGGGCTCCGGCGTGCCGGACCGGGCGACCTCGCACCGGTAGACGACCAGTTCCAGCCCGCGTGCGGGGCAGGGCAACGCCTCGTGCCGCAACCGGGCCACGAGCTCCTGCCTGCGCGCGAGGTCGAGGGCATCCGCGCAGACCAGCGCCACGTCCACGTCGCTGCGTCCCGGCTCGTACGCGCCCAGCCCGACCGAACCGGCCGCGTACGCCCCGACCAGCTCGGCGCCGAGGACGTCCCGGGCGGCGGCGAGCAGGCCGGCGAGGTAGCGACGCAGGGGAGGGTCCAGCTCGGTCATCGGACCCGGCCGAGGACGTGCCGGTGGAGGGATCCGCGAGGTGGGCGGTCCACGACGTTCATCGGGCGACTCTAACCCGCCCCGTGTCACGACCCGCGTGGCTGTCCGGCGGGGCCTCCAACGGCGTCGGCGAGACCTCTGTGACCCTGTTTTCGCAGTTCCAGCCCCTGCCGCCGGGATCACGTCTACTGTGGAGATCATCGGTGACTTGTGGTGTTCCGGTGGCGGCTGGGTGATTCGCGGTGCACAGTGATCCCATGAGCGACAGCGGAAGTGGTGGGCACTACTACTGGTGCACCCGACACCACCGGGTCGAGACCGATGCCGACGTGTGCCCCGCCCGGCACGTTCTCGGCCCGTACGCCTCAGCCGCCGACGCGGAGAACGCCCTGCAACAGGTGCGGGAGCGTAACGAAGCGTGGGAGGCCGAGGACGCCCGCTGGGCCGGGGAGGGCAGATAGGCGGCGCGGGACGGCCCGCGTCGAGATACCCCGTGCTCCGCGAGGGCGGAAGCACGTCCCCAGAAAGGGAACCGAGATGGCCGAAGCACAGCAGGCCACCACCCGCCCGGCCGCCAGACGTCCGACCGCGAGGAAGACCGCCGCGACGGAGCGGACCGCGGGCATGACACGGACCGCACGCCCGTCCGCCACCACCGCGGCGGCGAAGAAGGCGTCGACCGCGAAGGCGACGGGCGGTGCGGGGCGGGCCCCGGCGAGCAAGACCACCGCTGCCAAGGCCCCGGCGAAGAAGGCTCCGGCGAAGAAGGCCGCGACGGCGAAGAAGGCTCCGGCGAAGAAGGCCGCGACCAAGGCCGCCGCCCCGGCGAGGAAGACGGCGACGGCGGCGAAGAAGGCGCCGGCCACGGCGAAGAAGACGGCAGCCACGGCGGCCAGGAAGACGCCCGCCACGGCCAAACGGACGACGACCGCGAAGAGCACGGCAGCGAAGAGCACGGCGGCGAAGAGCACGGCGGCGAAGAAGGCTCCGGCGAAGGAGACCGCCTCGGCGAGGACCGCCACCCGCCAGGCTGCGGCGAAGGCCACCACGGCGAAGGCCACCACGGCGGCGAAGGCGCCGGCGCGGAAGGCCGCCGCCAAGACCACCACCACGGCCCGCAAGGTCACTTCGGCGGCGCGGAAGACCACGGCGGCGGCGAAGGCCCCGGCGCGGAAGGCCGCCGCCAAGAAGACGACCCCGGCCAAGAAGGCGACGCCGGCCCGGAAGACGGCCGCCACCCGGCCCACCGGCGGTGCCCGCAAGGCCGCCGCGAAGAAGGCCCCGGCCAAGAAGGCCACAACGGCCTCCTCGGCCACCGCCCGCAAGGCGGCGGCGAAGAAGGCCCCGGCGAAGAAGACGACAGCCGCCAAGGCGCCGGCCAAGAAGGTCACCGCCCGCAAGGCACCCGCCCGGACCACCGCCGCCCGGGCCACCCCTCCCCGGGGCGCACGGGCGAGCGCACGCAGGGCGACCGGCTGATCCCGGCACGCTGACCGGCGCTCGCCGGGAGGCGGATCGTCGGCCACACTGTCAGGATCGACCCTGTGGTGATCCGACGCGTACTCGCGCCCCGTATCGACTTCGGTGCGCTGCGCCGCGAGCTGGGACTGCCCGAGAGCTTCCCGGCCGCGGCGCAGCGCGAGGCCGACGAGGCGGCGTCCACGCCGCCCCGGCCGGCCGCCGACCGCACCGATGTCCCGTTCGTCACCGTCGACCCCGCCGGCTCGCGCGACCTCGACCAGGCGATGCACCTCGCCCGTCGCGCCGGCGGCGGCTACCGGGTGTCGTACGCGATCGCGGACGTCGCCGCGCACGTCCGGCCCGGCGGGGCGCTGGAGGAGGAGACCTGGCGGCGGGGACAGACCGTCTACCTGCCCGACGGCACCGTGCCGCTGCACCCCGAGACGCTCAGCGAGGGCGCGGCGAGCCTCCTGCCGGACGTGGACCGGGCCGCCGTGGTGTGGACGATCGACCTGGACCCCGACGGCGAGACCGCCGGCGTCACGCTGGAACGCGCGCTGGTCCGCAGCCGGGCCAAGCTGGACTACGTCGGCGTCCAGACCGCCGCCGGGGCCAACCGGCTGCCCGACCCGATCGCCCTGTTGCCCGAGATCGGGGCCCTGCTCACCGCCCGTGGCCTGCGCCGGGGCGCGATCAACCTGCCGCTGCCGGAGCAGGACGTGGAGGCCGACGGCGACGGCTGGCGGCTGGTGCTGCGCGGGCCGGTGCCGATGGAGGAGCACAACGCCCAGATCTCCCTGCTGACGGGGATGGCCGCCGCCGACATCATGCTGGCCGGGCGGATCGGCCTGCTGCGTACGATGCCGGCGCCGAAGCCCGAGGCGGTGGCGCGGCTGCGGGCCGCCGCCGCACCGCTGGGCGTGCACTGGCCGGACGGGGCGAGCCCGGGCGAGGTGATCGCCGGCCTGGACCCGTCGCGGCCCCGCGCTGCGGCCTTCGTCGACCAGGCCGCCGAGCTGATGCGGGGCGCCGCGTACACGGCCTTCGACGGCGCGTTGCCCGAGCAGCGGGAGCACGGCGGGGTCGCGGCCGCGTACGCCCATGTCACCGCGCCGTTGCGGCGACTGGCCGACCGGTACGCCACCGAGGTCTGCCTGGCCCTGCACGAGGGCCGGCCGGTGCCCGACTGGGCCCGCGCGGCGCTGCCCCGGCTGCCGGAGGTGATGGCCGGCACCGACCGGACCGCCTCGGCGGCCACCCGGGGGGCGATCGAGCTGACCGAGGCGGTGCTGCTCCAGCACCGGGTGGGGGAGGTCTTCGACGCGGCGGTGCTCGACGTCGACACGCCCCCGGACGGCCGGGCCCGCCCGGGGCGCCGGCCGGGCGGGACCGTGGCGCTCGACGACCCGCCGGTGCGCGCCCGGTGCCTCGGTGAGCTGCCGCTCGGGGAACGGGTCCGGGTCCGGCTGGTCACCGCCGACCCGGCCGCCCGGGCGGTGGCCTTCGAACGGTCCTGACCCGCCGCACGCCGGAAGCGCGACGTCGCGGCCGACCGGCAGGTGCGGCGTCGCGGCCGGCCTCCCGGCCGGGCAGCGGGGATTGTCACAGCTCCCGCCGCTGCTGCGGGCGCCGCCGGTTTGCGAGGATGACGGCATGGCTTACGACGCGAGCACGCTGCCCGACGTTTCCGGGCTGACCGTTGGGATCATCGGCGGCACCGGCGACCAGGGGCGGGGCCTCGCCTACCGGTTCGCCCGGGCCGGCCAGACCGTGCTGATCGGGTCCCGCAACGCCGAGCGGGCCGCGCAGTCCGCCGAGGAGATCGCCGCCCTGCCCGGCGTACCCGCCGGGGCCCGGGTCACCGGTGCCGGCAACGAGGAGGTGGCCCGCGACAGTGACGTGGTCGTCATCGCGGTGCCGTGGGACGGGCACGCCGCCACCGTCGCCGCGCTCGCCGAGCCGCTCGCCGGCAAGATCGTCGTCGACTGTGTCAACCCGCTCGGCTTCGACAAGCAGGGCCCGTACGCGCTCCCGGTGGCGGAGGGCAGCGCCGTCCAGCAGGCCGCCGGGCTGCTGCCCGACTCCCGGGTCTGCGCCGCGTTCAACCACGTCAGCGCGCCGCTGCTCGCCGACCCGGAGGTCGAGCGGATCGACCTCGACGTGCTGATCTGCACCGAGGACCGGGAGTTGGTCGGGGTGGTCGCCGCGCTCGCCGCCCGGATTCCCGGCATGCGCGGCATCTACGCCGGCCGGCTGCGCAACGCCCACCAGATCGAGGCGTTCACCGCCAACCTGATCGCCATCAACAAGCGCTACAAGGCGCACGCCGGCATCCGCGTCACCGACCTCTGACAGCCCTCACCCACCCCGGTTGTCCCGCCCGCCTGCTCCTCCCGCCCGCCTGACCGCCCCGGCCCGCCTGGCCGCCCCGCCCTGCCTGGCCGCCCCGCCCTGCCTGGCCGCCCCGCCCCACTTGAGATCTTGGTAGGAAACGGCCCCTGGAGGGGCCGTACGGTGCCAAGATCGGCGACCGGCGACCGGCGACCGGCGACGGGCGACGGGCGACGGGCGACGGGCGGCGGGCGACGGGGCGCTGCGTTACCGGCGCCAGCCGCCCCCGGACGGGCACGGACCTGGCGCGACTGGTACCTGGCGAACGGCGTCCCACCGGACGACCTCGGCGAGGGTGACTGCCTCGACCGGCTGGAGGACCCGACCGGTGCGGGGCCGCGGATCTGGTTCCAGCCGATGCCCGAGTCGAAGTCGATCAAGAATCGGCTGCACATCGACCTGACGGTCGGCGGCGGCCGATCGCGAAGCGCCGCTCGCGGGTCGACGCGGAGGCGGCCCGGTTCACGCGGAGGCGGCCCGGTTCACACGGAGGCGGCCCGGTTGGCGCGGCTGGGGGCGCGGGTGCTGGGCACGATGGACGCCCCGGGGAGCGGCCACTACTCGGTGCAGCTCGCCGAACCGGAGGGCAACGAGTTCTGCGTGGTCTGACCGGGGTGGCGCGGCCCGCCGAGCCGCACCACCCCCGTGGCGCTCAGAAGGTGTGCTCCGCGGCGGGGAAGTCGCCGCCCCGGACCTCGTCGGCGAACCGCCGGGTCGCGTCGGTCAGGGCGCCCGCCAGGTCGGCGTACCGCTTCACGAAGCGCGGCGCCTGCCCGGTGCGCAGACCGGCCATGTCCTGCCAGACCAGCACCTGGGCGTCGGTGTCGGCGCCGGCGCCGATGCCCACGGTCGGGATCGGCAGCTCCGCCGTGATCCGCTTGGCCACCTCGCCGGGCACCATCTCCAGTACCACGGCGAAGGCTCCCGCCTCGGCCACGGCACGGGCGTCGGCGAGCACGTCGTCGGCCGCGTCACCCCGGCCCTGGACCCGGTAGCCGCCGATGGCGTGCTCGCTCTGCGGGGTGAAACCGATGTGCGCCATCACCGGGATGCCGGCGCCGGTGATGGCGGCGATCTGCGCCGCGCAGCGCCGGCCGCCCTCCAGCTTCACCGCGTGGCAGCCGCCCTCCTTCATGAACCGCACGGCGGTACGCAGCGCCTGCGCCGGACCCTCCTCGTAGGAGCCGAACGGCAGGTCGCCGACGACAAGCGTGTGCCGGGTCGCCCGGACCACCGCGCGGACCAGCGGGAGCAGTTCCTCGGTGGTCACCGGCACCGTCGTCTCGTAGCCGAAGACGTTGTTCGCCGCCGAGTCGCCGACCAGCAGCACCGGGATGCCGGCCTGGTCGAAGATCGAGGCGGTGTACTGGTCGTACGAGGTCAGCATCGGCCACCGCTCGCCGCGCTCCTTGGCGGCGAGCAGGTCGCGGGTGCGGATCCGCCGGGTGGCCGGGCCGCCGTAGAGGGCGGTCACCTCGGACGGGGTGGACTCCACCATGACTCTCTCCTTCCTCGAGGCCGCGTACGCGGTCCCCGGGTCACCGCGATCGTCGCACCCGACGACCGGGCGGCGGCAGAGCGCAGTGCAGGATGTCACTCCCGGGCCGGCGCCGGCCCGGGAGCGGCCCCGGCTCAACCGTCCTCGCGCCACCGGTTCGTGATCGGCAGCCGCCGGTCCCGCCCGAACGCCTTCATCGAGATCTTCGTGCCCGGCGCGGACTGGCGTCGCTTGTACTCGGCGGTATCCACCATCCGCAGCACCCGGTCGACGACGGCCGGGTCATGGCCGGACTCGACCAGCCCGTCCCGGCCCAGGTCGCCGTCGACGTAGCCGATCAGGACCGGGTCGAGCACGTCGTAGTCGGGCAGCGTGTCGCTGTCGAGCTGGCCCGGGCTCAGCTCGGCGCTCGGCGGCTTGCCGATCGAGTTCTCCGGGATGGGCGGGGTCTCGCCGCGGCGGGTGGCGTCGGCGTTGCGCCACTTCGCCAGCCGCCAGATCAGCGTCTTCCAGACGTCCTTGACCGGGTTGAAGCCGCCGACCGAGTCGCCGTAGAGGGTGGAGTAGCCGACCGCCAGCTCGCTCTTGTTGCCGGTGGTCAGCACCAGGTGCCCCTCCTGGTTCGACAGCGCCATCAGGATCACGCCGCGTACCCGCGCCTGGAGGTTCTCCACGGAGACCCCGGAGAGCGACATGTTCGCCAGGAAGGTGTCCACCATCGGCTGGATCGGCTCGACCCGGTAGTCCAGCCCGGTGCGCTTGGCCAGGTCGGCCGCGTCCTCCCGGCTGTGCTCTGACGAGTGCTGGCTGGGCAGGGAGACACCGACCACCCGGTCGGACCCGAGCGCGTCGACGGCCAGCGCGGCCACCACCGCCGAGTCGATGCCGCCGGAGAGGCCGAGCACCACCGAGGGGAACCGGTTCTTGTTGACGTAGTCGCGCAGGCCGAGCACGAGCGCCTGCCACACCTCGGCCTCGTCGGCCACGGGTGCGATGGTGCCGCCCGTGGCGGCGGGACCGCCGGGCGGCGGCGGGATGTCGCCGGCCTCGGCGCGGACCACCCGCAGCTCGTCCGCCAGCACCTCACCGCCGCCGGCCGGTCGTCCGGCCGCCGGCAGTTCCACGTCGTGCACCAGCAGGTGCTCGACGAACTGCGGGGCCCGGGCCAGCAGCGCGCCGTCGGCGCCCACGACCATCGAGTCGCCCTCGAAGACCAGCTCGTCCTGGCCGCCGACCATGTTGACGTACGCCACGGTCGCCCCGGCCTCGGCGGCCCGGCGGCGGACCAGCGGCAGCCGGACGTCGTCCTTGTTCAGCTCGTACGGCGAGCCGTTGATGGTCAGGACCAGGCCGACCCCGGCCTGCCGGGCGGCGGCGAACGGGCCGCCGGCCTGCCACAGGTCCTCGCAGATGGTCAGCGCGACGTCCACCCCGCCGACGCGGACGACGGTCAGCGTGTCGCCGGGGACGAAGTAGCGGTCCTCGTCGAAGACGCCGTAGTTGGGCAGGTGGTGCTTGAAGTAGGTGGCGACGATTCCACCCTGGTGCAGCAGGGCGGCCGCGTTGCGGGCGCCGCGACCGGGCTGCGCGTCGCCGCTGACCTGCGGCGGGCCGTCGGCGTCGAGGTAGCCGACCAGCACCGGCACCGCGCCCAGCCCGTCGGCGGCGAGATCGGCGGCGAGGCGTTCCAGCCCGGCCTTCGACGCGGCGACGAAGGACCGGCGGAAGACCAGGTCCTCGACCGGATAGCCGGTGAGCATCATCTCCGGGAACGCGACGATCTGGGCGCCGGCGTCGGCAGCCCGGCGGGTCCAGTCACGGACCAGGCCGGCGTTGCCGGCGAGGTCGCCGACGGTCGGGTTGACCTGGCACAGGGCGAGGCGCAGGGTGGGCATGTCCTCATCTTGCCCCAGCCGCCCGGGACCGACACGGCGGGCGGGGCGAGACGGCACGAGCCACGGGACACGGCGGGACGCCCGCCAGGCGGTCAAGTAACGTCGGCGTAACGAGGCCGGTGGAAACTGGTCGGTCAGGCCGGGGTGGCCCCGGTCGCAAGGCGAGCAACCGTGTCGCGAGGGGTGGAAGTGGACCGTCAGCAGGAGTTTGTCCTCCGTACGCTGGAAGAGCGGGACATCCGGTTCGTCCGGCTGTGGTTCACCGACGTGCTGGGCACGCTCAAGAGCGTGTCGGTGGCCCCCGCCGAGCTGGAGTCCGCCTTCGAGGAGGGCATCGGGTTCGACGGCTCGGCGATCGAGGGCTTCGCCCGGGTCTTCGAGTCGGACATGGTCGCCATGCCCGACCCGACGACCTTCCAGGTCTTCCCGTTCGAGGGCGGGGTCAGCGGCGAGAGCGCCCGGATGTTCTGCGACATCCTGCTCCCCGACGGCGGTCCCTCCTGGGCCGACCCCCGGCACGTGCTGCGCCGGGCGCTGTCCCGGGCCGCCGAGAAGGGCTTCACCTTCTACACCCACCCGGAGATCGAGTTCTTCCTGCTGGAGAACGGCCCGATGGACGGCTCGGTGCCGACTCCGGTCGACACCGGCGGCTACTTCGAGCACACCACCCACGCGGTGGCCCGCGACTTCCGGCGGCAGGCCGTCCTGGCCCTGGAACGGATCGGCATCTCGGTGGAGTTCAGCCACCACGAGGTGGCCCCCGGCCAGCAGGAGATCGACCTGCGCTACGCCGACGCGCTGACCACCGCCGACAACATCATGACCTTCCGGCACGTGGTCAAGGAGGTGGCGCTCTCCACCGGCGTGCAGGCCACCTTCATGCCGAAGCCGTTCACCGACCAGCCCGGCAGCGGCATGCACACCCACCTGTCGCTGTTCGAGGGCGAGCGCAACGCGTTCCACGACGCCGGCGACCCGATGAAGCTGTCCAAGGTCGCCCGGGCGTTCATCGCCGGGCTGCTGGTGCACGCCCGGGAATACACGGCCGTCACCAACCAGTGGGTCAACTCCTACAAGCGGCTCTTCCCGCAGGCGCTGCCGGACCGGGTCACCGAGAGCCCGGCGTACGTCTGCTGGGGTCACCTCAACCGGTCCGCGCTGGTCCGGGTCCCGGCCTACGGCAAGCCGAACTCGGCCCGGGTGGAGGTCCGCTCGCCGGACTCGGCGGCCAACCCCTACCTGGCCTTCGCCGTGATGCTCGGCGCCGGGATGAAGGGCATCGAGGAGGGCTACGAGCTGCCACCGGGCGCCGAGGACGACGTCTGGTCGCTGACCAGCGCCGAGCGGCGCGCGATGGGCTACGAGCCGCTGCCGGAGAACCTGGCCGAGGCGATCGACGTGATGGCCGGCTCCGAGCTGGTCGCCGAGGTTCTCGGCGAGCACGTCTTCGACTTCTTCCTGCGCAACAAGCGCGCCGAGTGGGAGCAGTACCGCCGCGAGGTCACCCCCTATGAGCGGCAGCGCTACCTGTCGCTGTAGGGCGAGGGCTGCCGTGCTGGCGCGGTGCCGCTATCGTCTCGGTCACCGCGCCGGCACCCCCGCCGGGCGCTGAGTTCGGGAGGCAGTCGGTGCTGGAGGATCTGCTCAGCGGAGCCTGGCAGAGCGTCGTGTTCGGGGTCGTCGGGGTGGCCCTGATGGCGGCAGGGTTCGGGCTGGTCGACGTGCTGACTCCCGGAAAGCTGCGGGAGTTGATCTGGGTGCGGCGCAACGGCAACGCCGCGTTGCTGCTCGCCGCCAACCAGCTCGGCATCGCCGGGATCGTGTTCACCGCGATCCTGACCAGCTACAGCGACTTCGCCAAGGGGCTCGCCTCGACGGTCGTCTTCGGGCTGCTCGGGCTGGGCATCATGGCGCTGGCGTTCTTCGTGCTGGACCTGCTCACCCCGGGCAAGCTCGGTGAGATCATCTGCTCGGACGAGCCGCACCCGGCGGCCCGGGTCAGCGCCGCGACGCACTTCGGCGCGGCGCTGATCGTCTGCGCCTGCATCGCCTGACCTGTCCCGTCGTACCCCCGTCGTAGCGTGCGGGGGTGAACCGGACGGACCGTCTCTACGCCCTGGTCGAGGAGCTGCGCGCCGTGTCCCCACGGCCGCGCAGCGCCCGCTGGCTCGCCGGCCGCTTCGAGGTGAGCACCCGCACCATCGAGCGCGACATCGGCGCCCTCCAGGAGTCGGGGGTGCCGATCTGGGCCGAGCCGGGCCGCACCGGCGGCTACGCGCTCGACCGGGCGCGCACCCTGCCGCCGGTCAACCTCACCCCCGTCGAGGCGGTCGCCATGGCGGTGGCGTTGCACCGGATGCGCGGGACGCCGTTCGCCGCCGCGGCCGGCACCGCCCTGCGCAAGCTGATCTCCGTGATGCCCGCCGCCGACGCCGCCGAGGCGCACCGGCTCGCCACCCGGGTGCACCTGATCGGCGACGGGCCGGTGACGCCCGTCCCGGCCGCCGTGGCCGACGCGGTGCGCGCGCGACGTGTGCTGCGCATCCGCTACGCCGACCGCGCGGGCGCCGGCTCGCTGCGCGACGTGGAGCCGCTGGGCTACCTCGGCAACCCCCGGCACTGGTACCTGCTGGGCTGGTGCCGGCTGCGTGACGGCATCCGGGCCTTCCGCACCGACCGGATCACGTCGGTCACCGTGCTGGCCGAGCGGGCGCCGGAGCGCGAGCTGGCCGCCGACGACATCGACATTCCCCGGGAACGGGTCCGCCGGCTCAGTCTGGTCTGAGGCGGGGGCAGCACGCACGGTGCGTGTCTTCTATGGACGGATCTCCGGCGGCCACGGCTCCGCCCGATGGTACGGAATTTCGCTGAACCGCCCGGGAAACACCGACAGGACGGTGTCGCGGGCGAGGCCGAGGCTGGCTCCTGACGACGCCGGCCGACTGGCCGGCGCGGCGAACGGGAGGCCCCACATGAGCATCGACAACGCCGTGACCTGGTTCGAGATCGGCACCGAGCGGCCGGACGAGGCCCAGCGGTTCTACGGCGACCTGTTCGGCTGGAGTTTCACCGAGGAGGGCAGCGCGGAGGCGTCCTACCGGACGACCGAGGGGGGTGCCGGCGCGGGGATCGGCGGGGCGGTCCGGGGGACCGGCGGGACGAGCCCGAACTATGCCATCTTCTACGTGCAGGTGGCCGACGTGGCGGAGGCCTGCCGGCGGGCGGAGGCGGCCGGCGGCAAGGTGCTGGTGCCGCGCAAGGAGAACGACAACGGGCTCACCCACGCCCACCTGCTCGACCCGGACGGCAACCACTTCGGCGTCTTCGCCCCGCCGCCCGCCGGCGCGTGACCGGCTGACGATCCCGCCCGCCGGTGTGGCGGTGTCCACGACCGTGGCACCGCCACACCGGCGGAACGGGACTGGTCAGCCAGCCGTCACTTGTCAGCCGGGCCGGCCGGTCCGCCGTGCCCGCCCCGACCGCCCGGGCCGGGGAAGACGCCCGCCTCGGCGGCTGCGGTGATCGCGTCGGCCTGCTCCTGGGTGAGCTTGCCGTCCTCGACGGCCTTCGCCAGGCGTTCCTTGAACGCGGCCTGCCGGTCGGCGGCGTCACCCCGCTCGCCGCGCTTGCCCGGCCCGCCCTTCTCGCCCCGCTCGGGCCGGTCGGCCGGCTTGTGCTCCTCGCGCAGCTTCTCCAGCGCTGCCGTCACCTTGTCGGCGGGGACGCCCAGCTCCCCGGCCAGCTTCTCGGCGAACTCCGCCTGCCGGTCGGTCCGCTGCTGCTGCCGCTCGTCGGCCCCGCCCTCGCTCGCGCTGGCGCTCGGCGTCGGGGTGGCGCCGTCCGCGGCGAGCGCGACGGTCGGGACCGCGATCCCCACGCCGAGTACGCCGGCCGCGGCCAGGCCGGCCAGCAGGTGCTTCTTCGTCATGGTGCGGGACATGTCGTCCTCCAGCTCGTCGGTGGATGGTGCGATGACCTCACCGACAGTGACGACCCGGGCTGGAGGTCGGCCGTGGCGAACCTGTCAGCGAGCTGTCAATCCGGGCCGGCACGCCGGACAAATCGGTTGCTCCGGCGCGCGCGGGCGGTGATGATCGTCGGTCGGCGGGCCCCGCCGGGGCGGAGCAGGCGACGAAAGGTGACCCTCGTGACGATGTCCGCGAAGATCCGGGAGGTCCCGTTGACCGGGGCGGGCGCCGGCCCGTACGCCATCACGGTCGGTCCCGACGGCGCGCTCTGGCTGACGCTGGTCCACGCGGGCGAGATCGCCCGAATGGGTGCGGACGGCGACCCGCGCACCTGGCCGGTGGCGGCCGGCAGCCGCCCGTTGATCATCACCTCGGGCCCCGACGGCGCCCTCTGGTTCACCCGCTCCGGCGACGACCGGATCGGCCGGATCACCACCGACGGGGTGCAGAGCGCCGTCGCGCTCGCGCCCGGTACCGGCCCCTGCGGCATCGCCGCCGGTCCCGACGGCGCCCTCTGGTACGCGGGGATGAGCTCCGACACGATCGGCCGGGTCACGACCGGCGGGGAGGTGACGACGTTCCCGCTGCCGGTGACCGGCGGCTTCGCCTCGATGGTCGCGGCCGGCCCGGACGAGGCCGTCTGGTTCACGCTCAACCAGGCGAACGCGGTCGGCCGGATCGACATGGCGGGCGAGGTGACCGTGCACCCCCTGCCGACCGCGGGCGCCGCCCCGGTGGGCATCACCGCCGGCACCGACGGCGCGCTCTGGTTCGTCGAGATCGGCGCCGGCCAGCTCGGCCGGATCACCCCGGACGGGCTGATCGCGGAGTTCCCGTTGCCGGACCGGCAGGCCCGGCCGCACGCGATCGTCGCCGACCCGGCGGGTGGCTGCTGGTACACCGAGTGGGGTGGCAACCGGATCGGCCACGTCACGCCGGACGGGGTGATCGAGACCCATGACCTCCCCACCCCGGCCTCGGAACCCCATGGCCTCACGGTCGCCCCGGACAACACGGTCTGGGCCGCCCTGGAAACAGGCCCCCTGGCCCACCTGACCCCCTAAACCCCACCCTCCCACCCCTCTCACCCCTCCCGCCTGCCCGGCCCCGCCGTTCTCGTTGATCATGAGGTTGGCGGTGCGAAATGCCGGAATCCGCGCTGTCAACGTCATGATCAACGGGGGTGGGGCGGGCGGGAGAGGGGGTGGGGGTTAGTGGACGGCGGGGGTGGTCGTCAGGGTGCCGGCTTGGGTGTCCAGGGTCGCCTCGGTGCCGATCGGGACGGTGAGCTGGCCCACGCCGTGGCCGATCGGGAGGCCGCCGAGGACGGGGACGCCGAGGTCGCCGAGCCGCTCGGTCAGCACGTCGGCGACGCCCACCGACCAGCCGTCCGCGCAGTCGGTGAACTGTCCCACCGCCACTCCGGCCAGCCCGTCCAGCACCCCGGCGCGGCGGAGCTGGGTGAGCATCCGGTCCACCTTGTAGGGCGGCTCCTGCACGTCCTCGACGAGGAGGATCGCCCCGGTCAGGTCCGGCATGTCCGGGGTGCCCAGCGACGCCACGATCAGGCAGAGGTTGCCGCCCAGCAGCGGGCCGGTGGCCCGGCCGGGCACGCGTACTCCGAAGGTCTCCTCCTCGGCGACGGCGCTCAGCGTCACCGGCTCGGTGGTCATCAGGGCGGCGTGCAGCGACTCGGCCGAGCGCAGCGGCGTCCGCTCGTCCAGCCAGGCCGCCCCCGGGCCGTGCACGCCGGCCAACCGGGCGCCCCGCCAGAGCGCGAACTGCAACGCCGTGATGTCGGAGAACCCGGCGACCACCTTCGGATCCCGGCGTACGGCGGCCATGTCGATCGCGTCGACGATCCGCTGGGCGCCGTAGCCGCCCCGGGTGCAGATCACCCCGCGCACCTCGGGATCGGCGAACGCCGTGTTCAGGTCGGCGGCGCGCAGCTCGTCCGCGCCGGCGAGGTAGCCCTGCCGGGCGTACGCGTTGGGCGCCAGCACCGGGCGCAGCCCCCAACCGGTGAGCAGCTCGATGCCCCGGGCCACCCGCTCCGGCCGGGTCGGCCCGGAGGGCGACACCAGCATCACCGTGTCGCCGGGGCGCAGCACCGGCGGGCGTACGGCGGTGCTGGGAGGGGTCGTGCTGGTGCGGTCGGACACAGCGGCAGAGCCTAGTGCCTCGTCCCTTCGCCGAGGCGCTGGCCGGGCGAACGGGTCGTGGCGACGCTGTCGAACTTGTTCGTCAGCGACATCAGGGGGTGGGCCGCAGACCCAGGACTTCGTCTGGCTGGACTGTGGCAGGGGTGCCGACCGGCTGGCCCGGGAGTGGGACCTGGGACCGGACGGTGTCCACCGCAGCCGTGGCTGGACCTGCTCGGTACGGCGGTCCGCTCGGCCGCCAGCGGTTCCGGCGGTCGATGACCGCGTTGAGCTCGGGCGCGGTGCCTCAGGTCGAGCTCGCGGGCGAGGACCACACGTACGGCCGCCCCGCCCGCCGCTCCGCGAGCCTGCCTGGGGGCCTAGATCGGCACCCGGCCGACGTCCAACATGTCGATCATCGCGGGACCGGTGTCGTACGCGGTCACCCCGCCGTCCACCGTCAGGCAGGCGCCGGTGACCATCCGGGACGCGTCGCTGGCCAGGTAGACCGCCGCGCCGACGAGGTCGTCCGGTTCACCCCACCGACCCATCGGCACGCTGCGGATCAACCCCTCGGCCAGTTCCGGGTTCCCGGCGAAGCTGCTGGTCAACTGGGTCCGCGTCCAGCCCGGCGCGATCACGTTGACCCGCACTCCACGGGCCGCCCATTCCACTGCGAGGGTTCGGCTCAGCGAGATGACTCCGGCCTTCGCCACCGCGTACGGCGAAAGCATGGGGACTCCGTTGTAACCGCCTACCGAGGCGACGTTGATGACCGATCCCCGTCCCACTCCGGTCATGTGTCCGCCCACCGCCCGGCACATGTGCGCGACCGAATCCAGATTGGTGCGCATCATCTGCGTCCAGTCCTCCGGCGTCATCTCGAGGAACGGTCCGACGTGGCTGAAACCGCCGGCGTTGTTGACCACGACGTCGATGCCGCCGAACTCGTCCCGGGCTGCGGCTACCGCCTGGTCGATCTCGTCCGGCCGGTCGATGTCGCAGGTGAGCACAAGGGCCCTGCGCCCGGACGACTCGATCTCCTTCGCCACCTCGGCCAGCGCGGATGTGCCGCGGGCCAGTACCGCCACGTTCGCCCCGGCCCTGGCCAGGCCGAGCGCGATGGCCCGGCCGATGCCCCGTGACGCGCCGGTGACCACGGCGCTCTTACCGTCCAAACCAAACAATTCGGGCCTCCCTCGGGCGGTGCGGACCATTTCGTCGACCGATTGTCGCGAGCTGCGGCCGGCGTCGCGTCTTCGTGGTTGCGCACCAGCCGCACACCAGGAGATGCGTGGCTGTTCGGCCCGGCACGACGATTCTGAGGTACCGGCGGCCGCTGAGCCCCTCCGGTGCGCACACTTCCGCCGTTGATCCACCGAAGGGAAAGCGCAATGACCAACGCCGTCACCCCCGTCCGTCCGGAAGACGAAAAAGCGGTACGCGACATCGTCGCGCGCATCACCCTGGCGTGGCACGACAACGACGCCGACACATTGGCCACGGTCTACAGCGAGGACGCCTCGATCGTGCTGCCCGGCGCCCATCTGAAGGGGCGTCCGGCCATCCGCGCCTGGATGGCGGAGGCCTTCGACGGCAAGTGGAAGGGGACCAACGTCCTCGGCGCACCGCTGGAGCTGCGGTACATCCGGGACGACGTTCTGCTGCTCCTCTCCCAGGGCGGCGCCTACCCGCCGGGCGCGGCCGAGGTCCCGGTCGAGCACGCGATCCGCGGCATCTGGGTGTTCGTCAAACAGGACGGCGAGTGGACCATCACCGGGTACGGGAACACGCCGGTCCAGCGCCCGATCCCCCTGCCGGACGGGCCGAGGTGAATCCGCCGGTGGACGGCGTCCACCTCGGTGAACGCGCCGTGGTCCTGGGGGGCAGCATCGCCGGACTCTTCGCCGGTCGCGTCCTCGCCGAGGCGTACCGAGAGGTCGTCATCGTGGACCGGGACCGCCTGCGCGGCGTGACCGGGACCCGGCGTGCCACCCCCCAGGCGTTCCACGCGCACGCGCTGCTCGCCCGCGGGCAGCGCGCCATCGAGGAGCTGTTCCCCGGCATCACCGAGGAGTCCCGGGCGGCCGGGGTGCCGACCGGCGACGTGGGAGCCGACCTGCGCTGGGTGATCAACGGCCGGCGGCTGCCGAAGATGCGGACCGGACTGGTCTGCCTCGCACTACCCCGGACCGCGCTGGAGCAACGCGTCCGCGAACGCGTCCGGGCACTGCCCAACGTGACCTTTCAAGAAGGCTGCGACGTGCAGGAGTTGGTCACCACGCCGGATCGCCGCCGGGTGACCGGTGCCCGGATTCGCCACCAGCGCGACGGGCGGTCGGAGGTGCTCCCCGCCGAAATCGTCGTGGATGCGACCGGCCGGGGCTCGCGGCTGCCGGTCTGGTTGGCGGAGCTGGGCTACCAGCCTCCGGCGGAGGAGCGGATAAAGATCCGGCTCAGCTACACCACCCGGCACTACCGGCTGCCGCTGGGCGTGCTCGGCACGGACCTGGCGTACATCGTCGCGCAGACGCCGAGCCACCCACGCGGTGCCGTGTTCGCCCGGGAGCGGGCCCTGCCGGACGGAGGCGAACGGTACGTCCTGTCGCTCAACGCCCACCTCGGCGACCAGGCGCCGACGGACCCGGACGGCTTCCTCGCGTACGCGCGGACAGTGCCGGTGCCGGAGATCCACGACGCGCTGCGGATCGCCGAGCCACTGGACGAGATCCGGGCGTACCAGTTTCCGGCGAGCCGGTGGCGGCACTACGAGAAGCTGGCCCGGTTCCCCGACGGCCTGCTGGTGCTGGGGGACGCGATGGCCAGCCCCAACCCGGTCTACGCACAGGGCAACACGATCACCGCCGTCGAGGCGCTGGTGCTCCGCGACCACCTGCGCCGCGGTGCCGAACCCCGCCCCGTCGAGTTCTTCGCCGACGTCGCCCCGACCGTCCGGGCCGCCTGGGACGCCAACGTCCTCGGCGACCTGGCGTACCCGGGAGTCGCCGGTACACGGACCCCGAGAATCCGGTTGGCGAGCGCGTACCTGGCCCGGGTGCATCGCGCGGCGGCGGACGATCCGGCGGTGGCGGAGTCCTTCCTGCGGGTGGCCGGCCTGATCGACGGGCCGCAGGCGCTCCTGCGGCCCGGCATGGTGGCGCGGGTACTGGGCCGGCGGCCCTCAGCGCGGAGGACGGCGGCGACCCCCGCCGCGACCCCCTCATGATTCCGGGAGACGAGCCATGGAAAGCGACCGCTGCCCCTACGTCATCGACCGCACCGGGGGCGACATCCTGACCGAGGCGGCACGGCTACGCGAACTCGGCCCCGCGGTCCGGGTCGAGCTGCCCGGCGGGGTGCCGGCCTGGTCGATCACCAGCTACGCGCTGGTCAAACGGCTGTTCGCCGATCCACGGGTGGTCAAGGATCCCCGCCGGTACTGGCCGGCGTTCATCGACGGCGAGATCGGTGACGACTGGCCGCTGATCAGTTGGGTCAAGATGGACAGCATGACCCTGGTCGACGGTGACGACCACCGTCGCCTGCGCGGACTGGTCGCACCGGACTTCGGCCCGCGCCGGATCGAGGCGCAGCGCCCGCTCGTCGAGCGCATCGTCGGCGACCTGCTGGACGGGCTCGCCGGACATCCCGCGGACCAGCCGGTCGACCTCCGCGCGAACTACGCCGCACCGCTGCCGGCGCAGATGATCTGCGAGTTGTTCGGGGTGCCGGAGGAGGCCCGTCCGGAGGTGCTGCGCGGCCTTGAACTCGCCGTCGACACCACCCTGCCGCCCGAACAGGCCGCGACCAACGTGGCGCACTGGCAGGTGGCGCTGCGGGAGTTGGTCGCGGCCAAGCGGGCGGCCCCGGCCGACGACATGACCAGCCGACTGGTGCGGGCCCACGACCAGCAGGGACTGCTCAGCGAATCCGAACTCGTCGGTTCGCTGTTCAACGTTCTCGGCGCCGGCTCCGAGACGGTGATGAACCTGCTGACCAAGGCCGTCGTCGCCCTGCTCACCCATCCGGACCAGCGCGAGCTGGTGGCGACGGGCAGGACGTCCTGGTCCGACGTGATCGAGGAGACGTTGCGTGCGGAGGCACCGATCGCCCAACTCCCGCTGCGCTTCGCGGCCGAGGACATCGAGCTGGACGGCGTCACGATCGGCAAGGGGAGCCCGATCCTGATGTGCCTCGCCGCCGCCGGTCGCGATCCTGCGCGATACGGCGCGAGCGCAGAGACGTTCGACCTCAACCGGCCGGACAAGGACCACCTGTCGTTCGGCTACGGGGCGCACTTCTGCATCGGCGCCTCGCTGGCCCGACTGGAGGCGTCGGTGGCGCTGCCGGCGCTCTTCGAGCGGTTTCCGGACCTGACCCTCGCGGTCCCGCCGGCCGAACTGGAGCCACCCGGCACCTTCATCATGAACGGGCTCCGCTCGCTGCCCGTGTATCTGGCCGGACGGCCGACCGGTTGACATCTCGGCCGACGGGGCTACGCCGCTCGCAATCCGGGGTGCGACCGCGCGGACCTTCACCCTTCGCGGGTGGACCCTCCTACGGCGCGCGAACATCGTCCCGCCGCGCCCGATGGAGTCGTTCCGGGGTCGGTCGGGGCCACCGGATAGCCTCGACGTCGTGGCTACCGCGCTGGTGATCGAGAACGACCCGACCGACGACGCCCGCCGCCTGGGCGAGTGGCTGACCGAGGCCGGCCTCGACCTGGTGGTGGTGCGCCCGCACGCCGGCGACGAGCTTCCCGCCGACCTGGCGGGACACGCCGCGCTGGTGGTGCTCGGCGGCGAGCAGCAGGCCTACCCGCTGCCCGACGGCTCGCCCGGCGCACCGTGGTTTCCCGCCCTGGAGGGGCTGCTGCGCAAGGCCGTCCGGCACGGGGTGCCCACCCTGGGCGTCTGCCTCGGCGCGCAGTTGCTGGCCACCGCCCACGCCGGGCAGGTCGAGCGCAGCGCCGCCGGGCCGGAGGTCGGCCCCGGCGTGGTCGGCAAGCGGGACGCCGCCGACGCCGACCCGCTCTTCCGCTACGTCCCGCTGATCCCCGACGTGCTCCAGTGGCACTCCGACGAGATCACCGAGCTGCCCCGGGCCGCCATCCTGCTGGCCGCCTCCACCCGCTACCCGCACCAGGCGTTCCGTCTCGGCGACCGGGCCTGGGGGTTGCAGTTCCACATCGAGTGCGACACCGCGATGATCGCCGACTGGGCCATCGGCTCGACGTTGCTCGCCGAGCTGGGCTACGAGCCGGACCTGGTGGTGGCGGCCTGCGACGCGGTGATGGTCGACGTGGAGGAGGTCTGGCAGCCGTTCGCCGCCCGGTTCGCCGCGCTGGCGCTCGGCGAGCTGGACGACAGCTCCCCCCGCCGCAGCCTGCCGCTGCTCGGCCAGTGATGAGCCGGCCGACCAGCGCCACGGGACGCCTCGCCCGCTACGGGTTCGGCACCGACGGCGGCGACGGTTCCACCCGCGCCGCCGACCTGCTCGGCCCCGGCGGGCTCGGGCTGTGGCGGCCGGACGTGCAGGAGCCGGCCGACGACCGCGCGGCGGAGCTGCTCGCCGCGCTCTCCCGGGCCGCCGATCCGGACCTGGCCCTGCGCCAGCTGCACCGCCTCGTCGAGGCCGAGCGTCGGGCCGCGGGGCCCGCGGCCGCCGGTTCGGCGGTGCTCGACGGGCTGGCAGCCGCCGGTTCGGCCGTGCTGGACGGGCTCGCGGAGGATCCGGGCCTGCGTCGCCGGCTGCTCGCCGTTCTCGGTGCCTCCGCCGCGCTCGGCGACCACCTGGTCGCCAACCCCGACCAGTGGCCGGCCTTGCGCACCGCACCGGACGGGCTGGCGCCCACGGCCGAGGGGCGGCTCGACCTGTCCGGCGACGGGCCGCCGGTCGCGGTGCTGCGCAGGGCGTACCGGCTGGCGCTGCTGCGGATCGCGGCGGCCGACCTGACCGGCGGCCGGGGCCTGGAGCAGACGATGGCCGCGCTCTCCGCGTTGGCCGACGCGACCCTGGCGGCGGCGTACGAGATCGCGGCCGGCGAGCTGCCGGAGGGCACGCCACGGCCCCGGCTCGCCGTCGTGGCCATGGGCAAGTGCGGCGGCGACGAGCTGAACTACGTCTCCGACGTCGACGTGATCTTCGTGGCCGCCGAGGACGACGACCTGGCCGCGGCCACCACGATCGCCACCCGGTTGATCCACATCTGCGGGCTGGTCGCCTGGCCGGTCGACGCCGCCCTGCGTCCCGAGGGCAGCCGTGGGCCGCTGGTGCGCACGCTCGCCAGCCACCTCGCCTACTACCGGCGCTGGGCGCGCACCTGGGAGTTCCAGGCGCTGCTCAAGGCCCGGCCGGCCGCCGGCGACCTGGCGCTGGGCCGGGAATGGATCGACCAGCTCGCCCCGCTGGTGTGGCGGGCCGCCGAGCGGCCCGAGGCCGTCGAGGACGTCCGCGCCATGCGGCGCAAGATCATCGACAACATCCCGCCCAAGGAGCTGGAACGCGAGATCAAGCGCGGCCCGGGTGGGCTGCGCGACATCGAGTTCGCCGTGCAGCTGCTGCAACTGGTGCACGGCAGGGGCGACGAGGCGCTGCGGGTGCCGGGCACCATTCCGGCGCTGCGTGCGCTGGTCGCCGGAGGTTACGTCGGCCGGGCCGACGGCGAGGCACTGCTGCGCGGCTACCGCTTCCTGCGCGGCGTCGAGCACCGCCTCCAGCTCCAGGGGCTGCGCCGCACGCACACCGTACCGACCGAGCCGGCCGCGCTGCGCTGGCTGGCCGCCGCGCTGGGCCATGCGGCCTCACCGGGCCGCAGCGCCGTCGAGGAGTTCCGCGCCGAGTGGGTCACCCATGCCACCGAGGTACGCCGGCTGCACGCCAAACTGCTCTACCGGCCGCTGCTGGAGTCGGTGGCCCGGGTGCCGGCCGACGGGCTGCGGCTGACCCCGGAGGCGGCCCGGCACCGGCTGGAGATCCTCGGCTTCGCCGACCCCGCCGGGGCGCTGCGTCACCTCCAGGCCCTCACCGGCGGGGTGAGCCGCACCGCCGCCATCCAGCGCACCCTGCTGCCGGTGCTGCTCAGCGAGTTCGCCGACGCTCCCGAGCCGGACCGTGGCCTGCTCAACTACCGGCAGGTCTCCGACAAACTCGGCAGCACCCCCTGGTACCTGCGCCTGCTGCGCGACTCCGGTCCGGTGGCGCGCCGGCTGGCCCGGGTGCTCTCCTCCTCCCGGTACGCCGCCGACCTGCTCGCCCGGGAGCCGGAGGCGCTGCGGCTGCTGGCGGAGGAGAACGAGCTGACGCCCCGGCCGAGGGAGGTCCTCTGCGAGGGCTTCGGCGCCGCTGCGGCCCGGCATGCCGACCCCGTCGAGGCGACCCGGGCGATCCGCGCGCTGCGCCGTCGGGAACTGGTCCGGATCGCCTGCGCCGACCTGCTGAGCCGGGCCGGCTCGCTGGCCCCGTCGCCACCCCGGCCCACCGGCGGGCGGGGGGCGCTCGGCCTCGCCGACGTGACCGCCGTCGGCGGGGCGCTGGCGGACGTCACCGACGCCACGCTGGCCGCCGCGCTGCGCGCCGCCCGGTCGGCCCAGCCGCCACTGCCGGGGCTGCGCTTCGCCGTGATCGGCATGGGCCGGCTCGGCGGGTACGAGTCGAACTACCTCTCCGACGCCGACGTGCTCTTCGTCTACGACCCGCCGGCCGGCGCCAGCGACAGCGCGGCCAGCGCCGCCGCCCGCGCGATCGCCGAGGAGCTGCGCCGGCTGCTCGGCATGCCCGCGCCCGACCCGCCGCTGGGCGTCGACGCCGACCTGCGCCCGGAGGGCCGGCAGGGCCCGCTGGTACGCAGCCTCGCCGCGTACGCCCAGTACTACGCCCGCTGGTCCAAGGTGTGGGAGGCGCAGGCACTGCTGCGTGCCCGGTTCGTCTGCGGCGACGCGGATCTCGGCGCCGAGTTCGAGGCGATGGTCGACCCGGTCCGCTACCCGGCCGACGGGCTGACCCGCGAGCAGGTGGTGGAGATCCGCCGGATCAAGGCGCGGGTGGAGCACGAGCGGCTGCCCCGGGGCGCCGACCCGGCCACCCACACGAAGCTCGGGCGGGGTGGCCTCGCCGACGTCGAGTGGGCGGTGCAGGTGCTCCAGCTCCGGCACGCCGGGACGATCCCGGCGCTGCGCGGCACGCGTACGCTCGACGCCCTCGCGGCGGCCCGGGACGCGGGCCTGGTGGACCCGGCGGACGCCACCGAGATGGCGGCCGGCTGGACGCTGGCCGCGCAGGTCCGCAACGCGCTGATGCTGGTCCGGGGCCGGGCGGGCGACCAACTGCCCCGGCACGGCGTCGAGCTGGCCGGGGTGGTCCGGCTGCTGGGCCGCGACGATCCCGGCGAGTTCCTCGACGAGTACCTGCGCACCGGCCGCCGCTCCCGGGCGGCGATGGAACGCGTGCTCGACTCCTGAGCCGGCCGCGTCCCCGGGTGGTCCGGGCCGGCCGGGCTACCGGGTGCGGCGCACCAATATCACGTTGTCGACCAGGATCCCGGTCTCGCCGTCCGGGCCGGTGGCCTGGCGGCTCGCCGCGTCGAGCCGCTCGGTGTGCCACCGGTCCGGGTCGAGTTCGAGCGACGCGAAGGTCTCCTGCGGGGTGGGGAAGCGCACGTCCGGGTGGTCGGCGCGCCCCCACGGCGGCATCTCGCCGTGCTCGACGACGAGCAGGTGGCCGCCGGGCGCCACGGCCCGTGCCGCCGCCTGGAGCAGTTGCGCCCGGGGAAACTCCAGCGGCGACTGGAGGAACTGCGCGGAGACCAGGTCGTACTCGCCCGGCGGGAAGGTCCGGGTGAGGTCGTGCCGGCGGAACTCGATGCGGGAGGCGACCCCGGCGGCGGACGCCGCCTCGGTCGCCCGGGCGAGGGCGGTCTCGGCGACGTCGACCGCGGTCACCCGCCAGCCCCGGCCGGCCAGCCAGATCGCGTCGCCGCCCTCGCCGCAGCCGAGGTCGAGCACGGTGCCGGCCGGGAGCGCCCCGGCGACCTCGACGAGGACCGGGTTCGCCCGGCCGCTCCAGACCCGGTCGCGCCGCTGGTAGAGCTCCTCCCAGAAGAGCGCGGTCTCGTCGTCCACGTCGGGATGCGGGCGCGGGGCGACCACCGGCGCCGCCGGAGTGTCCTGCTGCTGGTGGTGATGGTGGTGACCATGGCCCTGCCGGGGGTCCCCGGCCGTCGCGTCGTGCTGCACGTCTCGTCCTCCTGTGCGGTGACCTGTCGACCCGATCGTGCGCGCCGCCGCCCAAGGGAGCAAGGAACATTGCCGAGGTGGCAAAAAGAACGGTGTACGCCCTGGTCAGCTACCGAGGCGGTACTGCCCTGGGCGGGGCACCGTCACCGCCGTCCAGTCGCCGTCGGCGGCGATCGTGGCCCCGCCCGAGACGGTCAGCCAGCGGCTGTGCCGCACCCGGACCGGCACCGTGCCGGCGGCCGGTGCCCGGAACGTCACCGCGGCGCCGTCCCCCGTGACCAGCTCGGCCGGCGCGCCGACGATCGGGGTCGGGTCGGCGACCGCCCAGACCCGCCAGTGCGGGCCGGACCAGACCGGCGTCAGGTACGCCAGCCCGCCCGTGACCAGCTCCGCCTCGGCCCGCCCCACCCAGGACAGCGGGGCGTCCGGCACCGCGACGAACTGCACCGCGTTGTCGGCGAGCCAGTCCCGGTAGCTCGCCGCGGTCAGCGCCACCCCGGTGCCGGCGGCCCCCGGCACGGTGGTGAAGAAGAGCGGATTGCGGTCGATGTCGGCCTGCCGCAGCCAGCCCCGCGCCAGCGGCACCTCGCCCAGCCTCGCCGCCTCCCAGTAGTTGCGGGTCGGCGGGATCTCCACCCGGCCGGTCAGCCGCTGGCCGTCGAGGAACGCCCGCAGCGGCGCGAAGTAGGCCGCCCGGCTGGTCGGGTCGTCGACGCTGCGCAGGTCGGCGGGGGGCACCGGCGGCTGCCACCAGCACACCGCCACCAGCAGCCCGGCCAGCCCGACGCCGCCCCGCGCCCCGGCCAGCCACCGCGTCAGCCGGGCCGGGGGGCGGGCGGCGGCGGCCAGCAGGGGCAGGGCGAACATGACGGCCAGCCGGGTGGCGTTCAGCCCGACCGGGGTGTGCACCAGCGCCGCCGCCAGTACCCCGGCCGCCGAGAGCAGCGCGCCCACCCGCACCGGCCGGTATCCGACCAGCGCGGCGACCAGCAGGCTGGTCAGCACGGCGCGGACCGTGTCGGTGCGGCTGATGTTCATCCAGCCGCCGTCGCCGAAGAGCAGGGCGGTCAGCGTGAGCGGCAGCGCGGCGGCGACGCCGAGCACCAGGCCGTCGGCGTACCGGCGGGTCAGCAGCAGCGCCGCCCCGGCCAGGCCGACGAAGAGACCCGCCACCGGGCTCGTCGCCGAGGCAAGCAGCGCCCCGGCCGCCGCCAGCCCGAGCCGCCCGAGCCGCCGTCGCCGCGCGCGCCCGTCCGGGCCGGGGCCGGCCGGGCCGCCGGGGAGGGTGAGGGCGAGCAGCGCACCGAGGCCGAAGGCCACCCCGAGGCCGTACGTCACCCGCCCCGAGACCAGGTTGCCGGCGATCGTGAGCACCCCGAGCAGGCTGCCGAGCAGCGGGCGGGGCACGCCGGTGCGCACCAGCAGCGCCGCGAACGCGGTCGCCGCCGCCACCAGGGCCAGCGCGCCGGTGACCCGCACCCCGAGCAGCGCCATCACCGGCTGGGAGAGCAGGCTGTAGCCGAACTGCTGCACCCCGCCGTACCAGCGCAGGTCCACCGGGGCGAAGCCGTGGGCGGCGAAGAAGTCGGACCGGGCGACCTGCGCGGCGAGGTCGGACCCCGTCGGCGGGAGCGCGAGACAGAGCACCCCGAGCAGCACGGCGGACGCGGCGGTCACCGCCACCACCCGACTGCGCCGCATGCCCACCTCCGTACCGCGACCACCGTACTGGCAACGGATCCGCGCCTCGCGGAGGCCCGCGGCCGGCGCCAACTGTCGTCACACAAAGTAATGACGCGCCGAATTTGGAGCGTCGAGTCGTCGCCCGGTGACAGAGCGCCGATGATGGCGGCCCCGCTCGGCAGGCAATACGAATTACTGGCGTATTAGCCCTTGACTGGCTTCCTGTGACCTCGGCAAACTCCTCGCCAACACGTCGGGGCAATACGAATTAACGATGGGATCCGGCATGGCGGGAGCGCCGACCAGGCAAGGCGGCAGAATCACCCAGCGTGACATCGCCCGCCGTGCCGGGGTGAGCCAGACGACCGTGTCCCTCGTGCTGACCAACAACTCCGAGGCGGCGTCGCGGATCGCGCCGGCGACCCGGGAACGGGTGCTCCAGGTGATCCGGGAGACGGGCTACGTCGCCGACCCGCTGGCCCGCAGCCTGCTGCGGCGGCGCAACCAGATCCTCGGCATCTTCACCTACGAGCCGGTCTTCCCGGCGGGCAGCGCCGACTTCTACCACCCGTTCCTGGGCGGCATCGAGGCGTGCGCCGAAACCCTCGGCTGCGACCTGCTGCTGTTCACCAGCGCGCCGGTCACCGACGGCACCCGGCGCATCTTCCACGAGAACAACCGGCTCCGCCTGGCCGACGGATGCGTCCTGCTGGGCCGCGAGATCCCGCGGGAGGAGCTGACCCGGCTGGTGCGGGAGGGCCACGCCATCGTCTCGGTCGGCCGGCGCGACGACGTCGACACCGACGGAACCACGCCGGGCCGGGTGCCGTTCGTCGGCGCCGACTACGCCGGCGCCACCAGCGAACTCGCCCGTCGCGCCGTCGCACTGGGGCACCGCCGGATCGCGTACGTCGGCGCGGGCTCCGGTGTCGAGTCCGCGGTCGACCGGCTCGACGGGCTGCGGGCGGTGGCGCCCGACACGCTGCACGAGCGCGGCGCCGACCGGGAACCGGCGGAACTCCTCGCGGCACTGCTCGCGGCCGGCGTCACCGCCGTGTTCTGCGAGCAGCCGGCGGTCGCGGTGGCCCTGTCCGGGGCGGCGCTGGCGCGCGGGCTGCGGGTGCCCGAGGACCTCTCGCTGGTCGGGCTCGGCGAGGAGGACGGGCCCGGCACGCGCGACCTGCCCCTCACCCGCCTGCGGATCCCCCGCCGTGAGATGGGCTGGCAGTCGGTCGAGGTGCTGACCGAGATCCTGCACGGCACCAGCGACAACCACCAGCGACTGCTGCCCTGCGCCCTGGTCCCGGGGCAGACGCTCGCGCCACCTCGAACCTGATCCGCCCCGGGTCGGCAGCACCGTCCCCCGCCCCCGTGGATCACCCGTCAGCTCGTCCCGGCTGTCCCGCCGGGACGGTCATCGCCCTGGAAAGGAAACCCCGTGAGAAGACGTACCCTTCTCGCCGCCGGTGCCGGTGGTCTCGCCGCCGTGGCGCTCGGCGCACCCGCCCGCGCCACCACCGGCGAGCAGCAGGCCCGGGCCACCCGCATCGCCCTCGTGCCCCTGGACGACCGGCCCGTCAACACGTACTGCGCCGAGATGACCGCGGCCAGCGCCGGAGTGGCGCTGCACCAGCCTCCGCGCGAGCTGCTCGGCCGGTTCTTCGTACCTGGTGACGGTGCCGCCATCGCCAGGTGGCTCGGCACCGTCGACGCCGACGCCTACGTCATCTCGGTGAGCATGCTCGCGTACGGCGGCCTGATCGCGTCGCGGACGGCCACCCCGACGCCGGAGCAGGCCCGCGCCAACGTCGCCGCGATCAGGGCGCTGCGCGCCGCGCGGCCCGACGCCGTGATCGAGATCCACGACACCATCCAGCGGCTGGCCCTCACCTCGACCGGCACCCCGCTCGACGCCTACATCACCGCGCTGGTCAACTGGGCCAAGCTGTACGACCAGGTGGAGAACCTGGGCCAGGAACAACTGCGGGCGCAACTGGACGCGGCCCGCGCCGGGATCCCGGACGAGATCGTCACGGACTACCTGGCCGCGCGCGCCCGCAACCACGAGATCAACCGCCTGATGGTCGAGTGGGTGGCCGACGGCACCATCAGCCACCTCGTCCTGTCCGAGGACGACACCGCACCGGTCGGCCTGGCCCGGGCCGAACGGGTGGCGCTGGAACAGCTCGCCGTCGAACTCGGGGTCACCGACCGGGTGGAGATCTTCCCCGGCGCGGACGAGGTCGACGCGCTGCTGGTGGCCCGGGTGATCGCCACCGGCACGGCGCCCACCTACCGCATCGAGTACGCCGGCGTCTCCGGCGAGACCTGGACCGCCGCGCTGGAGGGCATCCCGTTCGCCGAGAACATCCGGCGACACGTGCGCTCGGTGGGCGGCACGGTGGTCGAGGGTCGCGCCGACATCGTGCTCGCGGTCAACACGCCGTCGGCGGGGGGCGCGGACCGCGGTGCCGACCTCGACGCCTTCGTGACGCGCGTCGGCGCGCTGCTGGCGTCGGGCGAACAGGTCGTCGTGGTGGACCCCCTGATCGTCAACAAGGCCGACCACGAACTGGTCGCGCGGATGGAGGGCGGTCTCGACCTGGCCGCGCTGCTGTCCTACTCGGGCTGGAACACCGGCGGCAACGCGCTCGGGCTGGCGCTGGGGCACGGCACCGCGCGGTGGGCGTACCTGCGCCGCTCGGGCGCCGGCTTCGGCGTACCGGAGCTGGCCGGGCCGGGCCGGGCACACGCGGCGTACCTGCTCTACCGGTTCGTCAAGGACGACCCGTGGAAGAACGTCGTGCAGACGGAGGCGTACGCGCACGCCCGCGCCCAGGGCTGGAACCCGTTGAGCCTCACCGCCGAACAGAAGACCTACTTCGACGGCTGGGTACGGCAGCAGCTCGAACCGGTCACCCGGCGCTACTTCGCCGAGCACTTCGCCGGCCACCGGATCGTGCTCGGGCGACGTGGCGCGCGAACCTTCACGGCCAGGCTGTCCGCGCTGGAGAGCGTCCGCATCGACCTGCCCTGGGACCGGCTGTTCGAGGTCACGCTGGAGCCGACCGTCAGCTTCGCGTAACCGCTCCGTCGGGGCCCGGCACAGGCGTCACGCCGGGCCCCACCCGACCGCTCCGCAGGCCCACCCCGCGTACCGCGACCTCCGTACTGGCAGCATGTCCGGCGTGCCCCACCACCTCGCGCGCTGGATCGGCCTCGCCGGCTCGACGCTGCTCGCCGTGGCCGCGTTCCTCGGCGGCGCGTTCCCCGACGGCGACCTGCGCCCCACGCCGGTCAGCATCTGGCAGGGCCCGCACGGCCCGCTGATCATCGCCACCTGGGCGGTCGGCACCGGCCTGCTGTCGTACGCCTGGTGGGCGCTGCGCGACCGGGTGCCGTCGACCCGCTGGGCCCTGGTCACCGTCGGGCTCTGGCTGCTGCCGCTGCTTCTCACGCCGCCGATGGGCAGCCGCGACGTCTACGCGTACGCCTGCCAGGGCGCCAGCTTCTCCGCCGGGCTCAACCCGTACGAGCAGGGCGTCTCGGCGCTGCCGTGCCCGTGGCTGGACACCATCTCGTACATCTGGCGGGACACCTCGGCCCCGTACGGCCCGCTGTTCGTGCTGATCGCCGGGGCGGTGGTGGAGGCGACCGGGTCGTTGTACGGCAGCATCGTGCTGTTCCGGCTGCTCGCCCTGGCCGGGGTGGGGCTGACCGCGGCCTGCCTGCCGGTGCTCGCCCGGCGCTGCGGCGTGCCGGCCGGCCGGGCGGTCTGGCTGGCGCTGGGCTCGCCGCTGATCGGCGTGCACCTGGTCTCCGGGGCACACAACGACGCGCTGATGGTGGGGCTGCTCGTGGCCGGGCTGGCGGTCGTGGTGTCCCGGCCGGGCCGCCCCGGTCCACTGCTGGCCGGGGGAGCGCTGCTCGGCCTCGCCGTCGCCATCAAGGTCACCGCGCTGGTGGTGGTGCCGTTCGCGGCGCTCGTCGCGATCGTCGGGGCGTACTCGATCAGGGCGCTGGTCCGCGACGGCGGGTGGGTGGTCGGCGGCGCGCTCGCGGCGGTCGTCGGCGCGACCCTCGCCACCGGCCTGGGCTTCGGCTGGGTCACCGGGCTGGAGCAGGGCGGCCTGGTGATCGCCTGGACCTCGCCGCCGACGGCGGTGGGGCAGACCGTCGCCTACCTCGCCGCGCCGTTCGGCTGGCACGGCGACCCGCTGCCGGCCACCCGGGGGATCGGGATGGCGGTCCTCGCGCTGGTGCTGATCTGGCTGTGGTGGCGGGCCCGCACCCGGGAGCCGCTGTGGCACGCCGGCCTGGCGCTCGCCGCCACCGTCGCGCTCGCCCCGCTCTTCCACCCCTGGTACTGGACCTGGCCGCTGGCCGTACTCGCGGCCACGGCGCGGCGCACGGGCTGGTTCGCGGTGGTCGCGATCGTCTCGTCGTTCCTGGTGCTCGCCGACGGCACGGGGCTCGCCCGGTACACCAAGACGGTCGGGGCGCCGCTGATGACGCTGTTCGTGATCGTGGTGGTGGTCCGCTTGGTACGGTCGGCCCGGGCGGCCCGTCGACCTGCCGCCGTGAACTGAGGAGAGGGCCGCCGGTGACCACTCCCGGCGCCCCGCCGGCCCCGCCCGACACCCCGCCGCCTGATACTCCGCCGCCGTCGCCCCGGGTCGCCCGGTGGGCCCGGTACGCCGGCCTGGCCGGGGCGGTGCTGCTCGCCGTCGCCGGCTGGCTCGGCGGCGCGCTGCCCTCGGCCCCGCTGGACGCCACCCCGGCGAGCGTCTGGCGCTCGGACGCCGGGCCGCTGACGCTCGGCGCCTGGCTGGTCGGCACGGGCCTGCTGGTGGGCGCCTGGTGGGCGCTGCGCGGCGGCGCGCCGTCGACCCGGTGGGCGTACCTGACCGCCGGGCTGTGGGCGCTGCCGCTGCTGGTCACCCCGCCGCTGGGCAGCCGGGACGTCTACTCGTACGCCTGCCAGGGCTGGGCGTACGCGCACGGCGTCGACCCGTACGCCACCGGGGTGGCCGAGGCCGGTTGTCCCTGGGTGGACGCGGTCGCGCCGATCTGGCGGGACACGCCGGCGCCGTACGGGCCGGTCTTCGTGCTGCTCGCCGCGCTCGCGGTGACCCTCGGCGGTGGCCTGGTGGGCGCGGTCGTGGCGTTCCGGCTGCTCGCGGTCGCCGGGGTGCTGCTGGTCGCACTCTGCCTGCCGGGCCTGGCCCGGGCCGCCGGCGTGCCCACCCGCCGGGCGGCCTGGCTGGTGCTGGCCTGCCCGCTGGTCGGGGTGCACCTGGTGGCCGGCGCGCACAACGACGCGGTGATGCTCGGCCTCCTGCTGCTGGGCCTGCTGGTGCTGGTGCGCCGGCCCGGCAGGCCACGACCGTTGCTGCTCGCCGGGGCGCTGCTCGGGCTGGCGGTGACCGTGAAGGCGACCGCCGCCGTGGTGCTTCCCTTCGCGGCCCTGGCCGCCGTCCTCGGCCGCTACACCCTCCGGGCGCTGCTGCGCGACGCCGGTTGGCTGGCCGGCGGGACGATCGGCGCGGTGGCGGTCACCTCGCTGCTGTCCGGCCTCGGGCTGGGCTGGGTCGGCGGGCTGACCCGCAGCGGGGACTCCGAGCAGTGGACGTCGCCGCCGACGGCGGTGGGCTTCGTCGTCGACTACGCGGGCGGGCTCGCCGGCCGGGAGCCGGGCGCGGTGCCGGTGACCCGCGCGGCGGGACTGCTGCTGCTCACCGTGCTGGTGGCGGCGCTGTGGTGGCGGGCCTGGTCGGGGCTGCGCCGGCTGAACGACGTCCGCCAGCGGGTGGCCCGCCTGGACGCCGCCCGCCCCCGGGTCGCCCTGCTCGGCGCGGGACTGGCGCTCGCCGCCACCGTCGCCCTGTCCCCGGTCTTCCACCCCTGGTACGCCACCTGGCCGCTGGCCCTGCTCGGGGTCGCCGCGAGGCGGACCACCTGGTTCGTGGCGCCCTGCGCGGCGGCGGCCTTCCTCACCCTGCCCGACGGCGCCAACCTGGCCCGGTTCACCAAGGCCCCGGGGGCGCTGGCGATGACCGCGCTGGTGGCCGGGCTGGCGGTGTGGGCCCTGCTCCGCCTGCGCCGGCCCCGATCCGCACACCCGACCTGACGGGTCCGTCCCCTGCTGCCGCCCTCCCGCCGCTGCGAGATCTTGGTACGAAAGGGCCCCTGGAAGGGCCGTTTCGCACCAAGGTCCATACGCGACTCTGTGCGTGACAGCGCGGCTGCGGAGGACCCGGGCGGGCGGTGCGGACTCCGAGCACCGGATCGGTCGCGTCGAGCGGAACACCATGGCTGTCCAAACCCTCCGGTGACAGCCATGGTGTTCCACCCACCCGCGAGTCGCGGAGCGGGCCCGGCCGGTGCGGGTGGGAGTGGAACGGGTGGGTTCAGGCGGCGATCGCCCGCCGGCAGCAAAGAAGGCCCCGGGCGAACCCGGGGCCTTCTTGTCGATCTCTCAGGTCAGCAGTCGAAGTACATGGCGAACTCGTGCGGGGTCGGGCGCAGGCGCACCGGGTCGACCTCGTTGGCCCGCTTCCACTCGATCCACGTCGAGATCAGGTCGGGGGTGAAGACACCACCGTCGAGCAGGTAGTCGTGGTCGGCCTCCAGCGAGTCGAGCACCGCCGACAGCGAGCCCGGCACCTGCTTGACGTCGCCCCACTCCTCCGGCGGCAGGTCGTAGAGGTCCTTGTCGATCGGCGCCGGCGGCTCGATCTTGCTCTTGATGCCGTCCAGGCCGGCCATCATCATCGCCGAGAAGGCGAGGTAGACGTTGGCCGACGGGTCCGGCACGCGGAACTCGACCCGCTTGGCCTTCGGGTTGCTGCCCGTAACCGGGATGCGGGTGCAGGCGGAGCGGTTGCGCTGCGAGTAGACCAGGTTGACCGGCGCTTCGAAGCCCGGCACCAGCCGGCGGTACGAGTTGACCGTCGGGTTGGTGAAGGCCAGCAGCGACGGGGCGTGGTGCAGCAGGCCGCCGATGTACCAGCGGGCGGTGTCCGACAGGCCGGCGTAGCCGGTCTCGTCGTAGAAGAGCGGCTCGCCGTTGAGCCAGAGGCTCTGGTGGGTGTGCATGCCGGAGCCGTTGTCACCGAAGAGCGGCTTCGGCATGAACGTCGCGGTCTTGCCGTTGGCCCACGTCTCGTTCTTCACGATGTACTTGAAGAGCTGGAGCTGGTCGGCCGCGTGCAGCAACGTCGAGAACCGGTAGTTGATCTCGGACTGGCCGGCGGTGCCCACCTCGTGGTGCGAGCGCTCGACGGTGAACCCGGAGTCGACGAGCCGGCGCACGATGCTGTCACGCAGGTCGGCGTAGTGGTCCACCGGCGGCACCGGGAAGTAGCCGCCCTTGTAGGCCGTCTTGTAGCCGCGGTTGCCGCCCGGCTCCTCGCGGCCGGTGTTCCAGGCGCCCTCGATCGAGTCGATGTAGTAGAACGACTGGTGCGCCGAGGTCTCGTGGCGGATGGAGTCGAAGATGTAGAACTCCGCCTCCGCGCCGAAGTAGGCGGTGTCGGCGATGCCGCTGGCGGCCAGGTAGGCCTCGGCCTTCTTCGCCACGTTGCGCGGGTCCCGGCTGTAGGCCTCGCGGGTGAACGGGTCGTGGATGAAGAAGTTGAGCGCGAGGGTCTTCTGCGCCCGGAAGGGGTCGATGAAGGCGGTGGCGACGTCCGGGAGCAGGAGCATGTCCGACTCGTGGATCGCCTGGAAACCGCGGATCGACGACCCGTCGAAGGCCAGGCCTTCGGTGAAGAAGGCATCGTCGACAGACTCGACCGGCAGGTTGAAGTGCTGCATCACGCCGGGCAGGTCACAGAAACGTACGTCGACGAACTTCACGTCCTCGTTCTTGAGGTATCGCAGGAGTTCCTCGGGATTGGCGAACACACGTCCTCCTGGCACGTCCACGGGTGGCTAGGCTCTTGGCGACGCTATGGCCGCGCGATTGCTCGGCCATGTCTTGAGTGTTTCTGCCGTGTTACGTCCCTCGCGGAGTGTCATCCGCGCCGCTCAGGCGGCCTGGAGCGCGCGACGGGACGCCGCCGGCTGTGCCATTGTATTGACATCTGAATGCTTTGGTCCTGTTTTGCTGCCCGGGTGCGGCCACCATCCCCGATCCGTCCATGTGACCTGGATACCCTTGACCGCTGTGACCAACCCGCATGATCGCCCCGTACCGCCCGCCTCCGATCCCACCTTCACCCCGCCCAGCCTGGGCCGCCGGTTCGGCGCGCTGGTGATCGACTGGGTGCTCTGCATCCTGATCGCGAGGGGCTTCGCCGACCCGGTCCGCGACGGGTGGGCACCCGTGCTGGTGCTGATCCTGGAGTACGGCTTCTTCCTCGGGCTGTTCGCGCAGACGCCCGGCATGTTCATCACCAAGATCCGCTGTGTCGCCTGGGCCGACGGCGGTCGCATCGGGGTGGCCCGGGCCCTGCTGCGCGGCCTGTTGCTCGCCCTCGTCGTCCCGGCCCTGCTGATGGACAACCACCGCCGCGGCATCCACGACCGCCTGACCGGCTCCGTGATCACCCAAACCCCCCACCCCTAGCCCCCTCCCGCCCCTTCCGCCCCTCCCGCCCGCGCTCGCCCCCTCCCGCGCCCGCCCGCCCCCTCTCGCGCCTCTCGCCCCCTCTCGCGCCCGCCCGCCCCCTCTCGCGCCCGCCCGCGCCCGCGATCTTGCACTTTTTGCCCCGGCAAAAGGGGTGTTTGTCGCAAAGCTGGGGCCGAAAGTGCAAGATCGCGGGCGCGGGCGCGGGCGCGGGTGCGGGTGCGGGTGCGGGTGCGGGCGGGCGCGGGTGCGGGTGCGAGAGGGGGCGGGTGGCGGGGGTGGCCGTGAGGGGTGGAAATGCGGAAGCCGGGCCCGACCGGGCCCGGCTTCCGCATCGTCCTTCTGGTCAGCGACCGCGTGTCTGGCGGAACGCGCCGCGCTGGGGCCGCATGTTCTTCGGGATCGCGCCCTTGGGCATCTGCGGGCGGGCGGTGAGCGCCTTCAGCCGCTTGTCCAGCGAGTTGACGTCCTTGCCGGTCAGGTTGCGCGGCAGCCGCATCAGCGTCATCCGCAGCTTGCGGATCGGCAGCTCACCCTCGTCCTGGCCGATCACGTAGTCGTAGAGGGGGGCAGAGCCGATGACCTTGGCCAGCCGCCGCTTCTCCTGACCGAGCAGGCCGCGCACCCGCTGCGGGTTGCCCTCCGCCAGGAGGATCACGCCGGGGCGGCCGATGACCAGGTGGACCATGTCCATCTGGGTGGTGGAGCTGACCGCCGGGGTGACCCGCCAGTCGCCGCGCATGTTCTCCATGATCTGGGCCGCCGCGCCGGGCTGCCCCTCGGCGGCGTTCATCATCGCGCGGTTGGACCGCAGGTTCAGCACGATCAGCAGGCAGAGCAGGGCGAACAGGATGCCCAGCGGCAGCCAGATCCAGCCCCAGAGCAGGACCGCGACCACGGTGAGCGCGAGCGGGAGCAGCACCGCGGCGGCGGCCAACGGCGCGAACCATCGGTCCTGCTTGGCAGTGAACTTGAACACCATCCCGATCTGCTTCAGCCGCTGGCCGAACGAGACCTTCTCCTGGGGCTTTGCCATACCGCAGAGTCTAGTGGGCGCCGCATGCCGCGTCGTTCGCGGTCGGGCTGAGTACCTTACGCCGCCACGCCGTCCGTCTAGGCCGGGCGTAAGGAGGGGGAGCGGCCGAAGATCAGGCGGCGCACCCATGCCCCGGCGGGACCTTCGCGCGCAGAGTCGGAGTCGGCAGATGACGACGACCGCGGGGAGCACGACATGTTCGGCAACGACGCAGACTTCATCCTCTCGATCCACCGTACGCACGCCGCCGAGCTGCGCGCCGAGGCCGCGGTCGACCGGCTCGCCCGGGCCCTGCCGCGCCGCACCGCGCGCGACTGGTTCAGTCGGCGGCACCACCCGCGGCGCACCGGCGACGTCCGCCGGTGAGCGTCTCCGCACCCCCGGCGGTCACCACCGTCCCGCCGGGGGGCATCGCACCGCCGGGGGCCATCGCGCCGCCGGGGGCAGTCGTCCCGCCGGGGGGCGCCGCGTCGGCCGCCAGTCCGGACCGCGCACCGGCCCAGGTGCCGTCTGCTGACCGGCCGGTCAGCGAACCCGCCGGCGGCGTCGGCCGTGGCATGCTCGGTGCCGTGACCGTACGCGCCGCCAGCACCGTCCTCGTGGGCCGCCAGCCGGAACTCGCGGCCCTGCGCGAGGCCCTCGCCCGGGCGCGCGCCGGGGAACCGAGCAGCGTCCTGGTCGGCGGCGAGGCCGGGGTGGGCAAGACCCGGCTGCTGGAGGAGTTCGGCCGCGCGGCGACGGAGGCCGGCGCGCGGCTGCTGGTCGGCCAGTGCCTCGAACTCGGCGAGGCCGGCCTGCCCTTCGCGCCGTTCGCGGCGGCGCTGCGAGCCGTGCTGCGGCGCGACGGTGCCGCCGTCTTCGACGGGTACGAGACCGAGTTCGCCCGCCTCCTGCCGGAGCTGGCCCGCGGGCCGGCCGGCGTCGTCGCGCCCGCCGTCGCACCGGCCTCGGACGCCCCGCGTGGCTACCTGTTCGACCTGGTCGCCGAGCTGTTCCAGCGGCTCGCCGCCGAGCGGCCGCTGGTGCTGGTGATCGAGGACCTGCACTGGGCCGACCGGTCCACCCGCGATCTGATCGCCTTCCTGGTGCGGGCCGCTCGCACCGCGCGGCTGCTGCTGGTCTGCACCCACCGCACCGACGAGCTGCACCGCGGCCACCCGCTGCGGCCCTTCCTCGCCGAGCTGGACCGGGCCCGCGGCGTCGAGCGGATCGAACTGGGCCGGCTGGACCGGGACGGCACCGCCGCCATCCTGGCCGACCTGCTCGGCGTCGAGCCGGCCGTGCGCGTGCTCGACAACATCCACCAGCGCACCCAGGGCAATCCCTTCTTCATCGAGGAGCTGGCCGCGGCCGGCGACCCGGTCGGCTGCGCCACGCTGCCGGAGACGCTGCGCGACCTGCTGCTGGCCCGGGTGGACCGGCTGCCCGAACCCGCCCAGCGGGTGCTGCGGATCGCCGCTGCCGGCGGCACCCGGTTCGCCCACCAACTGCTCGCCGAGGTCGCCGGGCTGCCCGAGCCGGACCTGGAGGACGCGCTGCGGGCCGCCGTCGCCGCCCAGCTCGTGGTGGCCGACCCGGAGGGCGACTACGAGTTCCGGCACGCGCTGGTCCGCGAGGCCGTCCACGACGAGCTGCTGCCGGGCGAGCACGCCCGACTGCACGCCCGCTGGGCGGCGGCCGTCGAGGCCCAGCCGCACCTGGTCGCCGCCGGTCGTGCCCCGGCCGAGACCGCCCACCACTGGTACGCCGCCCACGACCACCCCCGGGCCCTGGTGACCGCCCGCACCGCCGCGCGCGCCGCCGCCGACCGGTACGCGTACGCGGAGCAGAGCCGGCTGTTGGAGCGGGTGCTGGAGCTGTGGGAGCTGGTGCCCGACGCGGCCGACCGGCTCGACATGGACCACCTCGCGGTGCTGGAGGAGACCATCGCCGCGGCCACCACCGCCGGTGACTACCAGCGCGCGCTCACCCTCACCCGGGCCGCCCTGGACGAGGTGGACACCGACGCGGAGCCGCTGCGCGCCGCGCGGTTGCTGGACCGGCGCGGCCGGATGCTGGCGATGCTCGGCAAGAGCGACGGCGCGACGGAGCTGCGGCAGGCGTACCGGCTGGCCTGCTCGGCGCCGGCCGGACCGGAACGGGTTCAGCTGCTCGCCGACGTCGCGGCGCAGCTCGTCCGGATCGATCCCGAACAGGACGGCGCGTTCGTGGCCGAGGCGACGGCGGCGGCCGAGGCGCTCGGCGAGGACCTGGAACTGCTCCCCACCCGGATCGCCGTGCTCTGCCGCACGGACCCCTCGCCGGAGCGCCGCCTGGCCGGGTTGCGCGGCGCGGCGGCCCGGGCCCGCGCCGCCGGCTCCACCGCGGCGCTGGTGAACGTGCTGGTCCACCTCTCCGACGTGCTGTTCGAGCTGGGCCGGTACGCCGAGTCGGCGGACGCGGCCGCCGACGGCGTGGCCGAGGCGCGCCGGGTCGGCATCAGTCGCTCCACCGGCGCCTACCTGCTGTCGAACCAGGCCGAGGCGCTGATCGCCCTGGGCCGCTGGGACGAGGCCGACGCGGCGTGCGCGCAGGCGGCCCGGATCGACCTGCCCGGCGTCTCCGGGATGCACTGGCTCCAGCTCCGCGCCGGGCTGCGGCTGGCTCGGGCCCACCCCGCCGCCGAGGAACTGGTGGGGCGTGCCCTGGCCTTCCTGGCCCGTCCCTATCTGTGGCCGAACCACCGGTTGCCGCTGCGGGAGCTGCGGATCGAGGCGGCGCTGGCGGCCGACGACCAGGCCGAGGCGGTACGCGCGGCGCGGGCCGCGCTCGCCGACGAGCGCCTGCCGCGGCTGCCCCGGGAGGGCTGGCCGGTGCTCAGCGCCGTCGCCCGGGTCGCCGCGCGGACGGGGGACGCCGAGCTGGCCGAAGCGGCGTCGACGCTCGCCGCCGGCCTGCCGACCCGGTCCCGGGCCGAGCGGGCGCACGCCGCCCAGGTGGGTGCCCTCCTGGCCGGCCGGCAGCCGACCGGGCCGGCCGGGGTGGCCGCCCACGCGGGCGACGCGGCGCTGGCGGCGTGGAGTACGGCCGTCGCGGCGTGGCGGGCCGACGGGCAGCCGTACCCCCTCGGCCGGGCGCTGCTGTCGCTCGCCGAGGCGGCGGCCGCGGCGGGGACACGGGACGAGGTGGCGGCGGCGGTCGCCGAGGCGGGGGCGATCGCCGACGGTCTCGGCGCGGTGCCGCTCGCGGAGCAGGCCGCCACCCTGGCCCGCCGGGTCGGCCTGCGCGGCGCACCCCGGGGCCGCCCCGGGGCGGACCTGCTCACCCGGCGCGAGCGGGAGGTACTGCGGCTGGTCGCCGAAGGCCACAGCAACAGCCGGATCGCCGAGCAGTTGTTCATCTCGCCGAAGACGGCGAGCGTGCACGTCTCCCGGATCATCGCCAAGCTCGACGTGAGCAACCGCGTCGAGGCCGCCGCGCTGGCCCACCGCCTCGGCCTCCTCGGCGCGCCCACCGCACCCCGCTGACCGGCGGGCGGGAATCGTCGACCAGGCGTCACCAGAGCCAGCCGCTGCCGGCGGCAACTGTCCGAGCTCCACGGTGCGCCGTGCAGCCGGTCGGCCCAGCCGGCGGACTGCCCGGACCCGCCGGCGGTCAGCACCGTGGTGGGCGGGTCACGCCCGGTCGTCAGGCTGTGCCCCAGCAGCGGGCCGGCCCCGACGAGCGCGAGCAGCGCGTCGTGCCCGTTCCGGGTCAGCCGGCGGTGACCGGGGCGCCCTCGCGGGCCTCGAGCGCCTGCCGGTAGAGCCGCCCGGCGCGGTACGACGAGCGCACCAGCGGCCCGCTCATCACGCCCGCGAAGCCGATCTCCTCGGCCTCCTCGCGCAGCTCGACGAACTCCTCCGGCTTGACCCAGCGGGTGACCGGGTGGTGCCGGGGGGTGGGGCGCAGGTACTGCGTGATGGTGATCAGCTCGCAGCCGGCGTCGTGCAGGTCGCGCAGCGCCTGGGAGACCTCGGCGCGCTCCTCGCCCATGCCCAGGATCAGGTTGGACTTGGTGACCAGCCCGTCGGCGCGGGCCTGCCGGATCACGTCCAGCGAACGCTCGTAGCGGAAGGCGGGCCGGATCCGCTTGAAGATCCGCGGCACCGTCTCCACGTTGTGCGCGAGCACCTCCGGCCGGGCGCCGAAGACCTCGGCGAGCTGCTCGGGGACCGCGTTGAAGTCGGGGATCAGCAGCTCCACGCCGCAGCCGGGCTGAAGGGAGTGGATCTGCCGGACGGTCTCGGCGTAGAGCCAGGCGCCGCCGTCGGGCAGGTCGTCGCGGGCCACACCGGTGATGGTCGCGTAGCGCAGGCCCATCGAGACCACCGACTCGGCGACCCGGCGGGGCTCGTCGGCGTCGAACTCGGCCGGCTTGCCGGTGTCGATCTGGCAGAAGTCGCAGCGCCGGGTGCACTGGTCGCCACCGATGAGGAAGGTGGCCTCCCGGTCCTCCCAGCACTCGTAGATGTTGGGGCAGCCGGCCTCCTGACAGACGGTGTGCAGCCCCTCGCGCGAGACGAGCCCGCGCAGCTGGGTGTACTCCGGCCCCATCTTGGCCTTGACCTTGATCCACGGCGGTTTGCGCTCGATCGGCGTCTCGGCGTTGCGCGCCTCGATCCGCAGGAGGCGCCGCCCCTCGGGGGCGGGCGTCGCCGTGCGCGCTGCCTGGCCGGTCGTCGGCGCGGAGTGCTCGATCGTCACAAAACCGAGCCTACGCCCGACGGCCGCCGTCGATGTACTGCGGGCGACCGCCGTCACGCCGGAAGTCTTGTGACGCCGGACACCGAGGGCGGAAAAAACACGTCACACGGGCTGCGGTGCGGTGCTAGCGTGCCCGGCAAAGCTGTGACGGAGCCGAGTAGCGGCCCGATCCGCCAGTGGGAGAGAGCCGCCGGTTGCTGCGAGGCGGTCTGGCGCCGGGCCGTGAAGACCCTCCCGAGCCGCGGGAAGAACGGCAGGTTTTCCCAACCGCCAAGTAGAGCCCGCCCGGCTGGCCCCGGTCATCAGGCGACGAACGAGGCCCCCACCCGTGGGGGCGAAGGTGTGGTGGCACCGCGAGGCTCCCGCTCGCCCACACCTCCCGGGGATCGCGTTGCGATTGATCGAGGAGGTTTCCGCCATGCGACGCGTCCTGTCCCACCAACTCTCCGCCCATGCCGGCGCGCCCGTCCGGATCGCCGGCTGGGTGCACCGCCGCCGGCTGCTCAAGTCGGTGGCGTTCCTGATCGTCCGGGACGCCGCCGGACTCGCCCAGGTGGTGGTCACCGACCCGGCGGTCCGCGCCGAGGTGGAGGCACTCACCGAGGAGACGGTCGTCGAGGTCACCGGCACGGTGGTCGCGAACCCCACCGCGCCCGCCGGGGTCGAGCTGACCGAGCCGGCGGTACGACCGCTCGGCCCGCCCGCCGCGCCGCCCCCGTTCGACCTGTACCGGCCGGCGCTCACCGCGAGCCTGCCCACCCAGCTCGACCACGCGCCCGTCGCGCTGCGGCACCCGACCCGGTCGGCGGCCCTGCGGGTCTCGGCGGCGGCGGTGGCCGGCTTCCGGGCCGCGCTCGACGCCCGCGACTTCGTGGAGATCCACACCCCGAAGGTGGTCGGCTCGTCCACCGAGAGCGGGGCGAACGTCTTCGCGCTGGACTGGTTCGGCCGGCCCGCGTACCTGGCCCAGTCGCCGCAGTTCTACAAGCAGCTCATGGTCGGCGTGTTCGAGCGGGTCTACGAGGTCGGGCCGGTGTTCCGGGCCGAGCCGCACGACACCGTCCGGCACCTGGCGCAGTACACCTCGCTCGACGCCGAGCTGGGCTTCGTCGCCGACCACCGGGACGTGATGGCCGTGCTGCGGCACACCCTGGCCGGCATGATCGGGGCGGTACGCGAGCGGGCCGGGGGCGCGCTGGCCACCCTCGGCGTGTCGGCCCCGGACGTGCCGGCCGAGATCCCCGCCGTGCACTTCACCGAGGCGTTGAAGATCGCCGGGGCGCCGGCCGACGAGCCGGACCTGGCCCCGGCGCACGAGCGGGCGCTGGGCGAGTGGGCGCGGCGCGAGCACGGGTCGGAGTTCCTCTTCGTCACCGGATATCCGATGGCGAAGCGGCCCTTCTACACCCACCCGGACCCGGCGCGGCCCGCGTACTCGAACGGGTTCGACCTGCTCTTCCGCGGCCTTGAGCTGGTGACGGGCGGGCAGCGGCTGCACCGGCACGCCGACTACCTGGCGGCGCTCGCGGCCCGGGGCGAGCCGGTCGAGCCGTACGCCGGCTACGTCGACGCGTTCCGGCACGGGATGCCGCCACACGGCGGCTTCGCCATCGGGCTGGAACGCTTCGTGGCCCGCCTGACGGGCGCAACCAACGTCCGTGAGGTGACCGCCTTCCCCCGAGACCTCCACCGCCTAACCCCGTAACCGCCCCGCCCCGCCCGCCCCCCGGCCGCCCTCCGCCCCCGCCGGCCGCCGGCCGCCGTTGATCATGACGTTGTCGTCGTCGGCATCGGCGTGTCGCACCGACAACGTCATGATCAACGCGGCGGTGCGGGCGGTGGGGGTGGGCCCAGGAGGTCCCAGAGGTTGCCGGTGATGTCGCGGAAGACGGCGACCCGGCCGTACGGCTCGGTGCGGGGCGGCCGCACGAACTCGACGCCCGCCTCGAGCATCCGCCGGTGCACGGCGTCGAAGTCGTCGACGCGGAGGAAGAAGCCGACCCGGCCGGCGACCTGGTCGCCGACGGCCTGCGCCTGCCGGTCGCCGTCGGCGCGGGCCAGCAGCAGCCCGGTCTGCGCGCCGGGTGGCCGGACGATGACCCAGCGCTTCGGGCGGCCGTCGTTGGTCAGCGACGGCGAGTCCTCGACCAGGTCGAAGCCGAGCACCTCGGTGAAGAAGGCGATGGCCGGGTCGTAGTCGGCGACGACGACGGTGACGAGGTCGATCCGCACCGGGCGGGCGCTCAGGCCGTGACGAGGGTGGGCAGGTGGCGCTCGACCACCGGTAGCACGTCGGCCACGGTGACCGGGCGGCCCAGCTCGGCGGTGAGCGAGGTGACCCCGGCGTCGCGGATGCCGCAGGGCACGATCCGGTCGAAGTGGCCCAGGTCGCAGTCGCAGTTGATGGCGAAGCCGTGCAGGGTCACCCCGCGGGCGACCCGGATGCCGATGGCCCCCACCTTGCGGGCCGGGCCCCGGTCGTCCTCCGGCACCCAGACCCCGCTGCGCCCCTCGATCCGGCCGGCGGTCAGCCCGAACTCGGCGCAGACGTCGATCAGGAACTGCTCGGTGCGGCGGACGTAGGCGACCACGTCGACCGGGTCGGGCAGCCGCACGATCGGGTAGCCGACCAGCTGCCCCGGGCCGTGCCAGGTGATCTTGCCGCCCCGGTCCACGTCGACGACCGGAGTGCCGTCCATCGGCCGGTCCCACGGCTCGGTGCGCTTGCCGGCCGTGTAGACGCTGGGGTGCTCCAGCAGCAGCACCGTGTCGCCCTGCTCGCCGGCCACCACCGACTCGTGCAGCCGGCGCTGCTCGTCCCAGGCGGCCTGGTAGTCGAGGACACCGGCGCGGACGGCCGTCAGGCCGGGGGTCGTCGTGGTCACGTCTTTTAGCCTAGACCCGTACCGGCCGGTCACCTTCGGTGACGCGGCTCACGGCGGGGCCCGGCGGCGCACGGGGCCGCCGGGGCGGCTCAGCCCTGCGGGACCCGCCACAGCCACACGTCGTCCACCCGTTCGGGCGGGCCGAGCAGAGCGGACACGGTGCGCCGGACCGCCTCCTCGTCGACCGGCCACTTCGCCCCGTGCACCTCGTCGGCCAGCACGACCGTCTCGACCCGCCAGTGCCGCAGGTCGGCGCGCACCTCCTGGACGCTGCCCTCGGTGATGATCGGCACCAGTCCGGTCCGGCCGGCCTGGTCCACCAGCGCGCCGAACGGGCGTGGCGGGGGCCCGATCCGCCCCCGGCCGTCCGGGCCGCCCGGGCCGAGGAAGAAACCCGAGGGGATGGCGAACTCGCCCTGCCGGTGCGCCAGCGCGTGCGCCTGCCAGCGCTGGCCGTCGGGGTAGACGTCGAGGGTCAGCGGCACCGGGGTCAGCACCCCGCCGGGGGAGACGTAGTCCCGCCAGGTTCCGGCGGTGATGAACCGCGGGATCGGCTCGCGTTCGACGGTCAGCAGCGGGGTCGGCACCAGCGGCACCAGCGCCAGCGCGAACGCCGCCCACCAGGCCAGCCGCGCGGGGCGGCGCCGGGGCGGGTCGGCCCGGAGCAGGTCGACGGTGTACGCGAGCAGCACCCCGATCACGGGCGCCACCACCAGCGCCAGCCGGGCGGGCAGCGCGGCGTTCACCACCGGCAGGTGGCCGAGCAGGTCGAACGGCATCGGCAGGTCGGTGCGGCGGCCGTCGACCTTGGCCTCGGGGCCGAAGGAGAGCACGGTGAAGACGACGCCGGTCACGCCCAGCGCCCACAGCGTGGCCCGGCGGCCCGCGTCCGCCCGGCGCCACAGCAGCACGAAGCAGGCGACGGCGAGCAGCAGCAGCCCGACGCCGAAGAAGGAGTTCTCCTCGGTCGGGTTGGGCGCCAGCCGGGTGCCCAACCCGACCTCGCCGGCCAGCGACCGGCGCGGGTACGCCCCGAACGCGACGACGTCCTCGGAGTGGATGACCGCGTCGAAGCCGGTGCCGTGGAAGCGCTGCGGGCCGGCGAAGTGCAGCCACAGCGGGTACGCCAGCAGGATCCCCGCGACGACGGCGGTCACCCCGAGGCCACGCAGGAACGCCGGCAGCACCGCGCGGGCCTCGGCGCGGTGGGCCGGGTGCAGCGCCCAGACGGCGACGAAGACGCCGAGCGCCAGCGCGGTGAAGAAGAGCCCTTCGGCGGCGATGGAGAAGGCGACGGCGACGAGCACGCCGAGGATCGCGCCGTCGCGCAGCGGGTGCCGGGAGCGGCGCAGCGCGAAGGTCCGCCAGACGAGCAGCGGCACCAGCCAGCCCGCCGTCCAGTTCAGGTGGGCGTTGGCGTGCGAGACCATGCCGGGGGAGAAGCCGACGAACAGCCCGCCGACCGCGGCGGCGAGCGGGCTGCGGACCAGGTGCCGGGAGAGCAGCCAGTACCAGGCGAGCGCGGTGGCGGCCAGGTTGAGGGTGAGGATCACCAGGAACGTGGCCGGCGGCCCGATCAGGTACGTCAGCGGCGCGAAGAGCACCGCGTACACGGTGATCGAGGTGTTGACCGCGAGGTTCACCCCGTCGGGGACGTTGACCAGGTAGGTGAAGAGCGGGTTCTCGCCGTGGGTCACCGAGTGGCCGCCGAAGGCCAGCAGCCACTCGAAGAGCGCCTGGTCGCTGGAGTTGACCGTGATGGTGCGGCCGTTCGGGTCCTGCCACAGCCCGCTGGCCACCCAGACGGCGAGCGCCAGGGCGACCAGCGTCACGATCAGGTCGGCCCGCCGGTCGCGGACGACGCGGGGTGGCGAGGCGGGCGAAGGCGCCAGGGACGGGGAGGTCGGCACGCAGCGGACGTTACCAACCGCACCGGGGCACGCCGGTCAGGACGCACATCCTCCGGACCCCGAATGTGTGACCGTGCCCCATGTCACAACATCGACGCATGGACGTAACGTCGCGGCAATTCGCGGGTGACCCAGTTCACAACCCGTCCCCAGGAGGCCCCCGTGCGCCGCTCCCCGTCCCTGCTCACCCGGCTGACCGGCGCGGTCGCCGGGATCGTCCTCGCCGCCACCGCGGTGACGACCATCGCCGCCGCCCCCGCCCAGGCCGCCACCCTCACCCAGGTCACCGGCTTCGGCTCCAACCCCGGCAACCTCGCCATGTACGCGTACCGACCGGACAACCTGCCGGCGGGCGCCCCGGCGGTCGTGCTGCTGCACGGCTGCACCCAGAACGCCCCCGGCTACTTCGCCAACTCCGGCTGGCAGAAGTTCGCCGACCAGTGGAAGTTCACAGTGATCGTGGCCGGGCAGTCCTCCGCCAACCAGCCGCTGAGCTGTTTCAACTGGTTCGTCGAGCAGGACATCACCCGGGGCTCGGGGGAGGCGCTGTCGATCAAGCAGATGGTCGACCACGCCAAGAACAACTACGGCACCGACCCGGGCCGCGTCTTCGTCAGTGGGCTCTCGGCCGGCGGGGGGATGAGCGCGACCATGCTCGCCACCTACCCGGACGTCTTCGCCGCCGGCTCGGTCATCGCCGGCCTGCCGTACCGCTGCGCGCCGCCGGCATCGACCAGCACCTGCCAGTACAGCGGCGTGAACAAGACCCCGCAGCAGTGGGGCGACCTGGTCCGGGCCGCGTACCCCGGGCACACCGGCCCGCGCCCGCGCGTCGCCATCTGGCACGGCACGTCGGACTCCACAGTCGTGCCGGCCAACGCCACCGAGCTGCGCGACCAGTGGACCAACGTACGCGGTGTCTCGCAGACCCCCACCAGCACCGCCGCGCTGCCCGCCAACACCAGCCTCGAGGTGTACGGCAACAACGACGTCCGCCTCTACCGGATCTCCGGCATGGGCCACGGCACCCCCGTCGACCCCGGCCCGGCCGCCGACCAGTGCGGCACGGCCGGCGCGTACATCCTGGACACCATCTGCTCGGCCTACCACGACGCGGTCTTCTTCGGCCTGAACGGCGGGACCGGCCCCGGCCCCACCCCGACGGCGAGCCCCACCGCCTCCCCGACGGCGGGCCCCACGGCCTCTCCGACCGCCAGCCCGACGACCAGCCCGACCACGGCGCCGACCTGCGTCACCGCCAGCAACTACGCGCACGTCACCGCCGGCCGCGCCTACCACTCCGGCGGCTACGCCTACGCCAACGGCTCGAACCAGCGGATGGGCCTCTACAACACCTTCTACACGAGCACCCTGAAGCAGACCGGCCCCAACCACTGGGTGATCGGCTGCTGAGCCTCGTCCCGCCGGCCGTGGCCGGGCGCCCTTCGCCGGGCGTCCGGCCACGGCCGGTGGACGGTCAGTCGGTGAGCGCGGCGCGCAGGGCGCCGGCCAGGTCCGGGTGGCGGTAGGTGAAGCCGGCCCCGGTGAGCACGCCCGGCAGGACGCGGGTGCTGGTCAGCGCCTCGTGGGCGAAGCCGCCGAGCACCACCTTCAACGCCAGTGCCGGGATCGGGACGACCGCCGGCCGGCGCAGCTGCCGGGCCAGCTCGCGGGTGAACTCGGCGTTGGTCACCGGGGCCGGCCCGACCACGTTGACCGGCCCCACCACGTCGTCGCGGTCCAGCAGGAACCGCATCGCGGCCAGCCAGTCCGCCATCGAGATCCACGGCAGCCACTGCCGGCCGCTGCCGAGCCGGCCCGCGATCCCCAGCCTGAACGGCAGGAGCTGCGGCTTCAACAGGCCGCCGTCGCGGTGCAGCGGCAGACCGGTCCGCAGCCGCAGCACGCGTACGCCGGCGTCCTCGGCCGGCCCGGTCGCGGCCTCCCAGACCCGGCAGACGTCGGCCAGGAATCCCTCGCCGGCCGGCGCGTCCTCCTCGACCGCCCGGTCACCGGTGTTGCCGTACCAGCCGACCGCCGAGGAGTTGAGCAGCGTCCCCGGCCGGTCGGACTCGGGCAGGCCGGCGATGGTCGTCGCCAGCGTGGCCGTGGTGTCGACCCGACTGGACCGGATCAGCCGCCGGTACGCGTCGTTCCACCGCCGGTCGCCCACGCCCGCGCCGGCCAGGTTGACCACCGCGTCCGCCTCCGCCACCACCGCCGGGTCGAGCTGCCCGGCGGACGGGTCCCACTGCCGCTCGTCGGGGCCGCGCGGCGGCCGGCGGACGAGTCGGGTGACCTGGTGCCCGTCCGCCGTGAACCGGTCGGCCAGCCGGGTGCCGAGGAAGCCGGACGCGCCGGCCATGAGGATCCGCATGCCCCCATCTTCGGGCACGGTGTCCCGACGCGGATGCCTCCGGGCGTCACCCCGCCGTCGACGACGCCGGGCGCAGGTCGGCCAGGAGACGCTCGACCTCCGTGAACGCGTCGCCGGGCAGCGGGCCGAGGGCGAGGGTGCCGAAGTTCTCCTCGGCCTGGGCCACCGTCCGGCACCCCGGGATCGGCACCGTCCGGGGGCTGCGGGCCAGCAGCCAGCCGAGCGCGCCCTGGGCGAGGGTACGGCCGTCGGCGGTGAGCGCCGCGCGGATCCCCTCGACCCGGGCCGCCCACTCCGGTGTCGGCCGGCCGTCGGTGAACCAGACCAGCCACTCCGGGGCCATGCCGCGCACGTCGTCCCGCCCGACGGCCCGGACCGAGCCGGTGAGCAGCCCCATCGCCAGCGGCCCCCGGTTGAGGGCGGCCAGGTCGGCCGCGTCGCAGACCGCCAGCATCTCGGCGTTGTCGAGCAGCACGGACTGGTCGTGCTGGATCGCCGCGCAGTGCGGGCCGGCCGCCGCGAACGCCTCCGCCGAGGCCGGGTTGTCGGTGCTCCAGCCGTACGCCCGGATCTTGCCCTGGGCGACCAGGTCCTCCAGCGTGCCGACCAGGTCGAGCGCGGCGGGCACCGGCAGGTCGTTGATGTGCAACTGGTAGAGGTCGACGTGGTCGGTGCCGAGCCGGCGCAGCGACTCCTCCAGGCTCGTCACTGCGTAGCCCGGGCTGGGATCGGTGCCGGTCCACCGTCGGGTGGCCTCGTCGGCGCGGTTGCCGAACTTGGTGGCGATCACCGCCCGGTCGCGGCGGCCGGCGAGGGCCCGGCCGAGGATCCGCTCGCTGTGCCCGGCGCCGTAGTTGCTGGCCGTGTCGAAGAGGGTCACCCCGAGGTCGAGTGCGGCGTGGACGGTGCGGATCGACTCGTCGTCGTCGACCTCGCCCCAGCCGAACGGCTGCCCGTCTTCGCCCCACAGCGGCCCGCCGATCGCCCAGCAGCCCATGCCGAGCGCGCTGACCTCGATCCCGCCGCGACCCAGAACCCGTGTCGTCGTCATGTCCCCATCGTTCAATCTGGAGTGCGCTCCAGGTCAAGTACGCTGCTGCGAATGAGCGGGTACGCACCCTCCGAGGCGGCGCGGCGCAGCGGCTTCAGCCTCGACACCCTGCGCTACTACGAGAAGGTCGGCCTGCTCAGCGGGGTGGGGCGCACCTCCGGCGGGCGGCGGGTCTTCACCGACGACGACCTGAGCTGGCTCGTGCTGTTCCGTTGCCTGCGCGACACTGGCATGCCGATCGCCGAGATGTCCCGCTACGCGGAACTGGCCCGGGAGGGCGAGCACACCGCCGGCGAGCGGCGCGCGTTGCTGGAGCGGCACGCGGAACGGGTGGAGGAGCAGATGCGGCTGCTCCAGCGCCAGTACGACCACCTCCGCGAGAAGATCCGCTTCTACGAGCGGCTGCCCGGTCCGGGTACGGACTGACCGACCCTCAGTCGGCGGCGGCCACGCGGGCCAGCACCGGCGTGAGCGGGTCCAGCGCGTCCTCGCGTACGACGAACCGGGTGACGCCCCAGCGGCGCCGGTGGGCGGCGACCGCCGCGACGATCTCGTCCTCGGTGCCGATCAGCGCGAACGGCGTGGCGAGCAGCTCGGCGACGCTCAGCCCGAGCCGCTCGGCGGTCTCCGTGGCGGCGGCCTCGGCGTCGTCGGTGACGACGACGTGCTGCACGAGCGCCTCCAGCACCGGCGGCTCGGCCCGCCCGGCCGCCCCGGCCGCCACGCAGGCCAGTTGCGCCTCGATGTCCGCCTCGCGCCAGCGCGCCTCGTGCCGGTGACCGTCGGGCAGCGTGCGGCCGAGGCCGGACAGCCCGACGACGTCGGCGTGCGCGCCGGCCCAGCGCAGCATCGTGGAGTTCGCCGTGCCGAGGGTGAACGGGACGCGCCGCTGCACCGGGCGCGGCGTGTCCAGCCGTGCGGCCCGCGCGACCAGGTCGGGGGAGTCGACGGTGACCTCCTCGCCGTCGAGCAGCGCGCGGACGGCCACGGCCACGGCCAGGCAGCGGCGTACCCGCCCGGCGACGTCGGGCCGCTCCCGGCCGATCGCGTGCCACTCGGCCGGGGTGTGGCCGGCGCCGAGGCCGAGCCGGGCCCGCCCGCCGGAGAGCAGGTCGAGGGTGGCCACGTCCGAGGCGAGCAGGATGGGCTCGCGGACGCCGGCGTTGGAGACGTACGAGCCCAGGCCGATCCGTTCCGTCACCGCCGCCGCGGCGGCCAGGGCGACGAACGGGGACGCCGCCGAGCCGGGATGGTCGGCGGTGAACAGGGTGTCGAAGCCGGCGGCCTCGGCCCGGCGGGCCAGCTCCAGCCAGCTCGGGCCGTCGGACGGGGTCGCCTGGAGGGAGAAGATCGCCATGGACCCACCCTGCCGGGAGCGGACCGACCGACCAAGCCGGAGAGCGACGATTCTGCTACAGGCAGACCTGTCCGCATCGGCGGGCGTCCCCCGGCGCCGCAGGCCACGATTAGGGCCGCCGGACCGGTCGGACGGTGACCAACTCCTCCAGCCCGACGAAGTCGGTCGGGTTGGTGGTGTAGAGCGACAGCCGGTTCGCGTACGCGATGGAGGCAATCATCAGATCCGCCAATCGGCGGCGGGTGGTGCGCCCGGTGGCCAGGACCGCACTGGTGACCAACCCGAAGGCCCGCGCCGCCTCGGCGTCGAAGGGCAGCGGCTCGAACATGGCCTCGGCATGCTGGAGGACGCTGGTTCGCCGGGCCCGTTCGGCGCGGTCGTCGGTGTGATGTGGGCCCGCGGAGAGCTCCGCGAGCGTCACGGTGCTGATCACCATTTCCTCGGGCAGGTCTTCCGGGCCGAGGGTACCGAGATGGATCACGATGTTCGTGTCGATCAGGCCGCGGACCGGCGCCTCACCACTCACGGCTGAACGGATCCTGATCGACCGACGAGTCGATGTCCGCGTGGAACCTGTCGCCGTCGAGCACGGGGGCCGTCGCGAAGGCCGCGAGCACTTCGGCCCGTGGGACGAAGGTGCGCCGGCGGAGTGGGATGAGCTTCCCGACCGGGGTGCCGTTGCGCGTGATGACGAAGGACTCGCCAGACTCGACGTGCCGCATGATCGCGCCCGAGTCGTTGCGCAACTCCCGCTGCGTTATCTCCCGATGAGCGTGCTCTGCCACGACGCAATTCTAGGTCAGCGTGCTACGAGGTGCTACGACCTCGCCGAGGTGGGGGCCACCGCGTCCGAGATCGGGGTTCGCGGGTGTCAGGTCGACGGTTCGTCCGGGGCCGGCTCGCGCCAGCGGGCGCGCCACGCGGCCTCGTGCGCCTCGTGGCTGGTCTTCTCCTCGAAGACCATCTCGCGCAGCGCGCGCCGGGAGTCCGCCATGACCACCGCCTCGACCGCCACCAGCCCGACGCAGACGGCGGTGAGCAGGGCGAGGGCGGCCAGAGCCGGCAACCGCTGACCGACCGGGATGCCGGTGGCGAGCAGGAGCACCGCGCCGACCCTGGTCCACGAGACGGTGTGCAGGGTGCGCAACTGGAACAGCATGTTCGCGCACAGGTAGCAGATCACCCCGCCGAAGAGCAGCACGACGCCCGGGCCGTGCGTCGGCTCCCCGGCCGGGACGTCGGGATCGGCGACCTGGTGCACGATCTCCTCGGCGCCGAGGGCGAACAGGATGATCCCGGCGATCATCGGCAGGTGGAGGTAGGCGTACGCGTCCCGGGCCATCGCCACCCGGGGCCGGCCCTCGGCCGCGTGCAGGGCGATCCGGGCGGCCGACGCGATCACGTCGTAGTGCGCCCACCAGAGCGCGGCCGTGAAGAAGATGCCGAGCGCCGCCGCCGCGACCGCCGGCCACGTCGGCGGTTGGCCGAGCAGGTTGCTGCCGACGCCGACCGAGATGATCGACTCGCCCAGGGCGATGATCAGGATGAGGTCGTACCGCTCGGTCCAGTGCTCGGCGGAGGTCACCGTCCAGCCCCACGCGCCCGCGACGAGACCCATGCCGTACTGGAGCAGGACGACGCTGACCCAGAGCCCGTCGCGCAGGGCCGCCGCCATGGTCGGGTCGTCGATCTGCGGCGGCAACAGCGCGGCGCCGGTGAGCAGCAGGGTGCTGACCGTCACCTCCGGGGAGTACTTCAGCAGCATCCGGCGCTCGCCGGGCCGCTCCCGCGCGACGTGCCAGTAGAGCGCCAGGTGCACGCCCCGGACCACCACGTAGCTGAGCGCGACCACCATCGGCCCGGCGGCCACGTCGGTCGCGTCGCTGAACGCCTGGGGGAGGGAGAGTGCGAAGCAGAACAGCGCGGCCATGCCGACGACCATCAGCACCGGGACGAAGCCCTCGCCGAGCCGGACCCGGGTGGCGACCACGCAGTGCACCACCCAGCACCACCAGAGCACGGAGAGCACGAGCAGGGCGTGCAGCAACTGCCAGCCCGTGATGTTGGCGGCCGTGGTCCGGGTGATGATGAAGAACGAGAAGACGAAGACGAGGTCGAAGAAGACCTCGAACCGGTCGACCCGCGCGCCGGGGGCGATCGAGACGGCCGGGCCCAGCCGTTCGCGCCACCGGATGCCGCCCACCCCATCCACTCTGGCAGCGCCCCACTCCGGGCGGGCCGGAATCGGGTCACCTGCGGTGGCGACCCCGATGTCGGTCGCGCCGCCCCGGACGGCGAAGGGCGCCCCGGCCGGTGACCGGGGCGCCCTTCGTGTTGCCGCGGGAAACTACAGGCCGAGCTCGGCCTCGAAGTTGCCGGCCTCCAACCGCTCCTTGATCGCGACCAGGAAGCGGGCGGCGTCCGCGCCGTCGATGATCCGGTGGTCGTACGACAGGGCCAGGTAGACCATCGACCGGACGGCGATGACCTCGCCCAGCTCCGGGTCGTTGACGACGACCGGCCGCTTGACCACAGCGCCCGTGCCGAGCATCGCCGACTGCGGCGACGGCACGATCGGGGTGTCGAAGAGGGCGCCCCGGCTGCCGGTGTTGGTCAGCGTGAACGTCGCCCCGGCGATCTCGTCCGGGCTGATCTTGTTGGTCCGGGTCCGCTCGGCCAGGTCGGCGATCCGCTTGGCGATGCCGCCCAGGTTGAGGTCGCCGGCACCGTGGATGACCGGCACCATGAGGCCCCGCTCGGTGTCCACGGCGATGCCGAGGTGCTCCGAGGCCGGGTAGGTGATCGTGCCGGCGTCGAGGTCCATGCTGGCGTTGACGATCGGGTACGCCTGGAGCGCCTCGATCGCGGCCAGGGCGAAGAACGGCAGGAACGACAGCTTGACGCCGTGCCGCTGCTGGAACGACTCCTTGGCCTGGGACCGCAGCTTGGCGACCTTGGTGACGTCCACCTCGATCACCGTGGTCAGCTGCGCCATCTCGTGCAGCGACTCGTGCATCCGCTTGGCGATGACCGCCCGGATCCGGGGGAGCTTCTCGGTGCTGCCGCGCTTCGGGCTCGGCTGCGGCTTGGCGGCCGGCTTGGCCGGGGCCGCCGCGGCGGCGGGCTGCTGCGCCGGGGCGGCCGGCGCGGCCTTGGCCGCCTTGGCCTTCTCCGCCGCCTCCAGCACGTCCTGCTTGCGGATCCGGCCGCCGACGCCGGTGCCGTTGACCGAGGCGAGGTCGACGCCGTGCTCGCTGGCCAGCTTGCGCACCAGCGGGGTCACGTAGCCGGCGGCCTCCTCGCCGCCCTGGGCGGGCGCCGACGGGCGCTGCGGGGCCGACGGCACGGCCTTCTGCTCGGCCTGCGCGGGCCGGGCCGAGGTCTCGGCCTCCGCCGCCGGCTCGTTGTACGACACGCCCGGGGTCGGCTCCTCGACCTTGGGCTCCGGCTTGGGCTCGGGCTTCGCCTCGGCCTTGGGCTCGGGCTCCGGCTTGGGCTCGGCCTTGGGCTCCGGCTTCGCCTCGGCCGGGGCGGCGCCGGCGGCACCGATCACGGCCAGGTCGGCGCCGACCGCGGCGGTCTCGTCCTCGGGGACCTTGATCTCCAGGACCGTGCCGGCCACCGGCGACGGGATCTCGGTGTCGACCTTGTCGGTGGAGACCTCCAGCAGCGGCTCGTCGACCTCGACGGTGTCGCCGACCTGCTTGAGCCAGCGGGTGACCGTACCCTCGGTGACGCTCTCGCCGAGGGCCGGCATCTTGACCGGGGTGCCCTCGCCCGACGGGGCCGGGGCGGCGGCCTGCGCCGGCGGCTCCTCGACGGCCGGCTGCTCCGCCTCGGCCTGCGGCTCCTCGGCGGCCTCCTCGGCCTCCTCGGCCGGCTCCTCCTGCTGCGGCGCGGCCCCGCCGCCACCGGCGGACTCGCCCTCACCCGCGATCACGGCAAGCTCGCTGCCGACCTCGGCGGTCTCGTCCTCGCCGACCACGATCCGGCTCAGCACGCCCGCCGCCGGGGACGGGATCTCGGTGTCGACCTTGTCGGTCGACACCTCGAGCAGGGGCTCGTCGACCTCGACGGTGTCGCCCTCCTGCTTGAGCCAGCGCGTGACGGTGCCCTCGGTTACGCTCTCGCCGAGCCGGGGCATGGTGACCGATACCGGCATCTTCAAAGACTCCTTCATTCCCCTGGTGGGATCATCGCCCGTCGCCGGACGCCGCGGTTGTCGTGATCAGGCGTGTGCGTGCAGCGGCTTGCCGGCGAGCGCCAGGTGCGCCTCGCCCAGGGCCTCGTTCTGCGTCGGGTGGGCGTGCACGAGCTGCGCCACCTCGGCCGGGTACGCCTCCCAGTTGTAGATGAGCTGCGCCTCGCCGACCATCTCGCCGACCCGGGCGCCGACCATGTGCACGCCGACGACGGGGCCGTCCTCCACCCGGACGAGCTTGACGAAGCCGGCCGTCTTGAGGATCTGGCTCTTGCCGTTGCCGCCCAGGTTGTAGTTGTAGGTCTTGACCTTGTCGGCGCCGTACTGCTCCTTGGCCTTCGCCTCGGTCAGGCCGACGGAGGCCAGCTCGGGGTCGGAGTAGGTGACCCGGGGGATGCCGGCCTCGTCGATGACGGCCGGGTTCTGGCCGGCGATCTCCTCGGCGACGAAGATGCCCTGCTGGAAGCCCCGGTGGGCGAGCTGGAGGCCGGGCACGATGTCGCCGACCGCGTAGACGTTCGGCACGCTGGTGCGCAGCCGCTCGTCGGTCAGCACGTAGCCGCGGTCGGTCTTGACGCCCTGCTCCTCGTAGCCGAGGTCGGCGGTGTTCGGGCCACGGCCGACGGCGACCAGCAGCAGCTCGGCCTCGACGGTGTCGCCACCGGCGATGGTGACCTTCACGCCCTTGTCGGTCTTCTCGACCTTCTCGAACGGCTTGCCGACCTTGAAGTTGATCTTCCGCTTGCGGAACGCCCGCTCCAGCGCCTTCGAGGACTCCTCGTCCTCGGCCGCGACCAGCCGCGGCAGCGCCTCGATGATCGTGACATCCACCCCGAACGACTTCCACACGCTGGCGAACTCGACGCCGATCACGCCGCCGCCGAGCACGATCGCGGAGGCGGGGACCCGGTCGAGCGTGAGGGCGTGGTCGCTGGTGATGACCCGCTCGCCGTCGATCTCCAGGCCGGGCAGGCTCTTCGCGTACGAGCCGGAGGCCAGGACGACGTTGCGGCCGGTGTAGCGCTTGCCGTCGACCTCGACGACGTTCTTGCCGACCAGCTTGCCGTGGCCCTCGACGATGGTGATCGCCTTGTTGCCCTTGAGCATGCCCTGCAGGCCCTTGTAGAGCCGGGAGACGACGCCGTCCTTGTACGAGTTGACCGCGGCCATGTCGATGCCGACCAGCTCGGCCTTCACGCCGAACTGCTCCGACTCGCGGGTCTGGTCGGCGATCTCGGCGGCGTGCAGCAGGGCCTTGGTCGGGATGCAACCGTTGTGCAGGCAGGTCCCGCCGAGCTTGCCCTTCTCGACCAGCGCGACCTTCAGGCCCAGCTGGACGGCGCGCAGGGCGGTCGCGTAACCGCCGCTGCCACCTCCGAGGATGACGATGTCGAAGGTTGCGTCGTTCGGCTCGCTCACGTCCAACTCCCAGTTCGCGTCACTGCTTCGGGGGTCACGGCGGGGTAACACGGACACACCCCACCTCGGTCATCTTGTCACCACCGCCCGCCGCCCGCGTAGTGAGGTGCCCAACGACACGTCCGCGACACGTACGCTTGGCACGCGCTTCGACGACGCACTGGAGGGGGAGAGACCCGGTGGGACTGTTCCGGCGACGCAAGAAGACGCGGGCGGTCAGCCTCGACCGGGCCGCCGACCGCGCCGACCTGGAGCACCTCGAGGGCTTCGTGCGCAGCCGGCGCGGGGTCGAGGCGTACATCGAGCCCCGGACCACCGTCACCGAGACCACGGTCATGCTGATCGCCGACGACGGCGAGTGGACCCGCCGCCGCATCGACGGCCCCGACGGCGCCCGCCGCTTCGCGTACCGGATGGGCATCCCGGTCTACGACGTGCGGCTGATGGGCTACCCGCAGCGGATGCGTGACTACAACGAACGCCGCAAGCGCCGCCCCGACCTGTTCTGACCGCGATCCCACCAGATGTGAGGAAGGGCCCCTCCCTAACGCATTGCGTTAGGAAGGGGCCCTTCCTCACATCTCAGCCGTTGGCGGCGACGTCCTCCACGAGCTGGACCAGGGTGCGCACCGGCACGCCCGTGCCGCCCTTGGTCCAGTAGCCGGTCGGCTCGCCCGAGTGGTAGCCCGGACCGGCGATGTCGATGTGCGCCCAGGCGACCTCGGCGGTGACGAACTCGCGCAGGAACACCCCGCCCTGGAGCATGTGACCGGCCCGGTCCATGCCGGCGTTGACCTGGGAGATGTCGGCCACGTCGGAGTCCATGCCCTTGCGCACGTCGTCCGGCAGCGGCATCGGCCAGGCCGGCTCGCCGACCGCGTCGCCGACGGCCCGGACCCGCTCGCACAGCTCGGGGCTGCCCATCACGCCGGCGATCCGCTTGCCCAGCGCGATGACCTGCCCGCCGGTGAGGGTGGAGGTCTCGAAGAGGTAGTCGCAGCCGTCCTCGCAGGCCCGTGCCATGGCGTCGCCCAGGACCATCCGGCCCTCGGCGTCGGTGTTGAGCACCTCGACCTTCTTGCCGTTGTACATGGTGATCACGTCGCCCGGCCGGTACGCCTGCCCGGACGGCATGTTCTCCGCCATCGGCAGGTACGCCGTCACGGCCACCGACGGCTTGAGGGCGGCGATCGCCAGCATGGCCGCGCCCACCGCGGCGGCGCCCGCCATGTCGGACTTCATCTCCCACATGCCCTGCGCCGGCTTGATCGAGACGCCGCCGGTGTCGAAGGTGATGCCCTTGCCGACCAGCGCCACCCGCTTGCCGTTGCCGCCCCCGGCCGGCGTGTAGCTCAGCTTCACCAGCCGCGGCGGGGCCTCGGAGCCCTGCCCGACCGCGATGATCCCGCCGTACCCGCCGGCGGCCAGCGCCGCCTCGTCGAGCACCTCGACCGCCAGGCCCGCCTCCCGGGCGGCGTCGGCCACGGAGTCGGCGAAGGTCGGCGGGCGCAGCTCGTTCGGGGCCTTGTTGACCCAGTCCCGGCTGCGCCGCACCGCGCCACCGACCGCCCCGGCCCGGGCGATCTCGGCCTGGGCACCGGCGTCACCGGCGTCCGGCACGGCGACCAGCACCTCGGCCACCGGCTGCCGCCGGGCCGGCTGCGGCCGGGTCTTGTAGCCGGCGAAGCGGTACCCGCCCAGCAGCGCGCCCTCCGCCACCGCGCGCAGCGCCGCCGGAGCGTCGGCGAGCGGCGCTGCGCGCGTACGCCTCGATGGCCACCTCGGCCAGCGACGGCGCCTACCGCCGC